>CAJQSL010000064.1 GCA_905612315.1 uncultured Francisellaceae bacterium
CCTTGAGGTAAGGTTGGGATGGGTGGATCCGCGCAACAATTCCGTCTCGCAACGACGTCCCTCGGGAGGCCCTTCCCCCTTGAGGTAAGGTTGGGATGGGTGGATCCGCGCAACAATTCCGTCTCGCAACGACGTCCCTCGGGAGGCCCTTCCCCTTTGAGGTAAGGTTGGGATGGGTGCATACAGGACTGAAATATGTTTGATAATGGCTTTTAAGTTATATAGCAAAAGCGATATAAATGGCGCCGCCGGCAATGGCGAGATTTTTCATAAAATGATTCATCTGATTTTGCATTATCGAAAAATCGCTGTATTGCCAGAATCGGTGAAACATGAGGGATACAGCAATACAAAATACTGCAAAAAGAATACAGATTATTTGTGTATAAAATCCAAGTATTAATAAGCACCCTCCTATTAGCTCAAAAGCGACAATGAGTACAAGAAATACTTTGGGAAATGGCAAATGAATGCTCGACATCAGTGCCATACTTTGATTTGCATGCATTATTTTGTTGAATATGGCATCTTGAAAAAGAAGTGAAGCGAAAAGGATACGGGCAATAACTAAAATGATGGTCCGAGTTAAGGAGGGTGTTAAAAACAATTGATTCATATGACTCACCGTATTTTCTAGTTAAATAATTGGACTGAAATTATATAAGGGCGCCAGTATTTTTACAAGCTGTAGTTTATTACCTTCCATTTTTCTAAACCTTAACTGAAGTAAATCAGCTGCCATTATCTGTAACTATTCTAATTGTGGGAATATTATCTGCCTTAATTATTTTGTGCGCTTTTAGGGTTAGTAAAATTAATGGTATTAGAAAGCCCATATCACACATGAGTTCGTAACCGTAATTGACCTGAGTTCAACATAAGAAAACCTCAAAAGACTAAAGATGTTATATTTTTAACCAAAAAATACTTGAATAATGTCTGTTTTTCGACCATAATTACACTAAATGATGTTTGTTTTACAACCAAAAAAGGCCTTTTGTAATGAAAAGACTTATATATAAAGAACTTAAGAGCTGGACAGAATCTCCTATTAGAAAACCTCTTATTTTACGAGGAGCAAGGCAGGTCGGCAAAACTCATTTAGTTCGTCAATTTGCACGGGAATTTGATGATTTTGTAGAAATTAACTTTGAACAATATCCAGATATAAAAGCTATTTTTACTGGAAACTTAGAACCTAAAGAAATAATTAAAAATATTTCAGTTATTAAAAGCTGTTCGATTACTCCAGGAAAGACCCTTCTATTTTTAGATGAAATTCAAGCATGCCCAAGAGCAATTATAGCTTT
This sequence comes from uncultured Francisellaceae bacterium, assembly GCA_905612315.1. Taxonomy (GTDB): domain Bacteria; phylum Pseudomonadota; class Gammaproteobacteria; order Francisellales; family CACEW01; genus CAJQSL01. Next base: position 1,311 of record CAJQSL010000064.1, read on the forward strand.
ACGTTATTTTTATGAACTAATGCCAGAATTACATGTTATTGCTGCAGGTTCTTTATTAGATTTTGCCATTGAGCAAGTTGGAGTTCCTGTTGGAAGAGTTTCCTTTTTACAAATGTACCCCATGTCTTTTATAGAATTTTTGGGAGCCCAAGGATCGGATCAGCAAGTTGACGCCATATTAACACATTCACCAGATCAAAAAATGCCTGAGCCAATTCATGATATTTTACTAAAAAAACTTAGTGAATATATGATGATTGGTGGAATGCCAAAAGTTGTTGCAACCTGGAGAGATGAAGCCAATTATGGTTATTGTCTTGATATTTTACACGACATTGCCAATGCCTACCGGCAAGACTTTGAAAAGTATGCCAAACATACCCAAATTAAATTCCTCAATTTACTAATTAATCAGGTTCCAACTCAACTCTCTCAGGCTTTCAATTATTCTAAAATAGATGGAGAGTATCGTAAACGTGAGTTAGCTCCTTGTATTGAGCTTATGCATAAAGCAAATATTTTACATTATGTTTATCATAGCTCAGCTCAAGGCAAGCCTTTAGCAAGCCAAATTAGTACCAATAGATATAAAATTATTTTACATGATATCGCCCTAACACAAGCTTTATTAGGATTGAGCATGCAAGATTGGGTGTTAGCGCCAGCGCAATCTTTTATTAATAAAGGCAACTTGACGGAGGCATTTGTTGGGCAGGAACTTTTGGTTTACCAGAATTCAAAGTTAGATAATAAGCTGTATTATTGGAAGCGTGATGCAAAAGGGTCCATAGCAGAAATTGATTATATTATAAATCATGTCGATGGTATTATCCCTGTAGAAGTAAAAGCAAGCCATGGTTCTACATTAAAAAGCATGCATAGCTTTTTGGAAACACACCCTAACTCACCTTATGGTTTACGATTTTCAACTCATAATTATTCTATTTATGAAAAAGTTCATACTTATCCTTTATATGCGATTGCAAAAGTGTTTAATATTATCTTATCGCAAGATTAAGAACTTTTTACTTATTACGTTTTATTAGGATTTTGGAGTATTTTTTACGTAGTTCTCAGTAGACCTGATACTTATATCGCTCTTATAACAAAATCAGATATTAAAATTTCAAATTATTTTAATAAAATTGTTTCTTTTAATTATTAACCAGCAAATAAACTACTCCAAGTCATACCTATCAGCATTCATGACCTTATTCCAAGCAGATACAAAATCATCGACAAACTTTTTGCTCGCATCAGCAGCTGCATAAACTTCGCCTAAGGCTCTAAGTTGTGAGTTAGAACCAAACACAAGATCAACTCTCGATGCATCAAATACTTTTTTACCACTGGAGCGATCAACTCCCTCGTAGGAATTTTTACCAGTAGGTTTCCACTCATATTTCATATCAAGTAAATTTATGAAAAAGTCATTTGAGAGCTTGCCTGGGTTATCAGTTAATACACCCATACCATTTGAGCTAACGCCCAAGGCGCGCATGCCGCCAACTAGAACTGTCATCTCAGGCGCACTAAGCCCAAGCAATTGGGCCTTATCTAGCATCATTTCTTCTGGAGTAATACTAAAATCTTTTTTTGAATAATTTCTAAAGCCATCAGCTTCAGACTCAAGCACAGCAAAAGAATCTACATCAGTTTGATCTTGAGTAGCATCGCCTCTACCAGGATGAAATGGCACACTCACCCCAGATGCTTTTTCAATTCCAACATTTCCTGCAAGAACAATTACATCAGCAACAGATGCACCTGAATCACTTGCTATTTTCTCTAGTACTCCCAAAACCTTTGATAATTGCTCTGGTTTATTAGCCTCCCAATCTTTTTGTGGAGCTAAGCGAATACGTGCACCATTTGCGCCGCCGCGCATATCAGATCCTCGATAAGTTGATGCACTTGCCCATGCAGTTTCTACCATCTCACTAATAGATAAACCGCTATTTGCTATTTTATCTTTAACAGAATTTACATCATAATTAGTGTTGCCCTTAGGAATTGGATCTTGCCAAATAAAATCTTCGCTAGGAACTTCTGGGCCAATATATCGCGTGCGCGGCCCCATATCACGATGTAATAACTTAAACCACGCTCGCGCAAAAGCATCGGCAAATTCAGCTGGATTTTCATGAAAATGCTTTGAGATTTTTTTATAGATTGAATCTTCACGCATCGCCATATCTGCAGTTGTCATCATAGTTGGAACTTTTATTGAAGCATCTTCCGCATCTGGAGCCATATCTTCTTCTTTTTGATCTACCGCATGCCATATGTGCGCACCTGCAGGGCTTTTGGTAAGCTTCCATTCATATTTAAATAATGTATCAAAGTAACCATGATCCCATTTGATAGGATTATACGTCCAAGCACCTTCAATACCACTTGTAATAGAATCCCGACCTTTACCTGAACCATGTGAACTCTTCCACCCAAGCCCCATCTGATCAAGCGGAGCCCCTTCAGGCTCAGGGCCAACATGGCTCGGATCTCCTGCACCATGTGTCTTACCAAAAGTATGACCTCCAGCGGTTAATGCTACTGTCTCTTCATCATTCATCGCCATACGAGCAAAAGTTTCTCTAATATCTTTACCACTTGCAAGCGGGTCAGGGTTACCATCTGGGCCTTCTGGGTTAACATAAATTAAGCCCATCTGAACTGCGGCTAATGGATTTTCAAGATCACGTTCACCACTGTAGCGTTTTTCAGTAAGCCATTCTTTTTCAACACCCCAATAAATATCTTCTTCCGGCGCCCAAATATCTGCTCTACCACCACTAAAACCAAGTGTTTTTCCGCCCATAGATTCAATGGCAACATTACCTGCCAGAATTAATAAATCAGCCCAACTGATTTTTTCTCCATATTTTTGTTTAATAGGCCAAAGAAGCCGGCGTGCTTTATCCAAGTTTCCATTATCTGGCCAACTATTAAGTGGCGCAAAACGCTGCGAGCCAGTACCACCGCCCCCACGACCATCACCAGTTCTGTAGGTTCCAGCAGCATGCCAAGTCATACGAATAAATAAAGGACCATAATGCCCATAATCAGCAGGCCACCAATCTTTAGAGTCTGTCATAAGATCAGTTAGATCTTTTTTTAGAGCAGCGTAATCTAATTTTTTAAATTCTTCTTTATAATCAAAACCTTTGTCCATTGGATTAGATTTTTTATCATTTTGGTGCAAAATACTTAATTTTAACTGATTTGGCCACCAGTCTTTATTTGATGTACCTATGCTATCGCTTGTTAAGGCCCTATGCATTACCGGGCATTTTTTGTCACTCATAATATTTCTCCATTAAGATAATTAAAAATTTTAAGATTAATAACTTAAATTTAGTATAAATTAGCTTTAAAGTAACTTAATTAGTAAAAATTAAAGAATAAACCTTTGTTAAAAACTATTCCTATAGATATACTAATTTTTTAAAATTTAATAATGAGGATATAATCCATGAAAAACATAAATATAAAAATAAAATCAATTTCAACTGCAGCTATTTTAGCTACTGCAAGTATGTTTGCTATAAACATGCCATTTAACAGTGCTATAGCCCATGGTGCAAGCAAAACTGCTGTATCCAAAAAAAGTGCGAATAAAATTGATGAGTCTATTACTAAATTAATAGACAAAGTCACACAAGGCAAAGCAAAAGTAACTGGTAGCTTTAAAGCTATTGGAGACCTTAATGGATATATAATTTCTCCCAAAGAAGGTCCGCAACAAGAGATGATTGCATTTGCACCTAAAGATGCTAAATATATAGTGTTTGGAAATATAATATCAGCTGATGGAACAAACCTTTCTGAGCAATACAAGCAAAAATATATAGTGAGCAAACAAGCTATTAAAGCTTATGATAAAATCCATACAATGAAATATATTTCAGTAGGTCCTGATAAGGCTCCGCACAAGCTTTATGCCTTAATTGATACTGATTGCTCATATTGTAATTTGCTTTATAAAGAGCTAAAGGGGTATACAGAAGGTAAAGATGCTAAACTTCAAATTAGATTTATTCCAGTTGCTATCCGTGGACCAGCAAGCAGAATGCGTGCAGCTGAAATAGTATCAGCGCAGATAAACAAAGGTAATGATGCCGCAGCTAAACTATTAGATAAAGATGAATCCAGTTTTGATATGTCGCATGAAAGTGGTGGAATTGACGGTATTGAAGATACAAGCGCTAACAAAAAATCTTTTGATATTGTTGACCAGAATACTAAATTCTTCACAGATTCAGGCTTTGGCGGAACCCCTGTTCTTTTATATATTGATAATACAACAGGAAAACCAACCTTAGTTCCAGGATATATACCAAAACCTCAGCAATTAGATACTATCAATAAAATGAGTGATTCTTGGGTATCTCATCCTAAGAAAGCCAAAGAAGCTAAAAAATAAAAGTATTTTTAATCAATACTTTAGTAAAAGTATGCGGTGAATAAGGATATTTATCACCGCAGCTTTTGCGGTGATTAGTCTTGACTTTCTGGCAAAGGTACTTGCGCGATATAATGGAATATCAAACCGCTTCTACTTAAATAATTTAGAAAGGCAAAAACAATGCAAAACAAACTAATTTTTAAATCAAACGAGCAATATAAAGCTAGCTTATCTGATATAAATTTCTGGCGTCCAAAAATTATAGATGTTTTACAACGCCATGAGATTGCAAAAGATATAGCACAAAAATTAGAAAATAATAATTTAGATATCACCGCTGGTTTTAATAGCACTTATCCTGTATTTCTGATTGATAATTTAGTAGTAAAATTTTTCGGCCACAGACAAAATTGGCAAGAAGTTTTTACCTCTGAATGCGAAGCTCATGAAATTCTAGATAAAGATAATAAAATTTGTACGCCTAAAATTTTAGCTTGCGGTAATTTATGTGAAGATAAAGATGCATCTTGGTCATATATTATATCAACTAGAATAGCTGGAAATTCATGGCTAAATACTAAGCTTACCCGGGAGCAGCAACTTATAGTTGTGGCACAACTTGGCGAGCAGTTAAAGTATATACATGCACTGCCGGCTGCAGGTAAATTTAAAACTGACGAATCTTGGCCAAAATTAGATATAAAAGCTGCCGCGCAGCAAAGCTCGTTGCCAAAACATTTAATTCCACAAATAGATGATTTTATGACAACTCTTGAGCCTTTTGATAGAGTTTTTGTAAACGGGGATATGGTTTCGATGCATGTTTTTGTTAAAGACGGCAATCTTAGCGGCATAATCGACTGGGGTGATGCTGTGGTTACGGATCGCCATTATGAAGTTGCTAAGCTTTGTTTATCTTTATTTCCGGGTGATAAGGTTTTACTTAAAACATTAATTGATGCGGCTAATTGGCCGATAACTAATAACTTTGCTAAGCAAACACTTGGAATGGCTTTGTATCGCCAGGCGGTGGGTTTAACACAACATAATAGTTTTGATATTTTTTGGCAGTTGCCAGAGGAGTTAGAATTAGAGAAGATTCAAAGTTTAGATGAGTATGCCAGGGTTCTGTTTGATTTTTGATATAAATTCACATGCGAAATAACTTATGCTTCACACCTTTATAAACAAAATCTTTTTCATATTGAAATTTAAGTTTTTCAATTACGCGCAATGAGCGCAGATTATTTTCATCGGCAAAGCAAACTATATTATTTAATTTTAATTTTGAGAAAGCTTGGTTAATAGCAAATTCTCCAATTTCTAGAGCTAACCCTTGTCCCCAGAAATCTTTGCATAACGAGTAGGTGATCTCAATCTCATCATTCCCTGCAACGTTAACATGATTTAAGCCGCACGATTCATTGGCTTAACTTTTATTTTTTTAGCTTTTTTCTGTACCAACCAAACATCATATTGAGTTTGCAAATTCATCCAGCTTTCAATACTTGTTTGAAAAAATTTAGATAGTCTTAACGCCATTTCAGGACTAATACTTGCATGCCCATTAATAAGCCTAGATAGTGCTGTTCTAGATACTCCTAAGTGCTCGGCTGCCTGAGTAACCGACAAATCAGTATTATCAATTAAAACATCTTTTACTATAAGGCCTGGATGCAATGGTTTATTTATGCTCATAAGTTTTCTCCTTTAATTAATGATAGTCTAAATAGTCAACTAATATCATATCTTTTCCATCAAATTTATAAATCACGCGCCAATTCCCACTAACCGAAACTGAATAAAATTTTTTATAATTTCCTTTTAATTGATGGAATTTCATTCCTGGTAAATTTAAATCTTCTGGTTTGGTTGCCGCATCTAAAAGTTGCAAAATAATTGTTACCTTCAACCTATGCTTAAACTGAATGCCTTTTACACAACCAGTTTTATAAAATTTTTTAAGACCTTTATGTTGCCAACTTTTTATCACGTGTTAAGTGTAACGTAACGGACAACATAAGTCAACCCAGGTTCGATGTGATTAGTTTTGATGTGGTTCTAGGGTTATCATCTTTTTATTTTGTGTTTTTAAATATTAAGTTAGATTCGCAATAAACTCAGTTTCTCAGGAAGGAGATTGCCACACTCGCCTTACGGCTCGCTCGCAACGACTTCTTTGGGGTTTCATAGAAACTAACTATAGTGAAGATAATAATTATCTGGTTTTGTTAAAAAAGACAGGAAATAAATAAAGTGGCTAATATTATTTATATTTTCTGTCATCTTTCCTTAGTGTTTTTCCGACTATTATAGCATGCATGCCGGAATAGTCGCGACTATTATGCGATGTGTGCTATATAAGCCTCGGCATAAAAATATTACCCGGTAGTTAGTTCGACATAAAAAAACCAACTAAGTCGTTGCGAGGAGCGTAGCGACGCGGCAATCTCCTGCCAACTGCAACTAGGGTAGTAATATCAGCTTCGTGCAGGAGATTGCCACACTCACCGAAGGCTCGTTCGCAACGACAGCGTTGGGGGTTTTTTTTATATGGTTTTGAGTTAAGTGCGTAACATGAGTATTTTATCTAATCTGAGCCGTAAAACCCCGTCTCTTTAGGGCGGGGAGGATGTCAAATACAGAAACCATGTTTTTATTAAACTATAGTTTACTAGTGTTTAAAATCAAACTTGATGGACTAGAGCCTCTATTTGCTTTTGCAGCGGTGGGAATATCTTTTGAATTAATTGATACTCTACTCCAATGCCATTTTTGTCTTTAGAGAACATGCCAGAATTATAACTTACGACATATAATACGTTTTTAGAAGGATTCCAATCATACCAAGTAGAATATCCCCAAGTGCCACCATTGTATCCCCAATTTATACCACCACGATCTGGATAATAACTTCTAAAAATTCCTAAACCGTCTAGACTGTGTTAGATGCGACGCTTACCCTTAAAGAAAACCTATGCACTAGACTCCATTGTCCTTTATCTGCAACAATTTACAGGCTATGAAAATATGCCCTGAAAGATTAAAAAAGAAAAATTAGAAAAGAATCTAGTGGAGTGATCTGCTAAAAAAGCACTTTGGTGGAGTCAAGTGCATTGGCAGGAATAGTTTTTATTTAGCGAGCTAACAGTAGCTAGCAAAACTTTTCTGTACTCGTTCTTGAATTTTACAATAAAATCTGACTCAATCATTTTGGCTATAACCTTCATGATGGCTAATAAGGTTGGCTCTTCCTTGAGTTATATGGGGTAGATTTTCTTGGATTGTATGCATCGCGCTAGATAATACTTTACCTTTGATACTATAGTTGTCAGCATTAGGTTCGATAGCTTCAATTCTGGCTCGCCAATTAGCCAGTTCTTCCAATACATTGTTTAGAGCAGATGATGGTATATCTATCTCAAAATAGCTTATCGGTTCGCAAATTTGTGTTTGCGCCTGCTCTAATGCTTGCTGTAATAATATTGGCGTCAATTGACGAAAATGCGGCGCAATACTTAATGGGCAAATACCAGAATCAGTCATGGTAATTAAACAATCAGTTACTTGCCAACCATGTAAACCAGACTCAAGAAATTTATATACAGCTTGTTCAATAACAGAATGATAACCAGTAGGTATGCGGCCTCGGTGTGCCTGCATATCGTATTGAACCCCTGAACCAATAGCACCTGGTTCAATCCTGAAGCCTAAGGTTGCATAGAAATCTAATGGCAGATTATGCAAATCCATAATATGTTTAGCCTCACCCATTTTTATCGGTCGTTCTATGCAAATCATGGTTGGTTGTTTAAATTTTACTGTAATACCCGTATCACAAAGCAAACGATCTCTTATTATTTGCTGTTGAATCTCTCCATATAATTTAACAATAAGGGACCCATCACTAGCATTTTGATGCAATTCAATTAAAGGGTCTTGGGTTGCATATAATTTCAATTGCGAGAAGAGCTTTCCACTATCTTTAGGGTCGAGCGAAATAATTTCAGTTGCTATTGTTGGGCGTGAAAAATACTGTTCAGCTGACTTATTGCCCGCCTCAGATAAACTGTCGCCAATTTTTATGTCATTAAATCCAGAAATACAGGCAATGCTACCTGCATAAACTGTTTCTGCTTTCTCAAGCTTGCCCTGCTGAAATGTTTTAAGGTTGGGAATTTTTTCTGTTATTGATTTGTTTTCTCCATATATTTGACGGTATAGTTTAATGCTTTCTCTATGCTTTAACTGGCCAGAAGTTAAATTGATATAAGCCATTGGAAGCTGTTTACTGTCATACTCAATCTTAAAAACCATACCCTCACACGCAGCTTCACAATTATGTTGTTTCGAAGGCAAGTAGTGCTCAATCCCAATGCATAGTGCATCAATCCCAACACCTGTGACAGCGGAACCAAAATAAACAGGGTAGAAGTTTGCATGGCGAGTTTGCACAATTATTTGATCCAAAAAATCAGATTTTGTTATTGATAAATCATTATGGATACATTTTTCTAGAAACGTATCGCTTTGAGAAATCAGGGCGTCCATCAACTCACGATAATAATCTCTATCCTTGGTGGTTAGGTGCGAAACAGATGCTTTTTTAGTACCGATAGCATCAACTCGTACCATTGGTAATGCAACAATCTGAAGACTTTGATTGATTTGTTCGATTAACGCTAGCGAATGTGCGCCGGTACGATCGATTTTATTGACGAAGATTAATACAGGTTTTTTTAGTCGCTTTAGTGTATTCATCAGTAGCCGCGTCTGCGCTTGAATACCTTCTACTGCGGATATAACCAGCACAACAGCATCAATAACAGCCAGAGCTCGCTCGACCTCAGAAATAAAATCAGCATGCCCTGGTGTATCAATTAAATTAATTCTTGTTTGATTGATCTGAAATGACACCACAGAAGATTGAATAGTGATGCCACGCTGTTGCTCTAGCTCTAGAGAATCTGTATGGGTGTTACCTGCATCGACACTTCCTGGCTGCTCAAGCACGCCAACATGGCACAGCAACCTCTCAGTTAGGCTAGTTTTGCCAGCATCAACATGTGCAAGAATGCCAAGATTAAGTGATTTCATAGAAGTATTATGTGTTAGGATTAATTAGTTTGCAATTTTTTTTCAAAACCATCTTGCCCCGCGTAAGATGAGAGGCTTTCGAACAGGAGAGATCAGTCAGTGATTAAGATGTAGTAATATCAGCTTCGTGCAGGAGATTGCCACACTCACCGAAGGCTCGTTCGCAACGACAGCGTTTTAGATATTGAACTTCCAAATTGCATGATTTTTGTGCTGCATGTTACTTATTTATCGCAACACAAAATAACATAACAAGGAATCATATGACCTTTATAGCAAATATCTTCTTTATAAGTCATTCCTGCTTTTTGTAATACACGAATTGAGCGTTCATTGCCAGGATGAACTGGTGCAATAATTTTAGGCAATTTATGCTTTTCAAAGCCCCATTTTATAAGAGATTTGGCAAGCTCAGTGGCATAACCTTTGCCCCAATATTTTTTATATAATCTATAGGCTAGTTCTATATCAGGTTGTTTTGTGTTAAACCTTAAGTGAAACAAACCTGCCTGACCAATAAAATCTCCTGTTTCTTTCTCAAATACACAAAAAAATCCGAGTCCATATTTATCAAAATATCCTTGAGTTAAGTCGAGCTGTTTTTTAATTTCTTTTTTATCTTGAATAACTCCAGTTCCAAATTCTTGCCCAAAACCGCCTAAGCATTCCATAACTACCGGGTTAGTTCTTAATGAAATTAAATTATCTAAATCTGATAATTGAGGAACACATATTTTTAATCTTTCTGTCTCAAGGATGCATGTCATTAGGTTTTTCTCATTATTATAATTTATATGTTTTAACTTTTTAGGAACTAGATGTTAGATTTTTATGTCTGAAAAGTTGGTGGAATTATAGCTTCAGCAAAGCAAGGGCAAAAAATATTCTGCACTAATGACCAGTACTTCAGCATCATTGATGCATACAGTTTTTTTAACGCCAGTTTTTTTGATGACTTGAATTCCTTTTTTGCAAGGCAAATGTTTTAAATAAGCACCCCAATTAGGTGATAGTGACTCTTCATTGAGTTTTACTTCGATTGGAATCCAAGGCTTGTTATCTTTAACAATAAGAAAATCAATTTCTTGTTTCTGTTTGTTTTTTAGGTAATATAATTTGGCTTTTGCTTCGCCAGAATCTGATAAAAAATCGACATATTTTAATAGGTGACAGGCAATTAAGTTTTCAAATCGCGGGCCCTCACTTTCAATCTCGCCCCAATCGTATAAATAGATTTTACCTTCTTTTTTTAAGCTTCTAGGAATTGACTGAGAGTAAGGCTTTATTTCAAACAAATAGTAAATTTCTTTCAGGTAGTGAATCCAGAGCTTCATAGTCGCATATGCAACTTCCATATCTTCCCTTAATGCAGTAATACTTAATACCCCAGATGCCCTTTCAGGTAATAATGTAACAAGCATTTCTATTTGGCTTAGTTCCTGTATGCGGCTCAAGTCTCTCAAGTCTTCCCGAATAAGTCTTTGGGTGCGTTCTGATTGCCATAAATTTAAAGTTCTTTTGTTTTGGGAGAATAGTGGTTCGGGGAATGGACCAAATTTCCAGAGCGCTTCTAGGTGTTTCTTTGCTATTAAATTTGGCGAAATTTGTATATTAAATGCTGTTTCAATAAGATCGTCGCTTTCAGTGGTAAAGCGATTGTTGAGTAATTCAGCAAGAGAAAATGGGTGTAATCGAAAATGATGGTAGCGACCAAGCAGGCTATCGCTTCCTCTTCGGTAGGTATTTAACATTGCGCTTCCTGTGACAATAATATCAGAAGGACTCGCTAGGCTATCATAGACGCCTTTTAGGTTGCGCTTCCAGGATTTAGCTTTATGGATTTCATCAAGTATTACAATGGGGGTGTTTTTGCTGTTTTCTGCTGCAGCCTCTATGGTTGATAGCGGATGCTTTGTCCAAGCAAGGCGAAACCCCTTTTCGTCCCAATTAAAGTATTGCCCAGCTTGGCGTTGTTTCAGTATTTGTTTTGCCAATGTGGTTTTTCCACATTGCCTTGGTCCAGAAATGAATGCCATTTTATGGGAAGAAAAGCAAAGCTCTTCAATAAACTTCTGGAGATATCTAGATTTAAGCATTATTTGTTGATCCTATGATATAGTTAAGTGACATGACTATTATACACACTTCATACAAAATAGTCAAAAATCATAACCATTTTACATGAAGTATGTATAATAGTCATAGGATGCAATGAAGAACGGCGTGCTGCAATGAATAATCTATTAAGTATAAAACCTAAATTACTAGCGGTAACCGGTTTCACTAGAATATTAAATTTGATATTTTTTATTGCTTACGCGCGATAAAATCAAGCATCAAAAAGACCTAAAACCAAAACGAGTCTTTGCGAGTGGGCGTAGCGACGTGGCAATCTCGTGCCAATTACAGCTCTGGTAGTAATATCAGCTTCGTGCAGGAGATTGCCACGTCGGCTAAAAGCCTCCTCGCAACGACTGCGTTGGGTTATGTTACGCCGAACTCAGTCTCTATCAAATTTATAATTTCACTAATAAAACCAAACACCTCAGGATAAATCGAACTCTCTTTACAATCTTTGTTAAAAGGTTTGTCTTTTTGGGATATTGCTCTTTTAATTAAATCTTCCCATTTGGGGAGTTTGTTTATCATCCATTTCCCAGCGTTTAATTTAGATCCTTGCTCTTTATGCTGCAAAACATAATAAGATCTACAAATTGTTAACACCGCATAATAGTGGTATGCCACAGAATAGTTTTTGGTTTGTGTTATCCAACTTTTCCACTCGAGAACTAATTCTTTTATATAACAAACAAATTCATCTTGAGAGATGGGAGTTATAAGTTTTTTCGGCTCAGGTCCAAATAATGTAATATTCTGCTTTTGTAATAAATAAAAATTTACCGGCCACGATGTATCAGAATCTTGAATATGAAATTCTTCGTAGTG
>CAJQSL010000065.1 GCA_905612315.1 uncultured Francisellaceae bacterium
CTTACTCGCAACGACTGCATTGGGGTATTTCTTATGTTTGGGTGGTCTTTGGCATGAATTTATACTTGTGCGTAAGGCGAGTGAATTAAGTAAAACTACTTCCCAGAAACATCGCCCCATAGAGTTTTATGCAATTGATGCTGAAATCTCACATTTAACTGATCTTGGATTATCCAATCAGCTAAATCAGTTGGATTAACATCTCCATTACACGGCGAAAATAATATTTGTGATTTATTGGTCAAATCATGCTTTAAAATAAACCCTTTAGACCAGTTATAATCATCTTTTGAACAGATTACAAATTTAACCTCATCAGATTTATCTAAGTGATCTAAATTAGTTAATAAATTACGATGGCACTCTTTTGAATCTGGAGTTTTAATATCCATAACTCGAGTGACTCTGGAATCTATCGGGCTTATATCAAAAGCACCTGAAGTTTCTATAGATAAGATATATCCTAAATCACATAACTTTTGCATAAGCTCTAAAACATTTTTTTGTGCTAACGGCTCTCCACCTGTAATAGTGATATATTTAGTATTATACTTTTTTATCTCAAACAAAATATCATCAAAACTTTTTCTAGAACCACCACTAAAAGCATAAGCTGTATCACAATACTGACATCTTAATGGGCAGCCTGTTAGGCGTACAAAAATAGTGGGTAAGCCGACAAAACTTGACTCGCCTTGCAATGAATAAAAAATTTCAGTGATTCTTAGCATGCTTTTTAAATCTTCTAACTTAATTGCACGCAGTATAACAAAAAAATTTGCTATGCTATAGCTCTACATAAGGTCCACAGCACCTAGATAATATCTAGTACTATCTACATAGTTTTTAGCCAAATCTGAGCATGTTCAGCTGCACCTGATTTAGGATAGTCCTTAACTACTTTTTCTAAAAACTGTTTAGCATGAGCAGCATCGCCATTAACTAGGTATAATTTACCAACTTGTAACATTGCCTCAGGTCTGCGAGAAGAACCTACTTTAACTTTTTTAAATGAACTAATGGCGTAATCATTATTATCAGTTATTAAATAAAGTTGTCCTAGCAAATAATAGATTTCACTAGCATTGGCAGTTTTAGGATACTTCTGCAAAAATGAATTAAATGCATCTATAGCAGCTTTATATTTATTCTGATTTAATAAATCATATGCATGGTTATACAATGCACTTTGAGATGCGTTCATTAAAGGCTTCTTGCCATCTTTGGATATAACTGCCTCTTTAGGTAAGCTTGGCTTTTCGGTTATTGACAATTTACTCCCAACTTGAACCTGTAAAAGCTGTGAGTTTAAATAACTAATCAACCGACTATTTTGATCAATCTTTTTCTGAATAGCTGCAATTTGAGATTTTAAATCTTTTAAATCTTTACCCTGTAAACTAACTTGATCAGATAAATTACCAAGGTAACTACCTTGAGCATCAGACTTACCATTAGATTCTGCCTTAAAAGTTAAATTCGACTTAACTTGGCTGGCCTGAGCACTCTTGGTGCCAGTAGAAGTTTGAGAAAAAGCCAAATTATTACAAGCTACACCAGCAAGCAAACCCACTCCAATTAAAATCACCCCTGAAAATAACCCTCGCATATGCCACCTCTTATTTAAAATAATAAACTATTTATTATGGCCTTCGCAGGTTTGACCATATACGAGTTCAACCCGTCTATCTAAGTTATAAGCTTTCTTCCAATCTCCTTTAAACTCATCTGGAGTCGCAGCTGGGCGAAGTTCACCATAACTTACTGTACAAATTTGACTAGCAGGCACACCATCTTTTAATAACTCTTTTTTAACTGCATCAGCGCGCCGTTGCCCAAGATGAAAATTGTAAGGTGAAGATCCACGAGGATCCGTATTACCAGTTAACATAACCGGAATATCAGGATGCTGAGATAAAAACATAGCATTTGCTTTAACGTCTGGTTTTGCCTTTGAAGAAACTTTAAATCTATCAAAACCAAAATAAACCTTTCTAGATAAGTGCCCTATTTGCTCTCTTAGCTCTGGTGAAAATTTCTCTGAACCGTAAAAATCCATATCATCACCTGAGAAAGAACCATCACTGGATATTCCATAAGCATGAGATCCATCACCAATACGATTGCTAACTATAGGAGCATCTGCGCCCTTTCTTGTGCCAGTACAACCTGATAACAAACTTGAACCTACCGCTAAGCCAATCAAGCTTATTGAAATTATTTTTCTCATTTTATTCCACCCATAATTTAAATTAACACAAACCTTAATTTATTTATTATATCAGATAATGCAATATTTTAAACAGTATTAAATATATAAATATTATATCCAGGCTGGAGACCTAATTACCCCATTTTGCTCTGGCAACTCATAACTTGCTCTTGAGTCGATAGAGCTCACCATAAGTTTGCTTCCAGCTTCACTTAAATTTATATATAAAACCATTTGCCCATTAGATGATAAAGTCGGAGATTTATCCGTAGGCCCTGCACTAATTATTTCCATTTTTTTATTTAATAAATTTAAAACTACTATCCGAATCGCGCCACCTGATTCCATCTGATTCATCATGACAACTCTTTTATTATCAGGTAAAAATTGTGCATCAAAATTTTGCACACCTTGCTCGATATCTGTTATTTGACTAACCCTTTTAGATGCCAAGTTTATTTTATAAATTTGAACCCCTCCTGATCTATTAGATGTGAACAATAAATTCTTACCATCTTGTGAAAATTTAGGTGAGGTATTAGTGCCAACGCGGGTTAATCTAGTAAACTTTTTATTTTTTATGTTATATAAATACAAATCTACTTTAGATTTATCCTTTTTATCAGATAACCCCATAGCAATTATTTTACCATCTGGAGAAAAGCTTGGTGCACTATTAATGCCAGGGAAATTAGCTATTATCTTGCGCTTACCAGTGCTTAACTCAATCGTATAAATCGCCATCGTATTTTTAACATAGCTTACATAAGCTATTTGTTTTTTATCTGGTGAAAAAGTAGGAGTTGCAATTGGATTATACTCTTGCTCAACTAATACCTGCGGATTAAATCCGTCACTATCAGCTATTACAAGCTTATAAATTAACTTTCGAGAATTATTTTTTCGAACATGTTTAACTAGAACATATGCAATCTTACTTGAAAAATATCCAGGAATACCGGTCACGCTTTGATAAACTTTATCCGCAATATGATGCCCAAGAGCTCTAATATTATTAGATTTAATATTATTAAAAACCTGCGCCTTTAATACTTTATGATTCTGAGTATTAAATACAGCATACTGCACTTTATCACCAGTTGGAGTAGGATTTATATCTCCTTGCAAGATAAAATCAGCCTTTTGCGCTAAACTAGGCCACCTTTTCCATGGCATAGTTTTAGGATTTTCAACAAATTTATAATTAGAGCTTTTTCTAAATACAAACTTTCCTGATCTTGCCAAATCAGCTTGAATAATCTGGCTTAATTTACTTGAGCCAGATTTTGAAAACGGCAACTTAACTATAGGATAAGGCTTATAAACCCCTTTGTTAATTTCAATAGTTAAAGCTGAATAAGAATATTGCGAGCTAAAACCCAAAATTAAAGAACTTGTTATTAAACCTAATTTAATAAACTTAATATAATTAGATATTTTATTTAAAAACATTATGCCACCACCTGTTAAAAACTTATTTTTTGTAGGCAACAACATCCTCATAAAATTTATTGAACAAATATGCCGTATCTACTGGCCCAGGATTTGCTTCAGGATGAAACTGCACACTAGAGTATGGCAAAGTTTTATGTTTTAAACCAGCAACACTTTGATCATTTAAATTTTTAAAACTAACCTCCCAATCAGATGGAATTGTCTCAGGCTTTATCGCAAAACCATGATTTTGGGATGTTAAAAAGCATTTATCTGTTTTAATCTCTAAACATGGGTGATTCTGCGCTCTGTGCCCAAAAGTCATCTTATAAGTAGTAGCTCCAATAGCTAAGCCCATTATTTGCGCACCTAGACAAATTCCAAAAATTGGTTTTTTAATTTTGTTTTCTATAGTCTTTTTTAAATTAGCTATAGTTTGTTTGCAAATAGCTGGGTCCCCAGGGCCATTAGATAAAAATAACCCATCAAACTCTTCTTTGGTATAATCATAATCATATGGCACAAGTTTAATTTCAAAATCAAAATCATCAGATGATAAATGCCGTAAAATATTTTGTTTTGTACCGCAATCAACAACTATTAATTTATATTTACCATCTTTAATAATTGTTGGCTCTTTAACACAAACTTGAGCAGCTAAATCTTGCGTATTTATATCAATAAATTCATTAGCTTTTATATTTGATTTTACATTTGCAATTACTGCAGGCGTTGCACCCTTATCTCGAATAACTTTTGTTAAAGCTCGAGTGTCTATCCCATAAATCAAAGGCACATTAGCTTTTTTACACCAATCTATCAAACTTTGCTCAGAAAAATCTCTATTAGGCTCTTCACACACTGTGCAAACTATCACTCCAGCAGCTTGGATTTTATCCGACTCCCAAGTATCTTTATTCGCAACGCCATAATTTCCCATAATAGGATAAGTAAAAGTTACTATTTGCCCTTTATAAGATGGGTCAGTTAGCGTCTCGGTATACCCTACCATGCCGGTGTTAAAAACAATCTCACCAAAGTGTAAATCCTTAATATCAAAAGGACATAACCCTTCAAAAACTTCACCTGATTTTAGTTGTAACTTAAGAGGATAAGCGTTTTTATCTGCTACCATAACTTTAATCCAAAATAAACCTAAAACTTTGGTGTAAGATTAATAGATTCTCCGGAAGGGGTCAACTACAACTCACCTTACGTACTCCAATAATAATCAAATTTAAAAAAGACTTAAAACAAAAAACCATCCTATACTAAGTGACGTTTGTTCGACGTAACAAAATCCAACGCAGTCGTTGCGAACGAGCGCTAGCGAGTGTGGCAATCTCCTACACAACTGCTGTTGATTTAATATAAATGATAGTTGTTGCAATTGGCAGGAGATTGACGCATCGCTAAAGCCTCCTCGCAACAAAATTTTCAAGAATTTTCTTACGTCGATATCATGTTATACTATAAACATACAAACAAAAATAAAAACGGCTTTATGAGCAAGCCGCTCTTAGTTTTTATAAATTATTATTCGGTGTTTTTGGAGTTTGTATATACATAAAACCGCACTCCTTGTACCTAGCGTGTATCGAGGGCGGTGAATAATGATTTCACTAATGAGCTGGCAACCTAATCCTGTGGCAATTGCCTGCAGACGGGTGAGATGGGCTTCAACTGACTGTGCACAGACCGCCTACGGGAGTACCCGCACCGGCGGGGTGGCCATACCATACGCTATTATGTGATGTGCTCGCACATGTAGGGAATCGAAATGGCAGCTTCTTCGACATGGACACGTGGCTCCATCTAGTGGGAGGTTGGCTGTGATGCACATCCCAAACTGAAGATTCTTCATCGTCCCTAGCTCCTCGCGTCCATGCTCCGGCGCGCGGCGCGCAGACATGCACCACGTCGAACTCCACTCCGTCGGGTACGTTCGCTGGTCTGTTACTGACGGCGGACCAATTATCATCGAAAATTATCAACTCATCATCCTCGCGTAGGTCGCCCTTGGATTCGAGTTTACTGATTACATGTTCATACATTGATTTCTTTCCTTTTGGCTTCCCATTCGCCTCGAAATCTGCGTTTTGTAGCGCGTACAACATAGCTGTAATATTCTGCCTCAGTCGATCTAACTCGCTCCCTGCCGTAGTGCACTCAGCATCGCCAAGCCCTGTCATTATGGCTGGATCCCGCACCACATGCATTTCGGCGTCGCTCTTATCATTGTAATCTTCTAGAAACTGATCTGCCGCATCTTGGATGCTCTTTATCTTCGCGGCTAAATCCGGGCTCTTCGCCTCGCTCTGCCTCCGCGCGTACTCGATCATCAGGTCTTCAAAGGGTCCCACCACTTCATCATAGTACGATCCTAGATGCTTTTCCAAATGCTTTTCCATGTATTCGGAGCCAGTAACCACTATCTTAACTGCCTCCCTATCTTTGCGAGCTATCCTGCACAACGCGTCTGCTATCGTCCGCCTGAAAATATCCACATTCTCTACTCTCGTCTGACTCATGTCCCATGATGTGGTAAATACTACCATAGTGTTAGGGTCGCTAGCTAGGGCAACTAGTTCTGGGTTCAGCTGGCCCGCGACTCGGTTCACTCGTTCTTCCTGTGTCTCTTCCTCGGGGCCTTGCCCAAGGGTCCGTTGGTCAATCAGTGTTAGGTCAACATCGTAGAAAACTACCTTCTTACGCGCACCTTCTACCATGCATGCGCGCGTTCTCGATCGCTCGTCCACTTTACCTGCCATACTAAACCTCCTTGATCAAACAAAAATAAACTACTCAGCACTCGCCGAATATAAAAATATGTTACCTATTTTAACACAAAATAGGTACAATTACAATTATATATATAATTTTGCACTTATATAGCAACAAAAATAACTTAAACATTTTTATAAAAGTTTATAAATATAATAATTTCAGGTACATATATCCTTGAAACGCGAGTTGCAATTCTCACCTTCTTACATGGAATCCCTGACGGATACGCATTTATGCTAAATCGCCCTGTGAACAAGCATAAATTTTCATATTAAGTTAAATTGTGAAGATAAAATGGCTGGCATAAAGAAATACGCAACCATAAGCCTAATAATTCCTATTAGTAGAATTTTTATAAATTATATTTTTATCGCGTTTTCCCACAGCGATTACAAGAACTACAAATTTATCATCATCCACATGATAAACAAGACGATAACCTAACTTGCGAAGTTTAATTTTATAACACTTTTCCAACTGCCCTTTTAACTTAGCGCTGGCAACATGTGGGGAGTTAAGCCTGCGAACTAATGCTTTTTTAAACTGATCTTTAATACCTTGATCTAGTTTCTTCCATTCTTTTAAAGCCAATTGATGAAAATGCAGCTCATAGCTCATCAATATCAACCTTTAATGTTTTTTTCTTATCTATTAATCTCTTACCTACTATCTTTTCTAAGTCACGATCATCAAGTAATTCCAATAGCATTTCAAAAGTCTCACTTGGTATAAGATATGCTGCCGCCACATTATGGTTAAGAATAGCTACTGGACATCCATTAGCTTCATTAATCAGCTTCGTTGGATTCTTTTTTAACTCCGTAATACTTGCTACTTGATGTGAATGTATTAATTGCATTTAAGTGGTCCTTTTTTAGTGCTATATAATGTACTAAATATAGCACTAAAAAAGAAATTAGTCAATATTAAATATAGATAGACCATTTGCAATTTATCAGTTTTTACAAATCGATCCATACTTAACACTACGCCCAGAATCACAACAAATCCACTTTGTAATAATAGATATAAGTGTTTGGCCTTATTTTGTTTATTATTCAGATATTATATCCACACACAAAAACATCCCCACCGCCACACCCCCAAATATCGTCTAATTTATCCATAATGACAAACTATAATTTTTATACTAAAGTAATATTATATACCTATAAAATAATAAATTAATTGTGAGGACAATATGGCTGCTACAGATCTAACTCGCCAGGAAATATCAATACCCCAAGAGCTAATGGAAATACAACAACTTGCTCATGAGCTAAGCCAAGCGACGGATTTATCTGAACTTCTTCCTCTAATTTCTAAATTTTTCTATTTAAAATCGGATAAAAAAATATCTATTATTATGCAAGATTCGTGCCTATTTCCCCTATGGAAAAAGCTAATCATAAGCCACAGTAAGATTTTAGCTGATAGTGACATTATCGAAGCTGAACAAAAGCATCTACCCAATATTCATCCATTGTATCAATTAGAAGGTTTATATCATTTTACGCTTTATGCTGCCCACCTTGAACCAGAAGACCCGCAGGCTATAGCGCAGCTTAATCAAGCCTGTGACCAAGGTTGTATCCCAGCTGTAATGACTCAAGGAAAAAGGCTATCCAAAAAATTACTAATAGCTGAAGATGAAGCCATTGATATTGAAAGCTGGGAACTTCAGTTGCGCCAACTTGCCAATTTATTATTAGCTCCAGGTTTTATTATTGCAGGGCAAATTTATGTAAATATGGCGATATATTTAAGAAAAACTACTGACCCACAAAAACATAGCTTAGTTGCGCAAGATAAAAGAGAAGAGCAAGTTTATGAGCTTTTCAAAAAAGGGATTTTATATTTAGAAGCATCTATTCAGTTAATTGATGAGTCACAAGATCAAATTATATATGCTTATGGTTATGATGATATTGAGGAAGCTATTCAAATAGATGATTTAGTTCTTTTTGATGATTGTGAAGAATCTTTAGCTAAATATATTTGGAGCATAGTTACCAAATTTAGAGTAGATGCCGGAATTCAGCTTAAGCCAAGCTTTCTAAGGCATGAGCAGAATGTTGAATTTGCTCAAAGTACGATAGATGCTTATAGATCTGGGTTATCTATTTATCAAGATAGAGTACAAAAAATTCACACCCCGCAAATATGTAGCATCTTTAAAATAATTCAAAAAAATAAAGCATCAATGGATAAAGAAAATTTAAGATCCGCTAAAAGACAAAGAGTTAGCGCTGATGCAACTGCCTTTAGAGAAAAGGCTAAAGTTGATCTTGCGAAGAAAAAGCAAACTCAACAGGATATTCAGGCGGCTGCATCGGGGTTTATTGATAGTGTTTGCTGATGTTTACCCTAGCTGCATTCGGGTACAAGATTGCCGCATCGCTACAGCCTCCTCGCAACGACATCTGTTGAGTTTTCCTTATTTAAAATTGGGACTTTTGTATTAGGTGCACAAGGTGAGTTAGCAACACAACGCTTAACCCTACTAGAAACGCCGGTTAAAAGAGCATAAACCGAACAATCCATAGCTTTGGCAACTTGCTCGATGGGTAAATCTTTTCCCCATAAAACCGCCTCATCCCCAACTGATACTGTATTTTTAACATCTGTAATATCAAGCATTATGCTATCCATAGACACCCGACCCACTAACTTAGCAATATCTCCATTAATATAAACTGGTGTGCCATCTGGGGCATATCTATAGTAACCATCACCATAACCTATAGATATAACCGCTATTTTAGTATCTTTTTTAGCTTCCCACCTTTGGCCATAGCCAACGCCTTTATTCTCTTTAATATTTTTAACGGCTATTACTCGGGCTCTAAGCTCCATAACTGGCTTTAAAGATTTAACCCAGCTATTTTTATTACTCAAATTTAAATCATCACTCAAACCCCGCCCTACTGGACGCACGCCAAATAATAATAACCCCGGGCGCACAACATCATATAAAGCATCAGGATAATTCATGATAGCACCACTATTAGCAGCACTTTTTAACATTTTATTATTACGTAAATTTTCTAATTTATTACATACTTCATTAAAACTACTAAGCTGATGTTGCATATGTAAAGATTTAGCATCATCAGCACAGGCAAAATGGGTCATAAGGTTAATGTTTTTTATGCCCAAAGTGTTATCTAAATCCTTATATGCAGATATAACTTCTTCTGGCAAAAATCCAAGCCTGTGCATCCCGGTATCAATTTTAAACCAGATATTTAAAGCAGATAATTGAGCTTTTGGAATATCTTGCAATAATTTAATCTGCTCAGAACAATGAATAATAACTTCAAAATCATTTTGTAAAATTATATCAAGCTCGCAACTATCGCAAAAGCCGCTCATTATTACTATTTTGATGTTTTTTAAATTATAGCTTTTGATAATTAAAGCTTCTTGCACTGAAGCTACGCCAAAGTAAGTTATATAGTTTGATAAATCTAAACCCAAATCTAAATCTTTAAGCATATCAAAATCATGCCCATAAGCATTGCTTTTGATCATCGCCATAATTTTGGCAGCGCCAACTTGTTGCTTTATGAGTTTTAAATTATGTAAAAAAGCTGATTGATCAACTAATGCATAACACCTTGAATTTAGCCCTAAGCTCAAAAGCAACTCCCCTTCTAAAATCTAAACCTGTATTGGCGCATAATCATCAAATCTACAAAATTGGCCTGCGAAGGTAAATCTAACCATACCAATAGGCCCATTCCTTTGTTTGCCAATAATAATTTCTGCAGTGCCTTTGTATTCACTTTCAGGGTTATAAACTTCATCCCGATAGACAAACATAATTACGTCGGCATCTTGCTCGATCGCACCAGATTCACGTAAGTCTGACATCATCGGGCGCTTGTCGTGGCGATCTTCTGATTTACGCGATAACTGAGATAAAGCAATAACAGGAACATTAAGCTCTTTGGCTAATGCTTTAATGTTCCTAGATATTTCAGAAACTTCATTTACTCTATTTTCAGTGCCACCAGGAATTTGCATCAGCTGTAAATAATCTATAACTATTAAACTTAAGCCACCATGCTCACGCGCGAGCCGTCTTGATCTAGATCTAATCTCACTTGGGCTTAAAGATGCAGTATCATCAATATGCATTTTCATACGCTCGGTAATTAATGACATAGTAGAGAATACGCTGCTCCAGCTTTGATCATCTAATTTACCTGAGCGCAAATCAGTTTGCGAAACCCGACCTACTGAAGATAACATCCGCATCATTAAAGATTCTTTGGGCATCTCAAGACTAAACACTAAAACCGGCTTTTCAGCATCCATCGCGACATTTTCAGCAATATTCATCGCCAAAGAGGTTTTACCCATGGAAGGTCTGCCGGCAATAATTACCATATCCCCGCCTTGCAAACCTGAAGTCATTTTATCTAAATCTTTATAATGCGTTGCAACTCCGGTAATACCACCTTCTGATTTCATCAGCTCATCAATTCTATCAACTACAGAGGGTACGATATCTTGTACTGATACCGGAGAAGATTCTCGAGAACCAGTTTCAGAAATTGCAAAAACCTTTCTTTCAGCTTCATCTAAAATATCTTGCGATGATGCGCCCTCTGGTTTAAAGACTTTTTCAGTAATTTCATTAGAAGCTCCAAGTAACTGGCGCAAAATAGACTTTTCTCTAACTATATCAGCATAAACCCCGATATTAGCAACGCTTGAAGTGTTTCTTGCTAATTGAGTTAAATAAGATAACCCTCCGGCATCATCCAATAATGATTCGTTTTCTAAGGCATCACTTATGGTAATTACATCAAATGGGGTGTTTTTTTCAGCTAGCTTATTTATTAACCTAAATATAAGCCGATGTTGCTTTCTATAAAAATCATCAGCATGAATCTTAGTTGATACTTTATCCCAAGCCTCATTATCTAACATCAAGCCGCCAATAATAGATTGCTCAGCTTCTTGTGAAAATGGCGGCATTTTCATGGTTTTTATTTGTTCTTCGGTAAATCTTTTCTCATTAACTTCTGCCATGCTCAATCCCCACTATATCTAATATTAGATAATTTAAAATTATTCAATTATTATACTCTAAAAAGTTTAACAAATGGGAGTTTTTAATGGCCAAATTATTTTTCTATTATTCTGCTATGAACGCTGGCAAAAGCACAACTTTGGTTCAATCAAGCTATAACTATAAAGAGCGTGGCATGGAAACTCTAGTATTCACCGCAAGTATTGATAATAGGTTTGATGAGCATAACGTTAGCACAAGAATTGGTATTAAAGCCCCAGCTAAATATTTTGATAAAAATTTTAACTTTTTTGAATATGTAAAATCAAATATTCAAAATAACCCAAATATTCATTGTATCTTAATAGATGAAGCGCAATTTTTAACCAAAGCTCAAGTTTGGCAAATTAGTGATATCACAGATAAATTAAATATTCCAGTTTTAACTTATGGTTTAAGATCAGATTTTCAAGGAGAGCCATTTGAAGGCAGCTTATATTTACTAGCTATTGCAGACCAGTTAATAGAGATTAAAACCATTTGTCATTGTGGCTCAAAAGCTATTATGAATATGCGCATTGATGAGAGCGGCAATATGGTAAGATCAGGAGATCAAGTTGAAATCGGCGGGAATGATCGTTATACCTCAACTTGCAGGAAGCATTTTAAAGAAGGTGTTAGTTCTAGGAGTGCGTTGCAAAAAGCACGATTATTAAATGGCACTAATTAAAGACATAATCATCAGAGTTATTCTTCATTAAGAGTAGAAAATTAAAAATTAATATTTACCCTAAATAAATTTAGATATTAAAATAACAAATAAATATTATTAAAATAAGTAGCAGCACAAAAACATCCCCTAAGCTCACATAAATATATATTTACAGCAATTATTATAGTATAATAACTTATGTATAATTTTCTACATAAGGAAGAAGCATGGAGTTTTTAACTAAACAGCTTCATATAAGTTAATGAAAACGATTTAATTACTTAAAGTTAGAAAAGGAATTTAATAATGCCAGGTAATATGTGCGCCGGAGGCGCGCTAGAGCAAGCCCCCGGGATGGTTATCGTGGATGCGATAGTTAAATATTGTATGATATGGAATATTCTAAACCCCTCAGCTTCGCAGAAGCGAGTAGCGGTCACCGGACAAGAATTACAGGATAAGTGCGACCAGAATGCGGCCGCCCTTTTGGAGTTGTTACCTCGAGTGCCAACAACGGGCGCACTTGAAAGTGTATGGGGTATACGTTGCTACCCCGCCCTTCAAGCCCTCAGAAAAAAAGATTTGAGCCCTGATCAAATCAGAGGATTACGAACGCTTCTTTTGGAGGTATGCCTACACAATTACACGGACGAATCCGCCGATATGACGACCCACGACGAAGTGCTGAAGGAGCTTATGTCGCTCCTCAGGGCCCACCCCGACGGAGCGACCCCACCAATCGTAGCCTGGGAATACTACGCCACCATCGTACAACTAATAATAGCCCCCACGACCGCCGCGCCCGCTCGCGCCACGCTTATGGAAATACTAAGAAGCCAGCTACAACGCTGCCCCTATAAAACGATCAATCGCCAGGAAGACGGGGGGCGCCAAGGCACGTTAAACCCTGTAGTTTACACCATATTTACACCCATTTTGCCACGGTTCGATTTTACGACTACTATGCAATTCCTGAAACTCTTGGGACCCGTGGCAGGCGGCGACATCGACCGACCCACCATGGCCGAAGCAAAATGTTTATTAGATAGTAAGCTGTCCGGCCACGGGCGCCGCGTGTTAACAGCAGTCCTGAGTCAGATCGAATCGGACGCAGAGCTATGTGAAGCCGACGTGATAGGTATAGAGATCCCAGCGATTGAGAGAAGGGCTTTTGGTCGCCAGTGGACCATACTGCGAGCCCGAATATTAACAGTTGAACGTGACGATATTAGAGGGGTTTTGTGGCCCAGCGGACCCCAGGATACGGGAGTAGTAGGCAGCGCTGCAGCCAGGCCCCCGAGCTCGCCAGCCGGCGAAGAGGCCACAGGACGAGCGGTGAGGCGTCCGCAAGCGGGCGTTGCCCCACATGTTGAGGCACTGGAGACACGTTCTGCAGGAGCCAACAGTGCGCCCGCAGCCGCGGATGCTGCCCGGCGGCCGCAAGGTATGCCTGGAGGAGGCGCCCGGGGAGGACCCCCGAGTGCTGTTTACGATGCGGTTAAGTCAATTGCACGGATGGCGTATTACACCGGGAAGGGGGCACTCTTGAACCTGCCTGAGAATGCCCGCGACCTGGCTGTGTATGCCGAAGGGAGTACGATAGAGGCATGGGCTGTACGCACATATGACGTTGCCCTGAGTGCTTGGGTTGAGATAGCCTTCAAAGCGGAGGAAGTCCGCCGAGACCACCCGGTAGTCGCAGGTGCATGTGCTGCGCCCGCATGCGCACTCGCATTTGCCGGTCGTGCAGTTTACGAAATGGAACAAGCCCTGTGCGAGCAGTTGGGAGTGGGAGGTGGCGGCGGAGTGTAGCCGGCGCTATGAGTTGCGATAAGCCAGGGCATGGTATCACGACAGAGCGAAGGTAGGCTAGCGAATGTTTAAGTGACACCAACCACCACCCTCGAACCACGCTAGGTAGTAGGAGAGCTATTTTATATATTACTCAAACTCCAAAAACACCGAATAAAAATATTTATAATTTAAATTCGGCTTGCTCATAAAGCCGTTTTTGATTCAAACTTGAGTGTTTTCATTATAGATAAAGCATGGGTTAATTACAAATTAGACTCTATTTACTATTAAAAGATTCAAACCAAATACTTTCATACTATTTTGATATCATATTTATTTAGTCTATCTATAAAGCTGGCTTTACTAAAGTCTCCTTCAACCAAAAACACGCACACAACCCAACCACAAAGCAAAAAGGCAATGCCATCATAGCAAAATGAAAATCAGATGCGCTATAAGAAAAAGACTTATCCAACGGGCTAGAGGCGTGATGAGTCAATAAAAAACCAATTAAAGGCTGAAATAAAGCTCCAATAATAACTGATGCCATATTAGCAAAGCTCATAGAAGTAGCCGCAACTTTTGAGTCAGCCATCTCACAGGCTACGGCATAGCAAGTGGCAACCCCAACATTACTAAGCCCATAACAAAATAATAAAATAAATAACTCTAATTTTGATAAGTTAGGCAAATATAAAACTAGCCCCATAAAAATCAAACTTAATATTAGCGAGCCTATAATTATAGGTTTTCTTCTTCCTATTTTATCAGACAGCCAACCTGCTAAAGGCGATGCAATCGCCCAGCCAATAAAAATTAAACCAACACCAGTTGCGGCTATCTCAACTTTCAAACCATATACCGCATGAATATATGATGCCCCCCAAAGTTCAGCAAATGCAGCAGTTGGCGCATATAAGCACCCTACTATTAAACCATTAATCCAAGTTTGTGGGTTTTTTAGAACGATTCTTAAACTTTGTAATATAGGTGTTTTTTCAGGGTTCTTTTTTCTATCTTGAGTGATATCTAAATCTTCAGTATTTTTATCTCTTACTAAAATAGCTATTAACAAAGCTAACAGCAGAAGAAATAAGCCTATCATTACCATGGTTTGGCGCCAACCATACGCAGCAACCAAATAAGATACAGGACCTTCGCCAACTGCAGCTCCAACCATACCTAAAGCTTGAGTTAAGCCTGCTAAAAAACCAAATCTTTTTGGAGAAAACCAGGTCCTTGCGATCTTCAAAGCTCCAACAAAGGCAAATGCTGCTGAAAAACCCATTAAAAAGCGTGCTAAATCAGCCATCCATAAAGAATGAGTTTTTGCAAATAATAAACATGCTATCCCACAAATACCTGCCATTATGCTCAAAAGCCGCCTTGGCCCGTAACGGTCCATCAGTGTACCAACAGGTAACTGCATCGCAACATATGCATAATAAAAAAAAGCAGATAAAGCCCCTAATGATAAAGCATTTACATTAAACGCTTGCATCAACTGTGGAACCATAACACTCGGCGCAACCCTTGCAAAATATTCAGCAAAGAAAAAACCTGCGGCTAATAATAAAATTAACCATGGATAAAAAGATCTATTCTGTAATAAAATTGTTTTTTTTCTCACCAAGAGCTCCAATTGCAAAACTTAAATATATTCCATCAAAAATCAGGAGAAAGTTAAGATTATAAGTTATTTATCTTATAATATTTATATATTTGTTGCAATTGGCATAGACAATCTATTTCACACCCAAGATCTCAAAATCAAAAAGAACAACCTGGCCACTTAAAGGATGATTAAAATCCACCTTGACTTCATCATCTTCTATTTCTCTGATTATTCCTAACTGCGGCACGCCATTAATCTGCGGGAATTCAATAATCAAACCAACTTCTAATGGCTCAGAAAAGCCTGCAAATTTATCCTTTGGCACTTGAAAAATATTAGCTGGATGCGGCTGACCAAATGCATCCTCAGGCATTAACATAATCTTTTTTTTAGCGCCTTTCTTTAAGCCTAAAATTTCAGATTCAAATTTATCCGAGAAAACCCCTTCTCCCATCTTAAAACTTAAAGGCTTTTCCATAGATCTTGAAGACTCAGCAATAGAACCATCTTTTAATCTAATATCAAGGTGCAGAATAACATCAGATTTTTCTGTTATCTTTTTATCCATGCTAACATCTAAATTCTCACTCATAATAAATTAAGCTCCCTTAGAACCTTCATTAATAATTAAAAAGATAACCCCAAAACAAATAGCCATATCCGCAATATTAAAAGTTGGCCAGTGATATGATTTAATATACAAATCTACAAAATCTATAACAGAACCTGAATAAAGCCGGTTTATTGCATTACCAATCGCACCACTTAAAATTAAACTTAAACCTGCCAAACCCCAACGCTGCGAGACGGACATTCGCCCCATCCAGATAAGAATAAGAATAGATAAAATAATAGCGATAACAATAAAAAACCAATGTTGCCAGCCACCAGCTTCAGCAAGAAAACTAAAAGCTGAACCTTTATTATGCGCTAAATAAAAGTTAAACCCAGGGAACACACTAACAGCTTTGTGTAGATCTAAAAATTTAACAGCCAAATATTTTGAAAACAAATCCAACAAAATTACTACAAAGCTTAACCATAACCAATACCATTTGGCCCTACTGCCAGAACCTTCGCCCAAGCGCCTGGCTATGTTTCGTCTTGATTTACTCATAAAAAAATCCTTACGCATAAATTCGTCTTTCGCCATCACCTGAAGATATATTTTCGACACATCTTTGACAAATGCCTTGATGCTCAGCAACTTTCCCAACACTTTCACAATGATGCCAACACCTTGAACACTTATCATGCTCACTTACTTTAACTTCTAAATTTAAATCTGAGTCTATTTTTATTATATCTGCATTAGATTCAGCATTAAACTTAGTATAATCTAAAACTCTAGCTTCTGATGTAATAAATATAAACTTAAGCTCTTTAGAAAAAGTTTGTAATAGCTCTAACATTTCACCCTTAGCATAAAAAATCAAATCGGCCTCTAAAGCTGAACCAAGTTTTTTATCTGCGCGCATTTTCTCTAATGCAACGTTTACTGCATCTTTAACTTCTATTAATTTATGCCAGGACTCATCAGAGATAATTTGAGATTTTTCTAACTTAACTACTTCATAAGATAATTTACTCACATCTAACCAATTATTACAAAATACGTTATCAGATTTTAAGTTATGCTGATTCTCTGGGATAAAACCCCAAATCTCATCTGCAGTAAAACTTAAGATTGGCGCAAAAATTCTAACCAAAATATGAATAATAAAATACATCGAGGTTTGCGCGCTTCTTCTGGCTACACTTAATTCCTTAAGCGTATACTGGCGATCTTTTATAACATCCAAATAAAAGCTTCCTAGAATATTTACACAAAAATTATGTGTTAAATGACATGCTTGATGAAAATTATAATTCTCATACGCATCTTTTATTTCATCTTGTAACTTAAAGGCTTGCTTTAATACCCAAGCATCTAAAGCTAATAATTCATCAGGCTTTACCAAATCATAGGTTGGATTAAAATCATGCAAGTTAGCTAATAAAAACCTTGAGGTATTTCGAAGCCTACGGTACATATCCGCAACGCGCTTCATCGCTTCATCTGAAAATTTTAAATCATTTTGATAATCACAATTGGCAACCCAAAGCCTAAATATATCAGCGCCTAAGGTTTTCATGATATCTTCAGGAGCGACAACATTGCCTACGGATTTGGACATCTTGTAACCTTTCGCATCAACCGTAAAGCCGTGAGTTAAAACTTGCTTAAATGGAGGAACCCCAGTTATCGCAACCCCACTTAATAATGAAGTTTGAAACCATCCGCGATGTTGATCCGAGCCTTCAAGATATAAATCAGCCGGATAACTCATGCCAGATCTTATAGATGTCACCGCCTGATGCGATACTCCTGAGTCAAACCAAACATCTAAAACATCATCACATTTTTCATAATCTTGTGCATCAGCGTCAGATAAAAAGTCCGTAGGTTTGGCATCAAACCAAGCTTCAATCCCACCCTCTTTAACTAACTCAGCAACTTTGTGCATAATTTTCACAGTATTAGGGTGAATCTCAAATGTGTCTTTATGAATAAAAATAGCAAGTGGCACCCCCCAAGTACGCTGCCGAGATATACACCAATCCGGCCTATCTTGCATCATAGCTTCAATCCGCTTTTGCCCCCAAGATGGAATCCACTTAACGCTTTGAATCCCATCCCACGCATCTTTTTGTAAATTATTAGCGCTCATGCTAATAAACCACTGCGGCGTAGCTCTAAAAATTAACGGAGTTTTATGGCGCCAACAATGCGGATAACTATGCTCATACTCACTATGAGCTAACAGAACACCTGATGTATTTAAATCTTCTACTATCTTTGCATTAGCATCAAAAACAAATAAACCGGCATACTCTTTAAGAGAATCAACAAACCTGCCATTATTTCCTACTGGTAAATCAATAGGTAAATCATATTCCTTACCTATTAAGAAATCATCCTCACCATGCACCGGCGCGATATGCACACAACCTGTACCAGATTCAGTTGTAACATGATGCCCCAAAACTAAAGGCACTTCTCTAGCTACACCAAAATCATATAACGGATGCTTTAATTTAATATCTTGCGAGAATAAATATTCACCTGATTTTTCTATTAACACACTAACATCTTTATCTTCTTTTCCTAATCTTGCGATAAAACCATCTTTTAAATCTTTTGCAATCCAAACCGCACGAGCTTTACTTTTATCTATTTCTAATAAGATATAATCTATCGCCTCACCCACAGCAACCGCTTGGTTTGCTGGAAGAGTCCAAGGAGTTGTCGTCCATATTACAAAATCAATCTCTTTTATCTTACCCTCTAACTTTAAAGATTTAACTAAGCTATCTGTATCAATAACTTTAAAAGCCACATCTATTGCCGGCGATAATTTGTCTTTATATATAACTTCAGCTTCAGCTAAAGAAGACCTACACGCGCAACACCAATGCACCGGCTTAAAGCCACGGCTTAAATGCCCTTTTTCAATTATTTTGGATAATGCTAATAAGATGTTATTTTCATATCTATAGTTCATGGTTAGATATGGATTTTCCCAAAGTCCAAAAACACCTAACCTTTGAAAACTAACTGACTGCCTCTCAACTTGTTTTTTAGCATACTCACGGCAAGCTCTTCGAAAATCATTATGTGATACTTTAACCCCAGGTTTTCCAACCTTTTTCTCAACCTGCAGCTCAACTGGTAAGCCGTGACAATCCCACCCTGGGATATACGGGGCATCAAAGCCTGCAAGAGTTTTACTTTTAACTATTACATCTTTTAAAACTTTATTAAACGCATGGCCGATATGGATAGGACCATTGGCATATGGCGGGCCATCGTGTAATACAAAGCTTTTACCACCAGCTGAAAATTCTCTTATTTTGTGATAGATTTTATCATCTTGCCATTTCTTAAGAACTCCAGGTTCTCGTTGCGCAAGATTAGCTTTCATCGAAAAGCCGGTTTTCGGTAAATTCAGGGTGTCTTTATAATTTATTTGATTATTTTCTGTCACTTTTTAAATCCTAAACAACAATAAAAAAGAAATATTATACCCATCTTTTTTGCTAATTGGCAGCATTAAAAATAATCAATTCCAGCTTTTATATCCTTGGATAACTGTGCTTTTAAATTATCAAGCGATGCGAATTTTTTCTCATCCCTTAATTTTTTATAGAAATAAACTTTAACTTTTTGACCATAGACATCTTCACTAAAATCTAATAAATGAACTTCCAATAAACATCTTTTTTTATCTTTAGAAACTGTAGGCCTAAAGCCAACATTGGCAACTCCATTCACCATTTTATTTTGACCAACAAATTCAACCTTTACGCAAAACACACCAGATAAAGCGATATTATTAGGCAACTTAAGATTAATAGTTGCAAAACCAATTGATCTACCCAATTGCGCGCCATAACCAATTTTGCCAGATAGAACATATTCTCGCCCCAAAAGATTAGCTACTAATTTAAAATCACCAGTTTTTAAAGCATCTCTAACCCAAGTACTCGAGACTCTTCTATTTTCAACCTCAACTTCTTTTGCTTGATATAAGTTAAAATCACATGATTTAGCTAAATCTAATAATAAATTAAAATCACCTGCACCTTTATGCCCAAATCTAAAATCTTTTCCTGCAATTAAGTGCTTAACTTTAAGCCTATTAACTAATAAATATTTTACAAAAACTTCAGGCTCAATCTTCGAAAACGGCTCATTAAATTGAACACAATAAATAATGTCTATGCCATATTTTTTAAGATACCTAAGCTGATCTCTAATTGGCAAAACTCTATTATGAATATCCGCACCTCGTATCTTTGCGAAATACGCCTTCGGGTGCGGCTCAAATAACATAACAGCTGCAGGTACATTATGCTCTTTAGCGATAGATTTTAGATGCGCCAAAATAGCTTGATGCCCTAGATGTAAGCCATCAAAATTACCAATAGTCAAAGCACAACTTTTAAAATTTGTATTATCAATTTCTAAAAGCTGTGCTGCATTTTGGATATTAAAGCGGATTAATTGCATTTACAAAAACCATTATAATAAATAAATTTAGGCCTTAAGCGCTAAATAGCACCCATCAATAACAAAATCTAAATAAGCCTCTTTATCAGCCTCACTCGAAATACTCATCGGAGAATTTTCATCAAATACACCCTCCATAGAATAAGAAACATATAACATCAAGTGCTTCAAAGCTACCGTTTTTTTTAGCTCACCTTGTGACTTTAATCTATCATAAGTATCTTGCCAGGCATCCAGCCCTAAGCTCCACTTTATCTCTAAGTCAGATTCTTTAAATTCTAAGCGCTGCCAATATATCATACGTCTTAGCTCTGGATTATTCTTAAGTATTTTATAACGAGATATCACCAAACGTGAAATAAATTCTTTTAGATCTTGAGCTTTAAATACTTCATGCATCCAATTAGAATCTGGCTCTACACATAAATTATTTTTAACATCATTCCATAAATCAGTCTTACTCTCATAATAATGATATAACAAACTTTTATTTATGTCGGCGAGCTTTGCAATTTTGCCCATAGAGGCTCCATTATAGCCATCACGGGCGAATAAAGTTTGAGCCGCTGCTAAAATCTTCTGAAGCTTAGCCTTTGGGTCTCGCTCTTGTTTAATTTTATTTTCTTCAGTCATTTAATCACCTAATATTTAGAATATATTTAATTTGATCTTAGTTTAATAATAACATATTTTAAAAAAAACTCAATAACTTCTTGACCGGTCGGTAAGTTAGTGTTATGATAACTCCTATAACTTGTAAGAAAAGGACTTAAAACACCATGAATGCTGAATTTACGCATCGAGATAAAATAAACTTATTTACCCTGGCTATCATTGCAATTGGCGGAATCTTTGCAACCGACATCTATATACCGAGCCTACCAGCTATGATGCATGCCCTGCACACGAGTCGAGAATATGCCAAACTCACCTTAACTATTTTTCTATTTGGGCTTGGCATAAGTCAGCTATTTTATGGGGTTTTATCTGATTATATCGGCCGCAAACCTATCGCAATAGTGGGCACAGCTATAGCAGCTCTGGCAAGTTTAGCAGCATATTTTTCGATGGACATAAATCAGCTATTAATTGCTAGATTTATTCAAGGGTTGGGTGCAGGTGCTGGAATAATCACAGCCAGAAGCATTTTAAGTGATTTTTATAAAGATAAAAAGCTTGCCATTGCGTCAAGCTACGTAACTCCTGTCATAATGCTATCGCCAATCGTTGCACCAGTTCTTGGCGCTCACATTCAAACCTGGTTTAACTGGAAGGCCAATTTTATCTTCCTTTTTGGCTTTTTTATAATTACGGGCATACTTTTTTATTTTATTATTCCTGAATCTCTATCAGAAGATCTAAAAATAAAAGCAAAAGAAAAAAGAATACACCTTCACTTCTTAGATATCCTATCTAAGCCGCAAATATTTATAGGTACATCAGCTGCCATGATAGCTGCAGGATGTATGTTCGCTTTTACGACAATTAGCGCCTTTATTATAGAAATACACTTTAATCTAACTCCAGTAGAATTTAGCTGGAGCCTACTTAGTATTGGTATTGCTGGAGTTATCGCAACCGGCACTACAAGAATAATACTTAACAAAACTAGCATTATTAACATGCAAAGAATTGGCTTTGCGATGATGTTTCTATCAAGCTTGGGTATAATCTGGCAAGCCTGGGTGCATCAGCATCACTTAATATTACTATTAAGCTTTATCTGGATACTTACCATTGGCCAAATTTATATATTCACCAGCGCATTCCCAATAGCTACTAAAAATGTCCAAGCTATGAAAGGAATGCTAAGCGGTATTTACTCTGCAATGCAAATATTATCAGGTTTTGCCTTCAGTTTAATGGCGAGTTATTGGAGCAATCAACATAGTTTAATAAACCTTGGCATAACTATACTAATAACAAGCACAATTGGTTTATTCATCGCCAAACTATCCGCAATTATTAATAGCCCCAAGAAACAACAACATGCGTTTGCTTAATTAGCTCTCTTTTAACTCAACACCTCTTGCATTATCACCACCTGAGCTCATGCGGGCCGAAAGCTTCTCACAGCAAGATTTAAACGGCGTAGCACAATGACGCAAGCATTCAGTCATTTTTTTGAAAGTTTTTCTACAGCCATTATTAATAGCTGCTTGCCCGGCCTGCCCACTTGCAGATGCAGCTTGAGGCTGAGTTTCAACAACAGTGTTTCCTTCAGGTTTTACATCTAAAACTATTTCTGTAAGTTTTGGACTTCCTGAACTATCTGAGCTTTCTGGAGCATCTAACTCTTGTGATGATTTTCGCTCTTCGGTTAACTGCTCTTGTTTAGTGATCTTTTCAAGATATTCTTTTAGATCTGTATTTGCATTTAAATCATTTACAAAGGCCTGATATGCGCCATACCCTTCTACCGTTGAGCTACTTAAATCAACAGGCTCTTTACTTACGCAAATAAAACCATCAACCCCATCACCTTTTGCTTCTTTGACTTTATTAGATAAAGCCTCCCAAGCTGGATGATCCGTAATTAATTTCTGCGCTTTTTGCAGCCTAAGCTGTCTTAGTTGTAAGTTTTCATTTAATTGTTTGAAAACCCCGGAGCCTGCTAAATCTTCTGACATATTATCAAATATTGCAATTAAAGGAGTAATAATTTGATCTTTAACTTGTATTGCATATTTCTTATCAACTACCTTAAAGTATTCATCACCCTTGGTTTCTTCAGATAATTCATTTAAATTTTGTTTAAAATCTGAAAAGCTTTTTTCCCACTTAGATATATTTTGTAAAAGAGCACTCATATTAAAACCACCCATATTTATTTTATTATTGACACAATAAAACTATACTTGTGCTATCTTGTTATTTCAATTTATTTCAATTTATTTCAAAATCAACAAATTAAACTCGCTTGTAAAACTGCTTAACCACTAATTTCAAAGCTTTTAAGTTATGATGAAAAAAGTGACTAACTCCTTTTAGCTTCACTAAACTATACCCACAAGATAAGCCCCTAACCCAATCTAAAATAGCATCAGGGCTAACAACTTCATCAGCATCACCCATAACTATGCTTAAAGGAAGATCATCTTTTGGGTCGGGAAGTTTTATAAAATCAAGCCCATATTCATAAGATATAGCCGGTGCTAATAATAATAATGCAGCTAAATCAAGCTTATCTTTTGCTCGATAGGCGACATATGTTCCAAAAGAAAAGCCACCTAAAAATATTCTAGCCTTAGGAAAACAAGATTTAACCCAATTATAAACAGCTATTAAATCATCACTTTCACCAACTCCCTTATCATATACCCCCGAAGTTTGCCCTACTCCACGAAAATTAAATCTAACCCCAAAAGCGCCCTCTTGGGTAAAAGCACTAATACTTGAAGTTACAACTTTATTATCCATCGTGCCTTGCTTTAAAGGATGGGGGTGGCACATGATTAATACATCAGGAGCATCTTGCAAATCTTCATCAGTTAAATTTTGGGGCAAATGCGTAGAAACTTCAATTTTCCCGACCGGCCCATCAACTAAAAGTTTACGCCCCACCCATTTAGAATCTTTATATTCTGCAAAATCTTGCATCATAAACTCTTATCCTAAATTTTGTTCTTAATTAAATATGCTAGTTTTTCTATTCTAGCATTATTTAAAGCCGACACATTTATTCTGCCTGAATTTACTAAATGAATATGATGTTCTTGGCGTAATTTCAATACTTGCTCTTTAGTTAAAGGTAAAATAGAAAACATTCCATTTTGTTTGATAACATGCTCATAACCTTTAATTCCTTCGGCACTAAATACTTCATCAAAATATTTGCGCATAGCTTTCATCCGATCACGCATGCCTTTAAGCTCACTTAACCATAATTCATGTAATCTATGATCATTTAAGATTTGTGATACTATATGCGCCCCGTGAGCCGGTGGATTTGAATAATTACGTCTGATAATTGATGATAAATTACCCTTAACTTTTGCCCGCAAATTTGCATCTTGCACAAAAATATTTAAGGCACCGATTCTTTGATTATACAAAGAAAAGTTTTTCGAGCCTGAACTTGCGACCATTAAATCTAGTGGCATTTTTGATAATACATTTATACCTAATCTATCTTCCTCAATCCCTTCAGCAAAACCTTGATAAGCAAAATCTATTAAGACTATAAGATTTTTTTCAACTGCTAGATGCCCCACAGCTTCCCATTGAGATTGATCAAGATCCATCCCAGTTGGGTTATGACAACAACCGTGTAATAAAACCATATCACCTGCTTTTGCTTGGTGTAAGTCTTCTAGCATGCCAGCAAAATCTAAAGTGTGATTTTGCGAATTATAATATCTATAATTCGCTAATTTTAAGCCAGCTCCAGGGAAAATATTTTTATGATTCGCCCAGGTTGGATTAGATAACCAAACTGTCGCATTTGGGTTTGCTTTAAATAATAAATCCCCAGCGGCCCGCAAAGAACCTGTGCCACCTGGAGTTTGCGCACAAACTAAAGCATTATCTTTAACCCAAGGATGATTTTCTCCAAAAACTAATTTTTGAATTGCATCGATATAGCCATTATCACCTAATATTCCAAGATAATTTTTATTAGCTTTATAAGATAATAACTTTTGTTCTGCTTGATGCACTGAATCTAATAAAGGAATCACTCCTGCTTCATTGTGAAACGCTCCAACAATTAGATTCACTTTATCTTCTGCTACATCTTTATTGTATTCTGCAACTAGGCCAAATAAAGGATCAGGCGGGGTTTCTTGAAGATTTGCAAAAATATTTTCTGACATATTTGTTATTCCTTAAATTACTCAAAAATTTAATATAAATGTTAACTCATGTTACGCACAAGAACAAATATTATTACCGTAATTGCAGTTGGGCAGGAGATTGCCACGTCGGCCTTGGGCCTCCTCGCAAAGACTGCTTTTGGGGTTTTCTTATATCTATTTCAGGTTTAATATTTTATCCTGCCATAACATTTCAAGAAACTTATCATATGACAAGACCTCTATGCCATTAGTTAGCTTTTTAGATATAGGATCTTGACTAATTATAATATAGCGCTTTGCTATATTCTCTTCTTTAAAAGCAAGCAAACCTTTAAGGTGCTTATCATGAATGTTTTTACTAGCCTTGACCTCTATAGCAATTTCATCTCCTATTATAAAGTCTACTTCCATGCCACTTTTGGAACGCCAATAAGTCAAATCCAAATGAATGCGTCTGTAAGATAAATATGCTTTTAACTCCATTGCTATAAAGTGCTCAAAAGCTTGCCCGAATAATTCAGAATGAGGTGGGATATCTCTAACCTTGGCAAGATAATTACAAACTCCTATATCAAAATAATAAAATTTAGCCGTACTTATTGGCTTGCGCTTAATTGTTTTGGTAAATGCAGGTAACATAAATCCTAAAAAAGTATCTTCTAGAATATAATAATATTCACGCACAGTAGAGACCGGCAAGCCAATATCACTAGCAATTTTAGTAAAATTAATCATATGCCCGCTGGTGATGGCCGCCATTTGCAAAAAATTGCTAAAGCCTGGTATATTCCTAACTAAAGCTTCAGTTTGTATTTCATCTTTAAGAAATAAATCCACATAATCCTCTAACTCTTCATATGGCTCATCACTTAAATAAACCATTGGTAACCCACCGATCTTTAAATACCTCTCAAAATTAAAATCAGGTATTTCATAGCTAGTAAGTGGAAACAAATTAGCTTTGCGAGCACGACCCGCTAATAGGTTAGTGTGTTTTTGTTTTAATTTTCTAGCACTACTACCAGTTAATAAAAAATTTATGGACCGATCTTCAATCAGGCGGTGCACTTCGTTTAATAATGCAGGAATTTTCTGAACCTCATCTATTACAACTATATCTGGATTGTCTGCCATATTAATCATATCTTCCAGTGATTGTGGTGATTGACTCAGGGCCATAAAATACTCATTGCGTAGTAAATTTATAACTAAATACTTTTTATCTATTTGCTCTTTTATTAAAGTTGATTTACCGGTGGATCTAGGTCCAAACAAAAAGTGAGATTTTTTCTGAAGTAAAATATTAAGATCTAATATACGCGCTATATTCATGACAATTAACATCTGTTCTGTGGATTATCATGATATTATACAGCAGAGTTGTGGATTGTCAATATTTTGCCTGCTTTAAAATTATTATCAAGCAGATAAACACAGATCTAATCTTTTCTTTTTAAATTTGCTTAAGAAAGGTTAGCACGTTTTCCTTTCTTAAGAACTTATACTATTTTCGTTATTTGCAATTTTCGAAAATAAGCAGCTTTCTTATTTGCGCTAGTGAAAATAAGAATTGCAGTTATTTTCGAAAAGCGCTGTAAACGAAAATATGAAGAAAAAGTTTTCTTGTACTTTTCTATCTTTTCTTTTTAGACTTGCTTAAGAAAGGTTAGAGAGCTATCCTTTCTTAAAGAGCTGAGGAAAGAAAAGATGACTCAAAACAAAAGACTAGGATCATTTATAACCAAAAAAGTAACTGGAGAATCCTTTAAAGCCTTTATTCCACCTGATTTACCACCAGACCCACCTCTTAACTTAAAAGAACTATACCATAATATAGATAGAGCCACCCAAGCTCTTGGCGAGCTCAATAGCATAACTTGCACCATACCAAATAAAGCTTTATTCATATATATGTATGTTAGAAAAGAAGCATTATTATCATCTCAAATAGAAGGCACGCAATCATCATTTTCAGATTTAATTTTATTTGAAAACAACCAAAAAACTAATATCCAAATAGATGATGTAGAAGAAGTATCCAATTATGTTAGAGCAATTAATTATGGCCTCAAAAGGCTTAAGTCAGGCTTCCCTCTTTGTCTGCGCCTATTAAAAGAAATGCATGGAGTTCTATTACAAGGTGGCAGAGGCTCAACCAAAAGCCCAGGTGAATTTAGAAAGTCACAAAATTGGATAGGCGGTACTCGGCCAGGAAATGCATTATTTGTCCCGCCATCACCAGAAAAATTACCTGATCTACTAAAAAATCTTGAAAACTTCTTACACGATGAAAAACTACCAACGCTAGTTAAAGCTGGCATCGCACATGTACAATTTGAAACCATACATCCATTCTTGGACGGAAACGGCAGGCTAGGTAGGCTATTAATTACATTATTACTTTGTGAGCAAGGATTACTTAAAGATCCAATACTTTATCTAAGCTTACATTTAAAACAAAACCGGCAACTATATTACAATTTATTGCAAGAAGTTAGAACCAATGGCACCTGGGAAACCTGGCTAGAGTTTTTCTTAGATGGCGTTGTGTATACAGCCAAACAGGCTATTGAAACCACAAAAAAAATGAATAAACTTTTCTATGATGATTT
This sequence comes from uncultured Francisellaceae bacterium, assembly GCA_905612315.1. Taxonomy (GTDB): domain Bacteria; phylum Pseudomonadota; class Gammaproteobacteria; order Francisellales; family CACEW01; genus CAJQSL01. The sequence continues at coordinate 28,039 of CAJQSL010000065.1, forward strand.
GGCAAAAATCAATACTCTCGGGAAAGCTAAATTTTCTTGTATTAATACAATAGAGTATTTAAAAAAACTACCACAAGTTTCTGTAAAGTTACTTGCTGAAAAATTAAAAATTTCTGCACCAACAGCCAGAAACTCGCTAAATAATTTAGTTAAACTCGGAATTGTTAAGGAGATTACTAAAAAAAATAGAGACAAGATATATGTTTATAAAAAATATCTTGATATCTTAGAATATGGTGCTGAGCCGCTTTAGAGTAAACTTTTTTACATCTAATGCAAATATAGTAAATATACTTGATATGGAACAAATATTCCGTGCTACGTGCTTTGCACTTCGCACGAGATTGCTTCGCCAGCAGGCTTGCAACGACCGCGGCGCTGTTCTCTTTTGTATTCGATATCAAGTGCACTTACTATATATGGAAAATTACAAATCTAAAGAAGATTAAGAAAAAGCATCACTCTGAAAAATACTTCGGAAAAATCAAAACTAATGCAATCGGCACAATAGCTAACACCCCTACTATCCAGTAAATATGCCGAATATTAATAAGACCACTTGCAAGATGTATTCCTAAATACAAAATAATTATCCCGAGCGCCAATAAACAGCTAAATACAGACTGCACTCGCCCTTGATAGTCTAAATCAGTCACTTCTTGGGCTTTAGTCATAAGTAGCGCCCAACACCCTAAACTAAACCCCAAGAATAAATATGCTACGGCACCAAGGAATAACGTACTAACCATACTAAAACCTAATATGCTCATAACAAGCACAAACGTACACCAAAGCACTATTTTATTAAAACCAATTTTCTCAGCTAAATAAGTTATAACTATCCCGCCCACCACCATCCCAATAGTTAAAGTTGCCTCAATCTGCCCAAACTCTGCAGCATTTGCATGTAAAATATTTTTAGCGAATGGCGCTAATAATACTGGTGCTGTCATAAATATTAAGATAAAGAATAACTGCGCAAAATATACAACTAAAGCTTGTTTATTCGAGAATAAATACTTCATGCCTGATTTGAAATCTGACCCTACCTGCCTAAATATTCCAATCTTCTTGGATTTTTTATCTTCTTTAGTAATAGCTCGTTTTTTCTTACCTACTCTTTTAACACTTAAAATAGTTAAGCCTGCAAAAACTAGCATCACCCCAACTAGCAAATAAGATAAATAAAATCCTAATAAATGAATAACAAACCCTGCTAAACCTGCTCCAACTATCCAGCCGATTTGATAGCCTAAATCCACATTGGCATTGGCGTATAATAAATCATCTTTGGAGACTACTTCGCGGATAAAGGCCATTAATGCCGGCGTATAAAACCCTTGTGATATTCCTATGATCGCCCAGATAAAATACACCCAATAAACACTAACATTTGGTGCAAAAAATAAAATCACACCTAAAGCAGCATATGAGATACCACATAAAATATCCCCAATACCTATCAACTTCTTCCTATCAACTCTATCGACAATGACACCAGCTAATGGCGAACATAACGCATTCGGCACCCAATATGCCAAAAAACCCCAAATTAGTGCTGATAAAGAATTATCTAAAGACAATAAAAGCCAAGTTGTGCCGATATAACCTATACCAAAACCTAAAGTCGCAAGTATTCCGCCGAGAAAATATCGGAAGAATGCAGGTTGCGCAAATAGTGCTCCTCGATTTTTGAGATAGGTTTTCATTTTTACTTCCTTTTAATTCCTTCTATTTCCTTCTATTTCCTTCTATTTCCTTCTATTTCCTTCTATTTCCATTATAGACGAAAAGCAAAGCTTAAGGCTTATTGCTTTTAAGGGAGATTATAAACTTTGTAGACTGATAATATACATGTTATACATTTATAATCCTAAATCACTCTAATATCTTCTTCACAATTTGAGTAACAATATCATCAAATTCTATCCAGTTTTGATGCGTTGCATCAATATTAACAACTTCAACATTATCACTTAATACTTTTTCTATAAAGTTTGCTTTTACATTTTTTACATAATAATTAAAACCTTCATTTTTAGTATTCTTTGTAGTATCAAATAGCCCCATTGCCTTAAATAAAACAATTGATTTAGCACCTAATGTCACCTTACTAGGCTTATACTTCATATTGATATTAGTATCATCCATTAAAATTTTATTTGAAGCATCAAAGTTTTTCATGTTTTCAACTTGTGTTCGAACATATTTCAAATTAAACAATGGATCAATCAAAATAAGCTTTGAAATTTTATCCCCGCGTTCCACCAGCTGTCTTGCAACTTCTACCGCCAAAACCCCACCAAAACTCCAGCCTACAAAACAATATGGCCCTTCTGGTTGTATCCTCTTTAACCTTAAAATATAGTCTTTTGCTAAATTTTCAAAAGACATCTCTTTAATATGGATTTCTCCCAAAGTACGCATAGTATGAGCAAGTACATTATTAAACAATATAACTTTATTTTTATCTAACTTAGGTACTAAATTATCATAATAGCTCTCTGCTCCACCTCCTCCCGGTGAAAAAATAAAAACAGGATCCAGATCCAAACTCTCATTAACTATTTCGTATGGAATATAATCTTTAAAATCACTA
>CAJQSL010000066.1 GCA_905612315.1 uncultured Francisellaceae bacterium
ATTTTGAAGCCAAAATAAATCGCGATAAGTGTACTTACATAGGCTAATAAAGCTAATAAAGCTAATAAAGCTAATAAAGATAATAAGCTTGGCTCTGATTGATATCCGATTAAAACTGACAGCAATTTCCCAAGCACTGATTTATCAGAAATAAACCATGATGTATTCCATAAATGTGGAATAATTCCTGTAAAAATATGCATGGCAATAAGTTTACTGACAGCCTTTGCCACCATGCCTGCCGCGATTAAAGTTAATAATATCGAAGAGTAGTTAAACATACTTTTAACCGGTATGCGCAATAAGCCAAAATACATTGAAAATCCTACAGATATTCCAATTAAAGCGCCTAATAATGACCCGATAATAATAGAAATAATAGTTGTACCATCAGATGCTACTAGGCCATACAAAAACAACGATATTTCAGACCCTTCTCGCATAACAACAATTGCAACAATAATCATCAATGCAGTCATTGATTTATTTCCGCTCTTAATATCCTGTCCTAGTTGCTTAAGTTCGGCGCCTATTTTTTTCCCTTGAGTCTGCATCCATATAACGGTATATGCGATTAGACACGATGCAATTAAAAGAATAGCGATTTTAAATATTTTCATAGCATCATCTGAAAGATAGTATGCCACCACCCCCGTGGCGCCTGCTAATATAATGGCGCACAAAGCGCCGATAACAATTCCTAACATAATCCATTGATTACGCCTGGGAACACCCTTAGTTGCGGCTAACAAAACTGATATAACTAAACTCATTTCTAGTATTTCTCTAAAAACGATAACTAATGCACTTAACATAAATTCGCCCTAAATGTATTTTTAATGATAATCATTCGCATTATCATACGTAGAGCAAGAAAGGTTGTCAACCCAACTATCAAGCTTTTAAATTCCTAATTTATTCCCTTATTTAAAACCCCGGATAGTCGTTGCGAGCGAGTGTGGCAATCTCCTGCCCGAAGCTGATATTATTACCCTAGTTGCAATTGGCACGAGATTGCCGCGCATCCCTAAGGCTCACTCACATTTAATCGTTATCCTTCATCTGCCGAAAAGAATCTTCAACTACTTTTTCTATTTGAATAAAATTATCCGTCATTTTACTTTTCTCCTAATTTTTTAGTTATCTCAATAAACGCTTGAGATGATATGCATTCCGCAAAATGCGGCGTGATATTATCCACCACGTAGTTTTGCTGTTGCTGCAGCACAAGCATCTTCAAAAATGGCACTAAAAACAACCCAAACCCAAATAAAACCAGCCTGTGTAATTCCTAAGCCATAAGGTCATCCAATGTAATAATGGCATCAAAGTAATTCCGGTTTAGCAATGCTGAATCGGCACCTTCATTGCAAACTAAAACTTTGTGAATGGTTTTATTAGATTTATTTTGAAATAAAGATATTTGCCTATCAAAAGGTGCTATCACTTCAGTTCCCACCTTGCGCTGTAAATACTTTATTTCACATATGGTAACTACATGATCGCTACGATCAAATAACAAATCAATTTGATAACCTGCTGAAGACTCTACGCTTTTACGATTATAGAAAACTCCAGCTTGATATTTTACCCCCGAGAATCCAAGTAATTTAGCGATAACATTATGATTATCCCGACAATACCTTTCAAAAGAATAACCTAGCCATTTATGGTAATCGTTCATATTAATTGCCTGAGTGGGATTATCTTGGTAGCGCCCACTTTCAATAGCTTGGCGCTGTGGATTTATAAATTTGAAAAAGAACTGTAAATAAGGGTCTGCTATTTGATAACGAGTTAATTTACTATTTTCAGCTAAATTATATGGGGCATATTTTTTTATCAATCCACATAATGCCAGCTCTGTTAAAAGTATACTTAGGCGACCTCCTGGCTCAAAATTCAAATGCTTAGCAATTTGCTCTCTAGTGGCAAACCTATTTTGAGAAAGAAAATTTATAATTTGTTCGTAATAAGGATTGTTTGACATGCTACTAACAAAAATTCTCTCACTTTCGTTCAAAAAATAACTATTAGGCAAAAAACTATGGTGACATATCCCCGTAAAAACAGAAGAAAATTGTTTAACTTTTTTTAAATACTCTGGCATTCCCCCTACGGTTAGATAGGCATTCATAACCTCGATATTAGATTTGTTTTTCAAAAAATCGCGCGTCTCATTAATTGAAAATGGACCTAAATGTAGCTCATATTGTGACCTATTATATAAGGATTTAGAATGCAGCACATGTTGGACCATAAAAGATGGTGAAGAGCCACAAAGGATTAAAACTACTTTAGAATTTCGTCTAAAAGCATTATCCCACGCAATCTTAAGCTGGCTAATAAAATTATCATTATAATTAGCCAACCACTGGACTTCCTCAAAATAAATTGTCCAAGTTCCTTTTTGAGTATATTTAGCAATATATTCAAAAACATCAAGCCAACTATCAACTCTAACTTTTGCAAGCAAAGGATCATTAGAATATTTACTAAGTTGCCGCATAACAAGTTCATGTTGAGTGGATTCTTGAGCGCCTTCCATGCCTTCAAATTTTAAAATGCTTCTATTACGAAAGGTCTGCTCTAACAGCTCTGTTTTCCCAACTCGTCTACGTCCATATAAAATAATGACACTTGCTTCATCATTTTTAGCTACTCTTTTTAATTGCTCCTGCTCAAAACTTCTTCCAATAAAACGCTTATTCTCTGGTATTATTTCAGTTTGCATATGATCACCATTTTTTTCAACTGGGCCGATTATATGGCAATTATAACATTATCGGCCGGAAATTACAACATTTTGCGGCCGATAATGGTGTTTTAGGAGCATAATCAGCCGCAAGTGAGCGCTACTAACTATAACTTTAGTCCTATATTTAGTTTGACAAACCTATGTACTATACTTTAATTATTAACCAGTAAGTAGTCAAATAATCGACATACTGGAGAAAGCATGAACATAGAAAAATTAAGGAAATTTGCAGGTAGAGAAGAGATTGACTATCAATTTATAGTATCTGCTTTAAGTCAATACACCTATCCTCGAGATAAAATTTCTAGCTGGCTAAAATCCGAGGAGCTTATTCGCGTAAAAAAAGGTTTATAGATATTTGGTCAAAAGAATTTTTTAAAGAAATATTAAAAAAAATTAACGTGATAGCAAGCTAATTTTTCACTAAAATATATTCATGAAAAAACTTACAAACAACATCACCAACCTCTTCGGCGAAAAAGGCACACTATGGCT
>CAJQSL010000067.1 GCA_905612315.1 uncultured Francisellaceae bacterium
TCTGTAAAATACCGCCATTATAATAATAAACCACATCCACATCAGTATCTAATCTAACTAAAGTATCAAAAGTGGCTTTTACATTACCATTTTCATCACAAGCATCAACACTTACAGAACCTTGTGCTTTAAGACTATCTAGGCCTTTAACATTAAAGTGCTCAGTACCATCTAAGCCTAAAGATTTGGCAGAGTCTCCATCTTTAAATTGTAAAGGTAAAACCCCCATACCAACTAGGTTACTTCGGTGAATACGCTCATAACTCTCAGCAATTACAACTTTTACACCTAATAAACCAGTACCTTTTGCAGCCCAGTCTCGCGAGCTACCAGTTCCGTACTCTTTACCAGCTAGAACAACTAATGGAGTATTGCTAGCGACATATTTCATCGCCGCATCATAGATATACATTTTTTTATTTTCAGGAAGATAGTTAGTATATGAACCCTCAACTCCTGGAACTAGCTCGTTTTTGATCCTGATATTAGCAAACGTTCCGCGCATCATCACTTCATGATTACCCCGCCTTGAGCCGTATGAGTTAAACATTTGCTTCTCAACGTTATGATCCAGCAAATATTTACCGGCAGGATACTCTTCAGGAATCGCCCCTGCAGGTGAGATATGATCAGTTGTGACACTATCTGCCACCATCACTAAACATCTAGCATCTAAAATATCATCTTTTCTAGAAAAATCCTCTGGGGCGAAAAATGGTGGGTTTTGAATATACGTTGATTTCTTATCCCAACCATATAACTCACCAGTTGGCACGTCTAAATCTTGCCAAGGTTTTGTTCCATCAAATACAGTTTTGTATCTATCAGCAAACATCTCTGGTGTAATTACGTCATCGACTATATCATGAATTTCTTTATCTGATGGCCAAACATCTTTTAAATAAACCTCGTTGCCATCATGATCTTTACCTAAAGAGTCTTTCTCAGGGTTAAAACTTAAATTCCCCGCGATTGCATATGCTACAACTAAAATAGGAGATGCCAGATAATTCGCTCGAACTTTAGGATTAACCCGACCCTCAAAGTTTCTGTTACCACTAATTACCGCAGAAACTACTAAATCTTCTTTATCAATCGCATCAATAACTGGCTGATCTAGCGAGCCACTATTACCAATACAAGTCGTACAACCATAACCTACTATATTAAATTTCATCGCTTCTAAATCTTCGAGTAAACCTGATTTTTTTAAATATTCGGTCACAACTTGAGATCCAGGTGCTAAAGATGTTTTAACAAAGGGTTTAACCATTAAGCCTTTTTCTCGAGCCTTTCTTGCTAATAAACCTGCTCCAACTAATACATATGGGTTTGAGGTATTGGTACAAGATGTTATAGCTGCAATTGCAACGGAACCATGCCCGATTTTGGCATCCATTCCTTCTACCGGCACCTCTTTGTGTAAATCCTCTTCAGATAAACCAAAACCTTTAGGACCAATATGTGCAGTTAGCGTTTCTTTAAAAGCGTTATGTAAATCATGTAAAGATACACTATCCTGCGGGCGCTTAGGCCCTGCTAAAGTTGCATCAACTGTAGATAAATCAAGCTCAACTAAAGATGAATACTCAGGTTCTTCAGCTGGATCTTCTCTAAATAAACCTTGTGCTTTCATAACAGACTCAGCTCGATCAGCCTTGTCGGATCTATTTGATTTTCTCAAGTAATTTAAAGTTTCGGCATCAACCGGAAAGAATCCCATGGTTGCACCATATTCAGGTGCCATATTGGCTAATGTTGCTCTAGTGGTTAAATCTAAATCACTTAAACCTTCACCAAAATACTCAACAAATTTACCAACCACGCCATGCTGACGTAAAATCTCAGTTACCCTTAAAACCAAATCCGTTGCAGTTACGCCTTCTCGAAGCTCTCCAGTTAACTTCATACCAACAACATCTGGCAAAATCATATAAATAGGCTGGCCAAGCATTACAGCCTCAGCTTCAATTCCACCTACACCCCAACCCATTACACCTAAACCATTAATCATGGTTGTGTGGGAGTCAGTACCAACTAAAGAATCAGGATAAGCTACGGTATAGCCATTCTCATCAACTTTTGTCATGACAACATGTGCCAAGTACTCTAGGTTAATTTGGTGAATAATTCCCATTCCAGGAGGCACAACTTTAAAATTATCAAACGCACATTGTCCCCATTTTAAAAGCTTATATCTCTCTTTGTTACGTAAAAACTCCATATCAATATTTTGCATTAAAGATTTATTCGTACCAAAATAATCTACTTGCACCGAGTGATCAATAACTAAAGCAGTTTCAACTTGTGGGTTGATTTTATTAGGATCTCCACCCATATCTTTCATGGCTTCTCGCATACTAGCTAAATCAACTACTGCCGGCACCCCCGTAAAATCCTGCATTACAACTCGAGCTGGCATATGCGGAACTTCTGGTCGGTTAGAATCTTTCGCATCCCAATTTAAAACACTTAAGACATGCTTTTTAAAAATTATTTTCTCATCAGCATTTCGAAGCTGATTTTCTAATAAAATTCTAATTGAATATGGCAAGCGCGATAAGTCCCCACCATTTTCTTTAGCAAATGCTCCAATATCATATAAAACCAGGTCTTCCCCGTTTACTGAAACTTTCTTTTCGGAATCTTTTTTCCAAGATAAATCAGCCATTTTCCTTCTCCTATATAAACTCTATTTTAATTATAGATCATTTTTATTTATGGGAGATGATAGCATATAGAGTGGTTATGGTATATGACGTGAGTTCGACATAACAAAACCAATCTCAATCTTTTCTAAAACGGAAATAGTTTCCCAGACGCAGTCGTTGCGAGACGGAATTGTTGCGTAGATCCACCAATCTCAATCTTTTCT
>CAJQSL010000068.1 GCA_905612315.1 uncultured Francisellaceae bacterium
GTTTAGGAGGGCATATCCACGAAACAAAGCAGGCTCGCAACGACTAGTTTTTGTTTTAAGTCTTTTTGATATTTAATTTTTATTGGAGTGCGTAAGGTGAGTACTAAGTTTGCTATTCACTTTACAACTTCCAGCATCTTCCCAATAAGATTAATTCTATCGAGGATTAATAAATTGGTATCAGAATTATTATCCTGATTAGATTTATTATCTTTAAATTTAATTCTAACTTTTTCATCAGGTAATAACTGATAAACCTCAGGTTGTTGCGATGCTAGAATCATAAGTTTTTGGATATTAATCGGGGCAGATTTTTCAAATGTTATAGTTGCTTGATTTAAGTTACACCTAATATTCACAACCCCACAACTTTTAGCCAAAAGCTTTAGATGCATGCTGGCAAATAAATGCTCCGTTGGCATCGGTAAAGAGCCGAATCTATCAATCATATTTATTTTTATTTGATCAAGCTGGTCATCATCTTTAGCATGAGTAATTTGTTTATAGCAGCGTAATCTTAAACCTACATCTGGTAAGTAGTTATCCGGAATGATCAATGAGAAGGCAAGATCTAATTTACAATCATTATCCGATAAGCTTTTCAGTAAGGTCGGGTCTTTGCCTGATTGCATAGCTTTAATGGTTTGCTCTAATAATTCAGAATATAAATGAAAGCCGATATTATTAATCTGCCCACTTTGTTGTTTCCCAAGAAGATCGCCCGCGCCCCGAATTTCTAAATCATGCGTTGCTAGAGTTAAGCCTGCGCTTAAAGATTCAGTAGCTTCTATTGCTTTTAGACGCTTTATCGCATCTTTATTTACACTTTCTTTTTCTGGGGTTAATAAATAAGCATAAGCTTGATGATGCGATCTACCAACTCGGCCTCGAAGCTGATGCAATTGTGCTAAACCAAGCTTATCCGCCCGATTAATAATAATTGTATTAGCATTGGGGATATCAATTCCAGTTTCAATAATGGTTGAGCAAATTAGAACTTGGAACCTTTGATGATAAAAATCTGCCATAATCTTCTCAAGCTCAGCCGGGCGCATCTGCCCGTGTGCAATTCCAAATTGAATATCGGGCATGTTTTCTGAAAGCTTATGCGCTTCAATTTGAATAGTTTTTACATCATTATGCAAATAAAACACCTGGCCGCTGCGGTGAGTTTCTCGCAAAATGGCCTCTTTAATTGGGTTGATACTATATTCTTTGAGAAAGGTTTTTACATTCAGCCTTTTAGCAGGAGGCGTTGCGATGATTGATAAATCCCGAATTTTAGAAAAAGCCATATTTAAGGTTCTAGGTATCGGGGTTGCGGTCATTGATAAAATATCAACTTGGGATCTTAAAGCTTTTAGCTTCTCTTTTTGACTTACGCCAAAGCGGTGCTCTTCATCAATTATAAGTAAACCTAAATTTTTAAATTTAATGTCATCTGATAAAAGTTTATGTGTACCTATAACTATATCTATATGGCCAGATGCAAGTTTTTTCTTAATTTGAGTTTGCTCTTTTGCGCTTTTAAATCTGGATAACACCGCAATTTCAACTGGCCAATTAGCAAAGCGATCTTCAAATCTTTCCCCATGTTGTTGCCCAAGTAAAGTAGTAGGTACCAAAATAGCAACTTGGCGCATATTCTGCACACAATGAAAACACGCTCGCATGGCAACTTCAGTTTTACCAAAGCCAACATCACCACATAATAATCTATCGGCAGGAGTTTTAGATCTTAAATCATTTATAATCTCATCGATTGCGCGGGCTTGATCCGGGGTTAGCTCAAAGTTAAATTCTTCGGCGAAGTTTTTATCATCTTCCCCATACTTTGTCATGGCAAAGCCTTGTTTTAGGGCGCGCTTTGCATAAATATCTAATAATTCTGCAGCGACATCTCGAATCTTTTTAAGAGCTTTTTCTTTTTCTTGAGACCATTTGTCCGTACCTAAATGACTAAGCGGCACAACATCTGTATTAAGCGCTTGGTATTTAGAAATAAGATTTATCTGATGCACTGGCACATATAAAACATCATCTTTTTTATAAATAATTTTTAGAAAATCATTAGTCTCATTATTTATTTTTAAAGTTTCTAAACCTTTATAAATACCGACTCCATGTTCAAGATGAACAACTGCCTGATCAAGCGGTATTTCAGATAGATCAGCAAATAATTCTCTATTTTCAACATCTTGCATGTGAGATTTAGCGCGAGACCTTATTCTGCGTTGCGGGGTGTAATTTTCAAATAGATCAGTTTCTGCGATAAAAATAAGATTAGCTAAAGGCAAATAAATCGAGCTTGAGATCGGGGCGATCATAATTCCTAAGTTATCTTTAGAATTATAAAAATCCTGCCAGCTAGTAATATTTACTGGGTGTTTCTGGCATTTAATTAAATGCATTTTCACATGTTCAAGCCTACCGGGGCCATGCGCGCAGAAAATAATTTTAGATTGAAGGCTGGCTTCATTATCTTTTATAAATTTTGAGATTTTATTTTGTGGATTTTCAGCTTTAGCTTCAATTTCTAAATCTGGCAAAATTCCATAATCAATATTTTTGGAGAAACTATTTATTTTTGCTAAAGGCTCTTTTTGTAGCTGGATAGTTGTATAAGAATTTTGATTAATCTTCTCAAAAATAAAATTTATAGGGGTGAATAAATCCTTGGGTAAAAGTGGTGGGTAAGTTTGGTGATATTTCATTTGCTCATATTGCGTTTGAATATCTTTAAATAAATTCTCACCAATTAAATTAAGTGGGTTGGTGAAAATTATTTGCATGTTTATTAGATTATCTTCGGGAATAAAGTCTAATAAATTATAAGTTTTATCAAAAAATAGCGGGAGATAATATTCCATCCCCGGCAGAGGCGCACCACGTTTTATAGAATCTATTAGTTGAGTATCATTAAATCTTGGAAAATAATCATCAAACTTTTCACAAAATTTATCTATTGCTTTTGCATCTAAAGGGAATTCTCTAGCTGGCAAAAGATTTATATTATTTATAGTTTTTCCTGATTTTTGAGTTTCAGGATCAAACTCTTTTATAGTTTCAATTTCATCATCAAATAAATCTATTCTATATGGAGTGTTTGAGCCCATTGGGTAAATATCTAATAAACTCCCGCGTACGGCAAACTCCCCTGGGGATAAAACATTTTGTACGCATAAATATCCACCTTTCTCAAGCTCACGCCTTTTTTGGGTAAGATTTAATATTTCTCCTGTTTTTAAATTCAAAGAATATTTGGCTAGATAATCTGGAGCAGGAGTTGGTGCCATAAGAGAATTTAGTGGGCAAATTAAGATTCCAGATTTGGCGCTTGATAGATTGGCTAATATTTTTAACCTATTAGATGTTATATCTTGATGCGGGGAGAAGTGATCATATGGCAAAGTTTCCCAGTCAGGAAATAATTGGATATCTAAATCTAAATCTAGATTATTAGCTAAAAAAACAGGAATCTCTTGTTCTAGTTGTTTCGCGG
>CAJQSL010000069.1 GCA_905612315.1 uncultured Francisellaceae bacterium
GAAAATCATTATAAAGCTGCTGCAAAAGAATTATCTAAAAGTAGATATGAAAAGGCTATGAATCAAGACAGGATGTTCTTGGAAAGAAAGATGGGTCTTGAGTTAAGTTTTAAGTTTAAAGAGGGCGATTTTGGAATTTACCGTGGAAGTTCTGAAATTGCAGGAAGACGTTATGGTGTAATCAAACAAAAAGATGGCCATGGGAAACTGATTCCAATTCAGCAGGTTGAGTCAAGGCAGATGGGAAAAGAGCTTAAGGTTGAAAGACATTGCGGTAAACTTAGAGCTGCTGAGCCTCGTGAATTTATGGATAAAGAAAGATTTAAGAGTAGCAATAGAGATTCAGGGCGTGATAGGGCTTAGAAGGCTGTTTAAATAACAGGGGCTTTGCCCTAAACCCCATACCTCGCCGGTAAGGCAGGGGTGCCAATTAAAATTGGCACCCGCCGACTAGTATATTTTCCTTTATCGAATGTAAAGGAATTGCTCGTAAGCGATGCTTACTGCGCTCCTCCTTGACATTCTAATGCCCAGAATTATTAAAAGCTTATTCTTAGGATTAGATTTTGATTTGTAACGGGGGGACATTTTTATGCGGTAATTCTAGTCACGCTTGCTATTGGCACTTACTCTATTTAAAATATAACCTGAGAAAAAAGCTAAGAAATGGAGATTGCATGATTGATGTAACATCAGCAAATATCATAAATATTATTGCATCAGGAGAAACTCAAACAGTAGAATTTAAAGAATCATTTCATGATGAAGCTATCGAAACTATCGGCGCTTTATCTAATGCCCAAGGAGGTATAATTCTTATTGGCGTAAAAGATTCTGGTAAAATATGTGGTATTCAAATTGGCAAAAAAACAGTAGAAGATATTGCGAATAAAATTCAAACTGTAACTGACCCTAGAATTCAGCCATCATTATCTATTGTTAATCTTGATGAGAAAAATATATTAGTAATAACTATGATTAAAAACACAGGTGTTCCAGTTAGCGTTAGAGGACGTTTTTTTATACGTTCTGGCAAAACTAATCAAAGAATGAGCCATGAAGAGATTATGCACCGTATTACAGCAAGTACCGGTTTAAGTTGGGATGCTGTTATTGAACCAAGAGCAAAACTAGATGATCTAGATTTTGACTTGATTGATAGATTTATAATTTCTGCAAGAGAATTAGGTAGAATCCCTGTTCCTGAGCAAATAACTAGGGAGGAATTTTTACGTAAATTAGAGCTTATTGAAAATAAATCTCCATCACGAGCTGCTTTGTTACTCTTTGGAAAAAATCCAGAGTCTTTCTTTTCCTCTGCTTTTTTAAAAATGGGTCGTTTTAGATCACCAATAATGATCATAGATGATCGAGAGGTTCATGGGCCATTAATTACACAATTAGATGGCGCTATGAGTTGGTTTAAAGAAAGGTTATCAACTGAATTTTTAATAGAGGGAAATCTGGAAAGGGATGTTATATGGGAATACCCTTTAAGTGTTATTAGGGAAGCTTTGGTTAATTTGCTTTGTCATAGGGATTATACCCATGGTGCACATAGTCAAATACGGCTCTATGATGATCATCTGGCATTTTGGAATGGCGGTGGCTTGCCCCCTTCATTAACACCCGAGTCATTATTTAAAGAGCATGATTCTATGCCAAGAAATAGAAAAATAGCTGAGGCATTTTTTTACATTGGATTAATAGAGAAATGGGGCAGTGGTACCTTAAGAATTATAGATGGCCTGCGTGATGCTAAATATCCTGAACCAGAATTCATATCAGAAGCTGGAAGGTTCAGACTTATTTTATATAAAAAAACAGGTATACAAAAACAAATATCTCAAGATGATTGTTTAACCGATAGACAAAATAAAATTTTAATAATTTTAAAAGAAGGTGGTAAATCTCAAAATAAAATTTTAAATTTATTAGATGAAAATATAACTGATAGAACACTACGTAGAGACCTTAATGCGTTAAAAGAAAAAAAATATATATTAACTAAGGGCTCTACATGGCAATCTAAATGGTTTATTGTTTGAGCTGCTATGATCTTTGAGGACATTTGAGGACATTTGAGGACATTTGAGGACATTTGAGGACATTTGAGGACATTGTCTTTTTATAAAAGATGATTTTTTGGTACTAAGGCATGAAAATATGTTCTATGGTGGGTATAAAAATTTGCTTGACCGTTGCTTGATTTTTCGAGAGCTAGAACGACAATAAATGCAATTGTATTTATAAAATCAGATAGTTAGTGTGTTGAGTTTGCTTGACCGTTGCTTGATAGGAAGGGAAGAAACAATTATTTAATAGGGTGGTATCTGAGCAGAATAGTAAAACTAGAAAGTATTTTCCTTGGTGGGCCTAATATAAGGAATCAGGTTGACATTTGACTGGGATTTGACTGGAAGGCTCTAAATAGACAACAACAAGAATAAAAGGATTATATATCAATAGGTTATTATTTGACTGGGATTTGACTGGGATTTGACTGGACGATTGTGCTAAGGTGCTAAGGCGGCTAGTTATCGATCTTGTATATTAACAGTGACTTGTGTGCGCATAATGTACGTTATGTTAAATTAAACTAGATTGCTAATAATCTCCCTTTACTCCAAAATTATCCAAGGGCCAGAAGGCATCCATTTTGTACGTAGCCCATCATCTTTAAATAATGGAAAGATAAATGTTTTAATATGCTTAAAAACTATTTTAAAGTCATTTTGTACTATGCTTAACTTGTTTTTCTTAATGAATGCTGTCCACTGTTTTTGTTTTATTGAATCGTTTTCATATTCTTTGCTAAGAAGATAATCATTAATTTTTGGAAGGTTTGTCTCACGTTTAGCAAAAGTTTTATGAATCGCAGCTGTTAACTCCTGTCCATCAAATTCAAATTGGTGTGATAAGTACCAAACGTCAAAATAATCTTTTATGCGGCTATTTTTCACAGCATGGTAAAATATTGCGTGCACTTTTTCAGCAATCAGTGTTTCTGGTGTATAACTGTAAATTTCTGGTGAAATCATACCAAGCAATGTAGGATATTGAACGCTAATAGGCTTAGGATGAACAATATCATTAAAGCCAATGTCTATCTGTATTCTGACTTTTGCTTTTGCAATTTCAGCAAAAAATGTAGATCGTACCCCTGAATATTCACTATCTTTTTTGATTGCCTTACTTGTAATTGAGTCAATTATAAATTTAATTCCATCTTCATCATTTTCAATTGAGCAAATTTCTTTAATAATTTTATTTACATTCTCAGGTGTATTTTTAGTGTATCCAAGTAAATCAATATCTCTAGTTGCTCTACTATAAGATAGGTCCCACACAGCAAACATAAGAGCACCCTTTAGTATAAATTTATCCTGATAATTGGATTGGGATAGCCGATAAAGAAATCTTTCCATTGAATAATACCCAAGAATTTCATCAAATTGTCTATTTGACGTAACTGACAAATTTAATAAACGTTGTCGAATAGACGCAGAGATATTTTTTTTACTCATGAATAATTGCCTCAATATATGGGCTCATTACTTTTTCAACACCACAAACTTTGGCATATTTGATAAGATCATTCATATTTGCTCCCTTATATTTATGCCAATAGTCTTTTAGTGATTCAATAGCGACATCAATTCCTACCCTATTACGAAATTTAAAGCAGTCTACCACTGTCTTGGCAGCCGAATAAATATGAACCTTTGTGTTATTAAACACATGCTCTTCTATGCCTTCTTCAAATGAAGCTTTGGAATAGCGAACTACACAAGTAGGTGGGTGTTTTATTTTGGGTTGCCGCCACCCCTGTTGGTAGGCAACATAAACATCATGGGGTATTTGAGTTGTTAGATTATGAAAAGCGAGTGCAGAAATAAGGCAAATAACGCCTCGAGGTAGCCTTTTACTAATAGCAATCAAGTCTATATGCTCGAGACTCATATCATCATCAATCAAACAGCAGATGCCACGACCTAGCATGACAATTGTACCACTTTCCTTCATAGATTGTAGTGTTTTTTGATTTATACCCGCCTCTATGGCCTCTTTGGTTCTTAAGACTCCTCCAGCAGATTTAAAGATATTAATGGCATCTTCGGTTGTTATCATCGTTACTCCAGGTAACAAAAAAGTATATAGATATATTTTATTATATACTCTTTTGTTACCTAAGGCTAGGTGTGATTTTAAAATTT
>CAJQSL010000070.1 GCA_905612315.1 uncultured Francisellaceae bacterium
ATCCATAATTTATAACTATACTTAATTTAAGTGTTTTTTAACATAATCTTTTAACTAGCTTATTAGGCTTAATATTTTAGGGTTTATAAAATGAAAGTTATAGACAATCAAAAAAGAGTTTGTTTTGATTGTAATGTTTGCAGGGCTTATCCGTCTTGTTTGCTTAGGACATTAAAGCAAAGAAGTGATGATATATTTAATAGTGTTTTGGATCATCAGTGGGTTGTTGAGCGCGGTGAAACTTTATTTACACAGGGGAGTGAGTTTAATGGAATTTATATTTTACGTAGTGGATCTTTTAAATATATACACGAAGATAATCGAATCTCTTATACACAAGATGCGCCAAAGGTTTTAGAGTTCTTCTTAGCAGGCGATGTTATGGGGTTAGATAGTTTGCATCTTAAAAAATATGCCGGTAGCGTAGTTGCTCTTGAATCATCTTCAGTGTGTTGTGTCTCAGCTAAGAAATTATTAGCTATTTTACCAAGCTATCCTGATTTATTGCATGATTTAGTTACAAGGATGTCTAAAATGAATGAAAGAATGGTTCGTAAAACTCATGAATCATTAAGCGCTAAAGATAGAATTTTAAGCCTAATGCAGCGTTTATCAGAGAATTCAAAATCCCAAGGTCAGTCGGGGAAATATTTTAATTTTCCTATATCAAAACAAGATATGGCTAATTACCTAGGCATTACTCAAGAAACAGTAAGCAGGCAACTAGCCGATCTTAAAAGAAAAAATGTTTTATCTATTCAGCATAAGCAGGTAGAGTTTAATTTCTAATCTCTTAATTTAATTAGAACATTAAATGTACCGCTAAAGAATATAAAGAAACAGGTCTGTCAGAAGAAGTGTCTGTTAGGTAATTTCTAAGTTTACTACTATTTTTATTAGGTTGAACGACCTGCCACTGCGCATCTATACCTACCCCAGGAGAAAAATCATAGTTTAAAGCAGAGACTATAGTATTTTTAGAAGTTTTAACGGAAGTAAACTTTTGGATTAAGTTTTTTATACTGCTTTTTTGATTTTCATTTTGATTATCGCCGTCAGATAACCTAGTAAAAATGGATGATGGTTTGGGTGGGGTGAATGGATTAAATAGTTGTGCATCTAGGTTGGGGTGCCAGTCTTGTAGATTATAATTTGCATCTATTGATTCTTGGTCTGCTTTTAATATATCAAAATTTGCAATTGGGGGCATAAAACCTTGAGTGCTGATGATTTTTGATGGAGAGAATATAGTATATTTGGCCCTTAAATTCTCAAAGTCAGGGTATAGTTTTTGAGCTTTTGTAAAGTCGGGTTTTTCTTTCGGGACAAGTTTGGTAGAGTAATATGGAGGATTTAGCCACGGATTATCTGTGATTCCTGGGATATAATATTTATTTGAACTTACGGGCTTAGCTATTTGCCTTGCCCATTTATCATAATGCTTGGTTCTTTTTCGGTGTTCATATTGATTGAATCTAGAATTAATAATAGTAAGTTTTGAGACTTTTTCGCCATTTATGTTTGTTTGCAGGTCAATGCTAGTAAGTATTAAATTAGAAAATGGATTTTTATTTGCGTATGAGATAGGGCAAAGAAGACAAAATAAAGACCCAGTTGATAACAGGCTAAATATTTTAATTTTTTGTCTTTTCATAGACTCACCAATATTATGCATTTATAGTTTATCTTTAGGTATTTATTTAATTATAATATTTTTAGGCAAAATACGAAAGCATTGGTCAGCTAGATATATTAAAGACAGTGGGAGTGAGTAATGTCAGCTTCAGCTTCAGCTTTAAGACTTACTAAAGGAGAAACTGGCCGCCATTTGCAGCAGCTTCAGCGTTGGCTGGATTCTGTTTTGCGGATAGTAGAGAATAGAAAGGTAGTTTATTTAGATATATTTGGATGTAAAACTAAAGTTGATAACACTGTTATTGAGGCCGATGCTATAAAGGCTTTTGAGAGAGGTTACACCAAATTATTATTAGAAAGTCAGGTTTTATTCAAAAAAAACTTTGCATCATTAAACTGGATCATTAAATCATTAGGTTATAAATTATTAGATGAGGTTATAAAAGCTGATTTTTGTATATTACTAGATGTTATGGGTAGGTATGGAGTGAAGATGAATATGCAATCAATTGAAGAAGATGCGCCATTACTAACGGCATGTAAGCTTAAAAACTTAATAACTATTGAGATACTGCTTAGATATGGCGCTAATGTGAATATGGTTGGCAAAGTGGGGCAAACTCCTTTATTAGCCCTAATGCGCAATCCAAATCATAATTGTGATCGCGGTTTATCTTGTCTTAAATTATTATTAAGTGAAGGAGCTGACCCAAATACTTCTTCTATTTCTCCTTATTATTTTACTCCATTATATTTTGCATTAGATTTTAAATTAACAAAACATACCTATTTATTAATGCGTTATGGGGCTGACCCAATGCATTTTGTAAGAAGAATGTCGTTATTTAATTTAGCTGTTTCGCGTGATTTTAGAGAGGCCGTTATTTTAATGCTTTTAAGTGGGATAGAACCAGATAGGCCAGATGGACGTGGGCGTTCAGCTTTTGGAGTGGCTAGATATACTTTGAAAGTTAAAATATTAACTTTATTAGTGGGTTTTAAACAGTTTCGGGAAAATCTTGCTAGTTGGTTCGGAGTAAGTTATGCGAATTTTAGTAGAGTAAATTCTCGTTTGATTATGGAATATATGCACATGGTTGAATCTAGAGGCGCTCTTGGTGCGCAAATTAGCAGTATTTTATGGAAATTACATCATATGTTATCTCAAGCTGAGGGAGTTTGTTCGCAGAAAGTTTTGACTAAACCTGGACTTGATCCAGTTTTAGGTGAAAGTGTTTGTTCTTTTTTAAACTTTTTTGATAGGTGTGAGTTGTCTGCTGTTGGTAAATGTGCGGTTTGATTCTTACGTAGTTCTCAGTATGGAGTTAATGTTAATTAATTCAGATGCTGGTTTTTCTTTGAATGCAGATTAAGAATGAAAATCACCATAGCAATTATTTTAAAACAAGCTATTCTCAGTTTTGTTATTAAGTCATAATTAAAATTGATTAATTAACATAGGAGTGAGGATGTCTTGTTTATTTAATACTTGTTGTCGTGCTGACTTAAACATAAAGTCTAATTTTATAGAGCATGAAACAAATCCTCAAGAGCGTGCTCAAATAATAAATAATCTTGTTTCTAAAAAAAGATCTTTGTTTGGATTAAAGCTATTTAATTTATTAGAGTCAGATAATAAAGCCTGTGTATTTGCTTTGCTTAATAGAGATACTAAAAATGATATTTATAAATTATCAAAGGAAATAGATAAACAGAAGATTCTTAAGTCATTAGATGAAGCTAAAAGATCAGATTTTATTCAGTATTATCCATACCATTTGAAGGTCACAGCATTATTCTTAAGCCTGCTTGCAGTTGCAGGTTCTAATGAAAGAGGGCTTGATGGTGCTGGGGGTGAGGTTGGTTGCTTTTGATATATGTATTGCAATACATATATTTGCTTTAGATTGATGTATTGCAATACATGTATTTGCTTTGTATTGATGTATTGCAGTACATATATTTGGTTTGTATTGGTGTATTGCAGTACATATGTTTGGTTTGTATTGGTGGGTTGCAGTACATATGTTTGGTTTGTATTGGTGGGTTGCATTACATAAAGGGAAAGAGCTTCCAGAGGGCAGTCTTTGCGAGGCTACTTTGATGCAATCTTACCCCACATGGGAAGGGGCTACACCACCGCAGTC
>CAJQSL010000071.1 GCA_905612315.1 uncultured Francisellaceae bacterium
AATAAGCGCTCTAGCAAATTTTGGCGGTGTAAAAAGAAGGTGTGAATATTTAAAAAATAAAGTTATTAGTTTTAATGATAACTTTATTTTATCTATACCTATATTTGATGATTATGGGCATCATCCAAGTGAAATAACCGCAACGCTTAACTCACTTAAACAAGCATACAAAAATCAGAAAATTATTCTAATATTTCAACCACATAGATACTCAAGAACTTATGATTTATATTCTGAATTTATCAAAGCCCTAACTCTAGCTGATATTTTATTTATCTTACCTATTTATAGTGCAAGTGAAATTAATAAATATAATATAACCAGTGAGAAACTAGTAAAAGAGTGCAAAAAATATAATTCAAAATCTTTTATCTTAAATATAAATCAAGAGCAAATTAATAAATCTAATAAGTATTTAGAGAAAATAATTCTTGATGCTTTTAGATTAAATAATATCTTTGATGATAAAAAAGAATATATTTTATTATTTCAAGGCGCTGGGAATATAAGTCTTTTGGCCAATTTGTTTTAAAGGTTTTACGAAAGAACCTATAACATTAAATAAGAGCAAGTAGCCGTGGTAGCTGTTCTATCATATATAGTGGAACTGACCAAATCTTATCACTAGTATCAAATTCATCTATAGATATCTTAATACCAAAAGGCGAGTTATTCTCTTGCATATAAGTGTGTAATGACTTAAGCCTACCAGTTTTGCCAGATTTAACTTCAATGGGAATTATCTTATCGTCTATAGCAAAAATATAATCAACCTCTGCGGTTGAGTTTTTTACATCACGTTGCCAATAATATAAATATGAACGATCGTAGCTAGGCTGAATAGCTAGTAAATGCTGCCCAACATATTGCTCTGTCAATTTTCCTCGATTTAACTGTATAAAGTCTTGACTAACTATAAGTTCTGGCGGAACTCTGCCAGCAGCTTGCACTAATCCTAAATCCAGAAATAATAACTTAAACTTCTTCTCTACCTGAGTAGCCGATAATGGAAGGCCATTAGCTTTTGTATAATATATTGGACTCAAAATTCCTGCCTTGAATAATAATTGTATCGCCTGTTTTAAAGATCTATAGTCCATATCAGGGTCTATATCCGTATATTTAAAATTCTTAGCTATAACTTCAAATGACTTGGTAAAAACACGCTCACAATACTGCTGTTGCACTTGTGTCGCATACTTACCAAAATCATCTCGATAACTATTTAATAAATCTATTTGTGCTTGCCTGCACAATAATAACTTCTCGGTTTTTACATATAAATCTACTATATGCGGCATTCCACCTAGAGCAAAATATAAATGTAATTGTTTTAATAATTCTTGATGGACTGACTCAGGAATTTCATCTTCTAAAGATAAATTATTAAGATATTCAAAAAGTTTATCTTTACCTAAAGCTTTAAGAACTTCACTAAATGTCATTGGATTTAGGTATAAAAACTGAACTCTGCCGACTGGCATACTAAAATTTTTTGAACTTAAAGCAAATTCTAATAAAGATCCAGCCCCAATAACATGAAGATCAGGAATCTGCTCATAGAAATAACGCAAGGCCTGTATCGCATTAGGACAATCCTGAATCTCATCTAAAAATAAAATACTTTTACCGGGAACTAAGGTTATATTTGAAGTTAGTTCAACTTCTTGAACAATCTGTTTTGCATCTAGGTTTTTAAAACACTTAATATAATGCTTTTCTTTCTCAAAATTAATTTGCAATAAATGCTCAAAATTAGCTTTCGCAAAATTCTCAACTAAATAAGTTTTTCCAGTCTGCCTTGCACCCCTAAGCAATAAGGGCTTACGAGCAGGTGAGTCTTTCCATTCCATAAGTGATTTATTTAACTTCCTTTGCATGACATAACTCCTAAATTTAAAAAATGTTGAATTTACAGGGTAATTATAGACAATTAGTGTCGCAAATACAAGGTTGTTTGCGACCGCATGTGTCGTAAGTACAAGGTTGTTTGCGACCGCATGTGTCGTAAGTACAAGGTTGTTTGCGACTCACAACTAAAACATTAAGGCACTAGCACCCGCATAAAACCTTACTTTATCCTCTATAAAATCAACTTTCAAGCACCCCCCTGGCATCATAATCTCAATAGATTCAGAATCAGCCTCACCTAGGCTATTTAAATAATTAC
>CAJQSL010000072.1 GCA_905612315.1 uncultured Francisellaceae bacterium
ACTGATATATGGTTTTATCTTTTGGATAAGGGGCTGCTGTGTTGTTCCAGTCTACTAATATTTTTTTTCGTTGCTGCTCATTTATAATTTTTAATTGGCTTAACTTGCCATCTTTAATATCTGAAACAGATTTTAATAAACACTCCAAACGCTCTTTAAATCTATAAACTAATACATTATCAGATCCCAATTTTTCATTATAATGCAGCTCAACCAAAGAGCTATCCTGGCTCACTAAAATAGTTAAAGGATATTTAAACTGAACTTCTTTAAACCTATCCAATGGGATATATTCTATTGCTAAACAAGAAACATCAAATAAATCATTATCAATTAATGGGTCACATAAAATTAAATCATTTACATAAGTTTCTTTAGTTAGCAATGAGTTTAGTTTAGAGCCAACTTGTTCTACAAATTTTGAATATAGAAGATCAGAATCAATATTAATATTTAAAGGCAAATAGCTTGCAAAATAATCATGAGCATCTCTTAATTTAGAACTAGAATCTGCACCTAATAAAACTGAAAATTCTGAATCAATAGTAACTTTATCTAATAAAATTAATACTAAAGACAATAAAGTTTCACCATTTCGTTCAACTTTATTTACTTTGTAATTTTCACAAGAAACACTAATCTTACGCAACTTACTTTTACCACGCCTTGCAGCTACAATATCGGGCTGACTTACATTCAAATCAATAGCTTTATAAAAGTCTAATTGCTTTTTCCAAAAATTTTGATGCTTTATAATCTTTTGAGAGTGTTCTTCAATAATTTCTTGTGATTTCTTAGATAGCTGGGGAAGCTTCTCTCCAGATTTAATCAACCTAGACTTAAGTAAAGAGTCAATACTTATATTATTACCACTTAAAGTGCTTAATTTTCCTATAAAAACATCAACAGTCTCAGTACTTACCTCTATACCATCATTATCAATATTAATAATAGTTCCAGCTGGATGTTTGGATTTACTAGAAAGCACTTTAAGAGAATGGGGCACATACAAATTATTCTCAATTAATACCTTTGGGTAGCATAAGGTATTTTCATATTCACCAAAATATAATGCTCGATATAATCTTTCAATATCCTCAGCTTCGGCTTGCCAATTAATAATCGCTCCAGCTACTGGCCTTTTATTAAGCGCATAGAAAGTTCTATCATTTAAGTCTTGTGGAGCTCGTTTTAATTTACCACCATCTAACTCTTTAGCTAATTCAGCAAACGTTTCAATTGCTCTTTCATAACACTTAAAATTTAAACTAAAGGCATTCTCATCAGGTGTCACATCAGTTAATGCCTGCTTTAGGATATCTCCGGCATCTACCTTATCCACCATAATATGCCAACTCATACCATGAGTTTTCTCATTATTTAATATTGCCCATGAAGTTGCATTAGTTCCTGCATAGCGTGGCAGTGGTGCGTCGTGGTAATTAATTGAGGCAATTTTTGGCTTGTGTAAAATTTCTAGAGGAATAATATGATGGTTAACTATACTGAATAAATAATCAAACTCGATATTTTTAAGCTTATCAAGTGAGTTCTTGAAAGAAGACTCGCTTAAAATCCCTTCAGTCTGAGCCCAGTTAATATTCTTGGGATTAGGAGAGATAAATAACTTTATTTCATGTCCGGCATTTAGTAATAGCTCAGCACATTTTATGCTTAAGGTGGTTTCTCCAATTATTATACAAGAAACTTTTTTCTTCATCCTGTTAACCTTCTAATCCTTATTACTAATCCTCACATATCCCTACTGTAAAGATAGCACAAAAATCCTTTTGTCAAGTTAATCTATATCTATATCTATATCATATCCATAAAACATTATATTTCAAAGAATTAAAAAGACAGCTCCTTGCCAATATAATCCATCACCACCTCAGCTTGCTCCAGCATCACTAAATGCCCTGCTTTTGCAATAACTTCAATTTTAATTCCTTTTATATTTTTATATCCTGATTTAATCTTAGATACTGGGACGATTAGATCTCGATCTCCTGCCAAAATTAAGGTCGGCACACTAGATCATCAATACTGATTTCAGTTCATCTAGCATCCTAGCATGCTTGTTTTTATCCATTTTTTGAATATTAATTAGTTTCCATTTTAAAGCTGGCAAATCAGCCAAATTATCAAATGGCATTAAGGAATAATCTGGCTGACCTGTCTTAATTGATAATAAGAATTTTCTCTCATTTGATAATCTTGGCATATCTTGAAGAAAAAAATTTATCGCGGTGCCTCCTTTTAATGCAAAAATCTTTTGATTTGCTAATACAGGCAAACAGTCTAATAATAATTCTACTTGAGATAGGTATTGGTCTTTATTCACTATAATCCTCTAATTCATCATTCATATCATTTAATCCAGGTAAGCTTAATAACCATCTAGCACTATATACCCCACCTTTACCTATAACCCTTTTACCTGACCCAAGATCTATTTTATTTAAATCTAAATCATTAAAACATGACAAGTTACACTTATGGGCCAAATATAAGAAAAGCCTTTTAACTTTTATTGATAAACAAGCCTCTAATAACTTCTGTAACTTATCTGATCTTAGCCTACCTAAACTTTCCATTAATTCATTAGCATGAGATAAACTTACTTTGCTAGGAACAAGAGCTAAAACTTCTAATATCGCACGCTCAGGTGATGATATCTCTAATTCAACATTATTAAATTTCTTACTGGATATACCTATTGAATCTAAAAAAAGTTTCTTCTGCTCAAAATTACAGTTTGTAAACTTTTGCTGAAACCATTTTGGAAGATTTATTTTCTTTTTAGTTGAGTTATAAAGATAAAATCTAGGGTTTTGATTATCTAGCATGACATATTGCAAAACTCCATAGATTTGTAGTGCAGTTAATCCAGCAACATGCACTGGTAACTCCAACTGAGATTGTATCGCCTTTAGTGCACCCTGCCATGTTATCTCATCATTTAGTCTTGCATAGACACCTCTGCCAACACTATTGATCCATCCATTATCACAATATTGCTTCACCAGCTGTTTATAATATCCATGCTCCTTTAACCATTTTGAAGTTAAAAGCTCTCCTGGAGGCCAATTGTTTAGCAATTGGTTTAGCTTGGTCTTTTTTAGTCTACTCATAATAGACTATTATAGCACATATAAAACCAATAAAACAAGATTTGGTTTTACATATGCTACAATAGTCTAGAAGAAATAGACCAATACAAGCAAAAACAAACTAAAATTAATGTTTTTTGTAATAACTTAACAGATTGCTGCAACCCTATGTCATTCTTATTTTTATAAATAATAATTTTTGACATTAAGTTAATACCTCAAAACTTTATATTAAGTCTTTAATTATTACATATTTTAACTGACCATAAAATGAGAACATTATTTAAATTAATTTGACTGTAATGTATAAAGCTTTGGTAAAAAGTTATAGCTCCTTGCCAATATAATCCATCACAACCTCAGCTTGCTCCAACATCACTAAATGCCCCGCTTTTGCAATAACTTCAATTTTAATTCCTTTTATATTTTCATATGCTGATTTGATTTTAGATACTGGCACTATAAGATCTCTATCCCCTGCCAAAATTAAAGTCGGCACTATAAAATTAATTCCTACGAAGGATATCTCCAAATACAGCACTGTATTATTTGAAAATTTTAGATAAATATTTAATCCCACTATCTGGCATAATAACTACTATTACATCAGATGGCTTAAGATGAGATGAACATATAACATCACTCTAATTATTCATCATCTGCAGCAATTTGCTGCCATATAATTTCCATGTCATGGAAATTGATAAGCTCAGTTTTATCAAGTTTTTGTTGTTGCTCGCCTGCATATACAATATAACTTATCTGTGCTCGATCACCGGCAATCTTATGATAGAATTTTATATTTTTAAGAAAACTTTTATTAAATGTTTGTGCAGATTTTATTTCAATCGGCAGTAATTTATGTCCATGCTTAAAAATAACATCAACTTCATTTCTATGGTTATCGCGATAGAAATATAAATTAGGGCTTTTTCCTTGATTTAAGCGAAACTTCATCAGCTCCAAAATAACCATATTTTCAAACAAGGCGCCACGCAATGGGTCGCGCTTTATTTGCGTAATGTTTTCAATATCTAATAAGTAGCTAGCCAACCCAACATCAGTAAAATAGATCTTTGATGATTTTATAACCCTTTTGCCAAAATTTTCAAAATAAGGTTGTAATCTAAATATTATAAATGACGCCTCTAGTATAGATAACCAATTATTTATGGTGTGACTCGAAACCCCAACCTCATTAGCCAAATTACTTGCTTCAAACAATGATCCTATACGCCCAGCACAAAGCTTCATAAATTTTTCAAAAAGATTTAGATCCTTGATGTTAATCATTTGTCTGATATCGCGCTGTATATAAGTTCGATAATAATCGGCATAAGCACGAGTAGGGTCTAGATTTTGTTGATAAATTCTGGGGTAACCGCCTTGTAACATATGTTTATCTGCAGCAAATTCAATACCATTATTTTTTAATTCAGCTATTGATAATGGCAATAGAGTTAGCAGTGCAGTTCTACCAGCTAATGATTGTGAAATAGCTTCATGCAGTGAAAGCTGGTGGCTACCAGTTAGCACGAATAAACTATTTTTATTTTTTTCATCAACTAAAACCTGAATAAATGATAATAATTCAGGAGTATTTTGGATCTCATCTAAAATTGCCCCATCAGCATACTCATTAAGAAAAGCTCGTGGATCTTCACTTACGAAACGCCTGATCTCTGGGTCCTCTAAATTTACATACGGTAATTTTGGAAAACAGTTACGCGCCAATGTACTCTTTCCTGATTGCCTAGGGCCAATCAAAGTCACAACTGGGTATTGTTTGAAAGCATTTTCAAGCTCACACCCCAGGTTTCGTTTAAACATGTTTTGTACCATTTTGAAGTTATATATAGTATATTGTACAGTTTTATCCAAAAAATATCAACTTTTTTGTACAATTATAAAGCTACAGTTCAGTATAGTACAAAGATCATGGAATACTAATCATGTAAAACCTTGACTGACCAAACAAATAAGAATTAAAAAGATAGCTCCTTGCCAATATAATCCATCACCACCTCAGCTTGCTCCAACATCACTAAATGCCCTGCTTTTGCAATAACTTCAATTTTAATTCCTTTTATATTTTCATATCCTGCTTTAATCTTAGATACTGGGACGATTAGATCTCGATCTCCTGCCAAAATTAGAGTCGGCACCATAAAGTTTGAAAAATCTAACTCCGGCATATTTTCTTTACCTATCTTCAAACCCTGCACCACATACATTGGAACTTTATGTGCCGCTGCCATCTCTTTTGCTACTAAATCTTTATCCGTACTTTCATCAAAAGCCATATACTGAAAAGCCTCTTCCAATTGCGGGCGCATTGCCTCTAAATCTTCAACCGGTGCGCGCCATAATTCTGATGGGTCACGCTCAATTTCAAATGTATCTGGGCATAATAGTATTAACTTTTTAACTTTATTTGGATATTTATGCGTAAGATATAATCCCATCATCGCCCCACGCGAATGGCCGATAATGATATTATTACCTTCTGGGTCACCATATTTATCTAATACAACTTCTAAATCTTTAGCTATTTCCATAAAATCATATGGATTATCTTCTGATTTTTCTAAGTCTTTAGCCACATCAAACATGGGAGCCTCGCTCTTAGCATGTCCTAAAAAACTTGGAACAATACAATCAAACTTATCTTTTAATGCGGGTAAAATAGTGCGCCACTGCTCAGGTGAGCCTGATGATCCATGGATTAAAAAAACCTTCGGGCCTGTATGGTCAGCATCAATATAGCTATCTATATGAATTTTTCTATTTGGTCTTATTTCAACTAGTTCGCCTGTATGTGTCATATTTAATCCTATAGGTTATAAATTTTTAAACAAGTCATCTAAAGACTTTTTCACTAATGCACAACTACTTTTACTAACATTAGCTTCTTTAGCAAAAAATTCCCACCTAGAAATTGAACATTTCACTTGATCAATTATTTCTAAAGCTTTTTGCTTTGTAAGCCCACTAATTTCAGCAAGTTTAAGAATATGCGTTAATTTTAAAGATTTACCTTCCCCCATTATCATACTGCAATGTTCACCACCAGGCCCGGAAGAAAAAGTTAAATCATAAGCAGGAGCCACTTGCCAAATTCCATTTTCATTTAATAAAAAAGAAAAATTCTTTGCATGATCATCTCTATTATGACTTAAAACATTAAAAACAGCAGCCCGAAACTGCTTTTCACTCTCTCTAATATCCTTGGTAAGCCAAGATGTAACCTTTAAAATTGTCTCATAATCAAGACTTGGAAAACGATGATCTATATTCAATAAACCACTGATAGAGTGAATATGCAATCTATTACCATTTTTTCTATCAAAACGCTTAGCAGCAAAATACCCAGAGCATTTTTTAGATGGGAATAATTTTGCCTCGGGCACTTCTAGACCAGCATTTTTAGCCATTATGTTATAAGCGTACTCAATCGAGCCAATATCCTTCGGATCAATAAATGATCGAAACTTAATAATCCAATCTTGCTTGTCAATATTAACCAATATTTTAGGCCGAGCTCCAGCAGAAGAACCATTCATTGCTAATAAATCATCAACGAACTGGTTATCATCATCACTCTTTTGCAATGATATAGTTTCATCTGCTATTTCATCTAAATCTAAATTTTTCTTAGGGTCAACTCCAGTAATTTCTGGCTCATAAATCAATGCGCCCATCCCTTTACTTCCGACATACCGTAACCTATCTAAAGGAGATAACACCCCAGGATTTATGCCCAACTCACGTAATTTTCTATCTATAAGCAATCTACCCCAACCATCAGGCAAGCTATCATTAAAAACTCCAAACAAACCTTCAAAAACACTTTGATCACTAGTTTGAACTCCGGCTTTTAAAGGTAAATTAAAAGGTGATAGCTCTAATTTTGTTTGCAGAAAATACGAATCATATTCAAAATATATCTTCCTGCTCTTAAGAGCTAACCTGCCAACCTTTTTCTTTTGTTTACCTTGCATAAAATAAACATGAATAACTGAAATGTTTTCAAAATTCATCTGCGCCCTCTTTTGCGTTTTTTATCCTGAATTATCTCATCTAATGTAGCTAAATCTTCCGAATCTGGTGTTTTAAATAGATTTTGAAAATCTCCCAATGAACCTAAAGCCAATGCTATCTTTAAAAGAGTCTGCAAGGAAATTTTCCCAGTTGATTCAAACTTCTTAAGAACAGCAAGACTTACACCTGCCTTTTTCGATAGGGTTCTTTGTGTAAGATTAAGCTGTAAACGCCTTTCTCTAAGTGCACTTGCAATTTCAATAGCCACTTCTGATGGAGTTGCAAAGGTTAAGTTCATTATAATAGCCCTTAAGAGCAAAATTGCTTTATAATGGATATTATAGTATACTTTAAGCTAAAACTCCAAATTAAAATTAAAAACACTTTATCTTGGTTGATTTAACTGCTCAGCTTGAACTGTAAGTTGAATATTCTCTAAAAACTGCAATTGACGAATAATCTCAAATAATGAATCAGTAGTAGGATTTCCATTCGGTCCCAACATTCTTTGCAAACTTTTACTATTTTTACCTAAATTCTTTGCCAATGTTATAAAAGATATAGTCGCATGAATATAATCTCTAAGCATTGATTTGCCTACGTTTATATCACCTGATAAAAACTCATTTATCGCTCCCATTAAAAAGGATAAGCGAAAATTAGAATCTTCTTGAATACGCTTCATTACCGTTAATTTAAATGTTTTTGATAATGGCATACTACCTGCCCCCTTTCTTTACGATTTTTATAATCTTTCCAGCGCTTTTTTGCCAACAGAATATCTTTTGACTGTTGTTTTTTAAAACCCCCGCCAAGTAAAATAATTAATACATCTTTAACCTGGCCAAAATAAATTCTAATCCCAGGACCAACATTAACCTTACACTCAAAAACTCCACCCCCAACGCTTTTAACTCTTGCAAAATTCCCCTGCTCCATTCTGTAGATTGCAACTACTACACAAGCCGCAACTTCTGCTTTTAACTTAATAAACCATCTATTAAATGGAGATTTTCCAGTATCATCTAAATATTCTTCAATATTAACCTTTATTCTTAATGGTAACATATATGCACCCATATATCAATATAATATTACCAATTGTCCCAAAAAATAGAAAACAATCTAGATATCACATAAATTTATAGAATCACCCTAGGCTAATAACCCTTAAAGAATCCACCCCCAGAACCTCCTGCTGCAGAACTCTCCCTCGCAAAACATCCTCCATTGCATCAATCTCACCCATCCTTGCAAAATCCATACCCTTATCCCCAATAATACACGGAGCTTGATAATGCCATAACTCATTTACAAAGCCACCCTCAAGAAAACTCCCAGTTAAACTTGGTCCCGCTTCAACCAAGACATCATAAACTTGTGCTTTATATAACTCACTTAAAAGATTCTTCAAATTCTTATCTTCTAAAATTAAGTTTTTAACAAAAACATTTTCTAATTTATTTAGCCTATCTAATTTATTTTTTAATTTATCTTTTAACTTAACATCTGAATTATCTAATAAATCATGCTTAATAATTATCCATTTCTCACCAGTTGCTTCTAGCCACTTACAATCAAGATCAATCTCTAATCTTGGATCTATAACAACTCTTATTGGCTGATTAATTTTATATTTCTCTATTTCAAAATCTAAATCTAAACCTATCTCTAAATCTAATTTATTATCCCACTCATCTTGTCTTACATTCATACTAGAATCATCTGCTAATAAAGTTCCAATACCGGTTATTACAGCACCAGAGCTTGCTCTTAATCTTTGCGCGTGGGATCTAGCAATATCACCTGTAATCCATTTACTCTTAGAATTTTTAAGAGCAACTTTTCCATCCAAACTAGTTGCAACTTTGCATCTTACATACGGCATTTTATTATTCATTGCATACATAAAGCCTTTATTTAGATCTTGAGCTTGATCTTGTAAAATTCCAACCTCAACTTTAATCCCAGCATCTTGTAATGCTTTTATACCAGAGCCTGCGACCAAAGGGTTTGGATCAACACATGCTATAAATACTCTCCCAACTTTGGCTTTAATTAAAGCATCAACACAAGGAGGCGTTCTGCCATGATGTGAGCATGGCTCCAAAGTTACATAGCAATCTAGATTACTAATATTTTTATTAGTATTCTTAGTAATATTTTGAGATAAATTTTTAAGAGCGACTTTCTCGGCATGATCTTCCCCGGCATATTGATGCCAACCTTCAGCTAAAACTTCATCTGTCTTCGGGTCAACTAATACACAACCAACACACGGGTTTGGGCGCGCGGTGTAACGCCCTCTTTTGGCGAGGTTTATTGCGTGTTGCATATGATAGATGTTATATGTCGGTGCGTTCATAAAGTTGTCACTTATCTTGTATTTCTCGGAACGTACTCCGAGAATCCCATGTTTTCTCGGAGTATACTCCGAAAATGCGCAAGTTTTCAAAGCAGTCGTTGCGAGGAGGCTGCAAGCCGACGTGGCAATCTCCTTCCAATTGCTAAGCTTATGGTTAAACTTAATCAATAGCAGTTGTGTAGGAGATTGCCACACTCGCCTGCGGCTCACTCGCAACGACAATGCGTAGTATGATTGCCACACTCGCTTCGCTCGCTCGCAAAGACTGCATTTAGGTTATCAATCAAACAAATCCGCCTTAAATCCCGAATCCCCACCTGCTTTATCATCTGGTTTTTTAACTACTGGAACATCCGGCAAATCATCATCTGTCTTATTATCTACAGCTTTTATATCTGCATTTGAGTTTGAACTTGAATCTGCATCAGGTTCATTTGAATCTTTAGAATCATCTACTATAACCCCACCTTTAGGCGGCTCAACTTCAAGCTTAGTAATGCTTCTATAACCTTTAGGCAAAACCTTACCTTTCAATGCACGCGGCATTTTAAGTTCTAATAAATCTTTATAGCTATATTTAGTATACTTTTTACCCGCATGTAGTATTAGAGTATACCCCTCCCACACTGCGATCCAATTTTTTAAGAACTCATCTCCTTTAAGAAAAGATGATTTTTCAATACTAATTAACTTATTACCTTTACCGCGCCCTAAAACTGGCACCTCGTTAATATCAATAATTAATAATCTACCCTGCTTGCTCACCATAGCCAATAGAGTGCCAGCTAATTTTTGCACCGGCAAGGCGCGCATAAGCTTATCAACCCGGACATCCATAGTTACTAAGGCTTTACCATTTTTATTGCGGGTTTCCATTTTGGCTAAACTTGTCATAAACCCATAACCACGATTAGTCGCAAGAAGCACGTTTAAATCTCCTTTACCCAAAATAACATCGGTAAAACTTGCGCCCTTCTCACAAGCAAGCTTTCCAGTTAATGGCACACCATGGCCTCTAGCTGAAGGTAAATCATGCGCCGATAAACCATAAGATTTTCCCTGATCTGATATAACTATTAAAAGCTGGTTTGACCTACCCTGACTCATAGAGTAAAAAGAATCCCCAGTTTTAAAGCTTAATGTTTCAGGGTTTATATCCTGCCCTTTGGCAGCTTTAATCCAACCTTTTTTAGATAAAATTACGCTAATGCTCTCAGAGCCTACTAAATCCGTCGCAGCCAATGCTTTAGCTTGAGTTCTAGAAACCAACTCACATTTACGCTCATCCGCAAAGTTCTTTTTAACTTCTTTAAGCTCAGATGCAACTTTAGCATTTAATTTATCCGCTGATGCTAGAATTACGCAAATCGCATCATGCTCTTTTTGTAACTCGGCTTGTTCATCCCGAATCTTCATCTCTTCAAGTTTTGCTAAGAATTTTAATTTCAAATTTAAAATAGCTTCTGCTTGCACTACGGATAATCTAAATCGATCCATTAATTTAGTTTTTGGATCATCTTCTGTTCTTATAATTGCAATAACTTCATCAAGATTTAAATACGCGACCATGTAACCTTCAAGAAGGTGTAATCTGTCAGCTAACTCATCGCGCTTAAAAGTTAATCTACGCGTAACCGTATCGACTCTAAATTCAATCCACTCGTTTAATAAATCTTTTAAATTAAAAACTCTTGGCCTGCCGCATAAACCAATCACATTAAAATTAACTCGATAAGTTCTCTCTAAATCTGTTGTAGCGAATAGATGATCCATCAGCTGGTTTACATCAACTCTATTAGATCTTGGGAGGATTACTAATCTAACCGGGGTTTCATAATCTGACTCATCGCGTAAATCTTGAATTAAATTTAATTTTTTGCTTTGAATCTGTTGAGCTATTTGAGTTAAAATCTTCGCGCCTGATACTTGAAACGGCAACTCAGTTATAACAATCTCGCCTTCTTCTTGGATATATTTAGCACGTGCACGCACACTGCCATATCCAGTTTCATAAATTTGTTTAAGCTCAGTTGCTGATGAGATTATCTCACCCCCAGTTGGGAAATCTGGCGCTGGGATATATTGCATTAATTTATCGATCCCAGCTCCTGGAAACTTAATCAAATGCAATACCGCATCAATCACCTCTCCTAGGTTATGCGGCGGGATATCAGTTGCCATCCCGACTGCAATCCCAGTGCCACCATTTAATAATACATTCGGCACTTGCGCGGGTAAAAATGCTGGCTCTTTTAAAGTTCCATCAAAATTTGGAATCCAATCCGCGGTGCCATACTTTAACTCTTTTAACAAAACGGCCGCGTATCTAGATAATCTTGCCTCGGTATATCGCATTGCAGCAAATGATTTAGGGTTATCTGTTGAGCCCCAGTTACCCTGCCCATCGACCAAAGGATATCTATAAGAAAAATCTTGCGCCATTAAAACCATCGCCTCATAACAGGCGCTATCTCCATGCGGATGATATTTACCTAACACATCACCGACAGTCCTTGCCGATTTTTTATATTTAGATACAGCTGATAATCCAAGCTCACTCATCGCATACACAATTCTGCGTTGCACCGGTTTTAACCCATCTTTAATACTTGGCAACGCCCGATCTAAAATCACATACATGGAATAGTCGTAATATGCCTTTTTTGTAAAATCATGGAGGAGACAACTTTCCACACCTTCGTAATTTATAACTTCTTTTACCATTTATATTTCCTGCTAAATCTTTTGGCTTAAATTCTTAATAATAGCAGAATTTTAATCGAAAAGGTGAGGGTTTGGCTAGGGATATTTGGGGGTGGATTCTCCTAGCTAGTTTTATGAAAAACATCATAGGTAATTATAATCAACCCCGTCTATCATTCACTCTATTGCATTTTAGCCGAGGCTAAACTGCAGTGTACTGAAGAATAGCCGTAATAATTTTATGTTGTTTAGTCGTTGCGAGGAGGCTGCAAGCCGACGTGGCAATCTCCTTCCAGTTGCTACGCCTATGGTTAAATTAAATCAACAGCAGTTGTGTAGGAGATTGCCGCGTTCGCTAACGCTCACTCGCAAAGACAATATAGTAGAAGATTACCACACTCGCTAACGCTCACTCGCAACGACTGCGTTGAGGCAGAGAAATAACAATCGATCACTTTAATATAGAAAAAAACCTACAACTTCAACTTACTTAAATAGTCCCTCATTCTATCTCCCAATGACTCATTCCTAAGTGCATATTCAACATTCGCCTGCAAATACCCAAACTTACTGCCGCAATCGTATCTTTTTCCATCAAATAAATGTGCATGAATTTTTTTATCATGTAATAAATCTGAAATAGCATCAGTTAGCTGAATCTCCCCACCAGCGCCACTTTCTACATTTTCAAGAGCTGAGAAAATCTCAGGTGGCAAAATGTATCTGCCAACCACCCCCAAATTAGAAGGAGCTTCTTCAGCTTTGGGTTTTTCAACTATTCCAGTTATTTGATGCTCTAAACCTGATATCTCAACTACTCCATATTGCTCCGTCTCAGATGGTCTTACAGTTTGCACCGCAATAACTCCATCAGCTGAATACTTTTCATAAACATCGCGCATTTGCGAAAGCACTGGCGCCTTATCAGACCAAATCAAATCATCCGCCAATAAAACTGCAAATGGCTCATCCTTTATTAAACTTTTAGCACATAAAACTGCATGCCCTAAACCCAAAGCTTCAGCCTGGCGCACATACACACATCTGACATCACTTGGAATCATTTCTTTTATTTCTTTTAATTGCTGAGTTTTACCACGCGCTTTTAAAACATACTCTAATTCAAAGTTCTTATCAAAATGATCTTCAATCGCCCTTTTTGACCAACTAGTTATAAAAATTAGCTCTTTAATCCCAGCTGCAATAGCCTCCTCCACCGCATATTGAATTAATGGCTTATCAACTACGGATAACATCTCTTTTGGATTAGCTTTAGTTGCCGGCAAAAACCTTGTACCTAAACCTGCTACTGGGAAAACTGCTTTTGTGATTCTATCTGTCACCATTTGCTCCAATTTATTTGTTTTTATCTCTTTTAATTATAGATCTTTTAGACTCTTTAGCTCTTGGGTGGTGTGCTTCATAAATTTGCATCAACTGCGCTTTAGCTAAATGCGCATAAATAGTTGTAGTTGAAATATGACAATGCCCTAATAATAATTGCACTGTGCGTAAATCCGCCCCATGATTAATAAGGTGCGTTGCAAAAGCATGCCGCAATGAATGCGGGGATATATCTTCAATTTCAACTTCTTTAGCATAAAACTTTAACCTATGCCAAAAGGTTTGGCGCGTCATCGCCCTTTTTCTACCTGATAAAAATACCTCAGCAACTACCGCCTCATCAACTTTACCATCAACTTGAGCATCGTTGGTAAAATCTCCAACCTGATCAAACCTGACTTCATTGATATAGCGCTCAACCCACTCACTAGCAATCTCACCCATCGGGACTAATCTTATCTTACGCCCCTTACCTAAAACTTTTATTACACCTTGAGAAAAATTAACATCAGGCATTTTAAGTTTTATCATCTCAGTAACACGCAAACCGGTGGCATACATAAGCTCAAGCATAGCTTTATCTCGTATACCTAAATCAGTATTCGTATCGGGAGCTTCTAGTAATTTCTCAATAACTTCTTCTGAATAAAATTTGGGGAGCTGTAATCCCAACTTAGGATTTTCAATAGATGCCATCGGACTTTTAGCAATAATCCCTTTTTGAAAACACCACTGAAAAAAGCGCCTTAAAGTTGATAAAAGCCTTGTTGTGGCTCGTGCAGTAAAATTATTGTCTAACCTAAAAGCTAAATAATCATGGATATACTCGCGAGATATAATTCTGACAATGCCCTGCTCAGATGTTAATTTTTTTTGCCCCTGCGCCCAGGTGAAAAAATGTTTTAAATCTGAAAAATAAGCAGATAGAGTATCTTCACTCAAACCATCAGCGAGCATTAAATGCGCTAAAAAATCTTCTATTACAGCACGATCTTTCGGTGAGTTAAAATATAAATCCAACTTATGCCTAATTGCTAATGATTGCATAAAAACCCAGTGTTTAGTTTTATTTAATTATTATGGTAAATAGTAAATTGAGTTTTATTATAGCAAGGATATAAACTCTTACCAGAACTTTGGGGAGTATTGCCAGAGCTTAAGCTTAAAATAAAATTATATTTATGTCATTCCAAAATAATAATAGAAATGCAGATTATGAAATATATTTAAAAATAGATGGTTTGATTCCTTCCCCTGTGGGGGAAGGCAAGGATGGGGGCATCCAGACTGCAATGATTGGTATGTAAAAAAGATGAAATTTTTTTTAACTCATACAATATCTTAATAATCAAATTACAAATTTAACAAACAAAAAAAACCGACTTAAAAAATTGGGTTTCCTAAAATCAAAAATCTTGTATATCTAACTAAATAACTAAGCCAAAAGAATATTACTTAGCCAACTTCTCTTTAATTCGAGCAGATTTACCAGTTCTGTCACGTAGGTAATATAATTTAGCTTTACGTACATCACCACGACGCTTGATTTCAATGCTGTCAATCAATGGGCTATGTAATTGGAATACACGCTCAACTGACTCATCTGACAAAGTGTACCTTACTGTGAAAGACGAGTTTAAACCGCGGTTTCTTCGAGCGATAACAACACCATCAAAAGACTGGATCCTGCTACGAGTTCCTTCTTTAATTTTATAATTAATGACTACAGTATCCCCAATTGAAAACTCAGATAAGTCAGTACGTAATTGGTCTTTTTCTACTAAATCAATTAATGCTTGTTTGCTAAGCGCCATTTTAAAACTCCAGTTCTAATAAAATCTAACTAAAAATATGGGGGGATTATATCTGATTTTTACCGGCAAGTATATACTCTTCTAGCCACTTTTTTTGTAACTTTGATAATTTAGCTAATACCTCATCTTTATTAGTGTTTTTTGCCATTTTTATTAACAAATCATCTAATAATTCTGGTCTTAACTTAGAAGTTAGCTCTAAAGATTCAAGCTCGCGCCAATCTTTAATCTTTTTGTGATTACCACTTAATAATACATCCGGAACTTTTTGTCCTCGCCAATCAGAAGGCTTAGTGTACTGGTGAGCTTCTAATAAACCTAATAAATCATCCGAAAAAGAATCATATTTATGAGAATCTTCTTTTATCGCTCCAGGTAATAATCTAAAGATTGCATCTAATAACATCATCGCAGGTAACTCACCGCCAGTTAAAACATAATCTCCAACAGAAATAACCTCATCAACGCATGTATCTATAAACCTTTGATCAACCCCTTCATAGCGGCCACAAACTAAAATTAAACTCTCACACTTTGCTAAATCTTCAACCTTTTTTTGAGTTAAAACTTCACCCTGTGGAGCAAAATATATGGTTCTAGTATTAGATTTATTGGGTTTATCTATATTTTTAGTAGCTGCGCTGTGCGCTAAATACAAAGGCTCAGGCTTCATTACCATCCCCTGCCCGCCACCAAACGGGGTGTCATCTACACTTTGGTAATTATCATCCGTATAATCCCGAGGATTATAAAAATTTAATTGCGCTAAATTTTGAGATAACACCCTTGATGTTATTCCAGAGTCACTCAAGCTTGTGAACATCTCAGGGAATATTGTTAGAACTGAATATTTATGCATTTACTTACTAACCTAATTAAAAATCTTCATCCCAATCGACTATGATTTTACGCTCGATCAAATCAACAGATATCAAAACTGGCTCCATAAAAGGTAAGCATCTAGTTTTTACTTCTGCTTTATCCTTGTTACTTTTATCAACCAAGAACATTACATCATTGCTGCCTGTTTCCATTAGATAATCAACATCACCTAAATAAACACCTTCTTTGTTATAAACACTTAAACCTTCTAAATCTTTCCAGTAATACTCGTTATTATCTAATTTGGGTAATTCTTCTTTTTTTACACATAATAAATAATGTGTATATTTACGAGCATCTTCCGGGGAATCTATATTTGGGATTTTTATAAGACTCTTACCAGATAATCTTATTTGTTTTTTGTCTATCTTAATAAAATTATTTTCATTAGATTTATAATTTTCATAATCTCTAGGAGAAAACAAATAAAGCTCTTTAAAAATATCTAAAGATCCATCAGAAAGGATATTAAGTTTAAGCTCACCTTTTAATCCTTTAGGTGAGCCAACTTTAGCAATTACTATAAAATCAGAATTCAAGCTAAT
>CAJQSL010000073.1 GCA_905612315.1 uncultured Francisellaceae bacterium
ACTGACGAATTTCTCGCCATATGCCGCTTGGTGCTCATAAAGCCAATAGACACGCTGGATTAAGCAATTGGCAAATCTTTTGCTTAAATATAATTTTATGTTTTTAACTTTAAGCATGGTTTAGAATTTAAACTTATATTTTTAGTGTAAAGTGATTTTTAGTATAGTTGGTTTTTTTGAAGGTGTGGTTTTTTTTTATTTTTTGCAGTCAGGATGCCCCCATCCCAACCTTCCCCCACGGGGGGAAGGGGTTCTCCCCACCGCCGTCTTTGCGAGGCAACGCCGAAGCAACCTCGGGTGGCGCGCGTAAGCGCGGACCCCGGACTTCTTAGCAGGTATATTTGTGACCTTGAGTAAAACTAGAATTAAATATTGATATTATGTAATAACCTTGCCATCTGAACTTGCTTCCGCGCTACGTGCGTTGCACTTCGCACGAGATTGCTTCGGCGTAGCCTCGCAACGACTGCTATGGGTATGTTTTTGCGTAAGGTGAGTTTTCAAATATTTTTGACCAAAAACCCGCCAAACCTACCCCAACTTCCTTGAAACCAAAAGACCTTCTTTAAGCTCTCCAATAGCCACAAATTTATCATCAGCATAAAGCCGTACCCAGCCATCACAATCAGCTGATAATACATCAGTTATCTTAATCCCATGAATTAAGCATCTATATTGCTCTGAACTAATATCAACTTTAGGAAAACTTGCAAATACTTTATCTATTGATAATAAATATTTAGAAATTTTATTTTCTTTATTATCTATATGATCTATATAATTTTCAAAATTATCATCGCACTCCGACCATTTTAAAATATCACAATCATTAAAATCCCCACTAGCAATTCTACGCAAAGATATCAAATGCCCTAATGTATCCAGCTTCTCACAGATATCACAAGCTAAAGATCGAACATAAGTACCCTTTGAACAATGCACACTTATACTCAATTGCTTTAAGTTTTTATCATACTTAAGACACTCTAAATTATTAATTTTGATATCTCGAATTTTACTTTTGATATCAACTTTTAAACCCTCCCTTGCATGTTTATACAAAGGTTTTCCATCAAGCTTTAAGGCACTGTATATTGGTGGAACTTGAGAATACCCGCCGCGAAAATGATCAAGTGCAACTTCAATATCCTTATTATCTATATCTTTTACTTCTTTTTTATCTAAAATCTCACCTTCAGCATCATAAGTATCAGTTGCAATACCAAGCTGAATACAAGCCTCATACTTTTTATCTTGTAAAACCAAATGCGGTAATAGTTTGGTCGCCCTGCCTAAAGCTATTATTAAAACACCAGTTGCCATTGGATCTAACGTGCCAGCATGACCTGCTTTTTTCGCTTTAAATAAATATCTAATTCTAGTTACGGCCTTTTGTGAGCTCCATCCTTTTGGTTTATCAAAAATAACAAAACCGTGAATATCTTTAAGATCCTTCTTGCTCATCATCTGAACCCTTATTGACTGAACGTAATATCTCCTCAATATTAGATCCTTGATCTATAGATTTATCATATATAAATCTAAGTTCTGGAGTTTTGCGTAAATCACATCTTCTGGCTAACTCACGACGTAAAAAACCAGATGCTTTATCTAATGCTTTTTTTACTGAGTTTCTTTTATGATTATCATTATTCTTATCAGAATCTGCATCAGACTCAGATAATTTTACATATCCTACCGATATAAAATCAGTGTAATAAATCTTAGCGACGCTTAAATCCCTTGACACCTCAACCCCAGTAACATTTAAGTTATTTAACCTAGGATCATTAGATTCTCGCTTTAAAATTTGCATCAGCTCTTTTTGCACTAAATCATTAATGCGATTAAGCCGATGCGGATTTGGCGTATATTGGTTTTTGCTCATTTTATTTCCATATATCTAATTAATCCAATTTTCTAGCAATCTCAACTTTTTCATAAACTTCAATCTGATCACCAGTTTTAACATCATTGTAATTTTTAACACCAATACCACACTCTTTACCCTGCCTAACATCAGAAACGTCATCTTTGAAGTGCCTTAAAGACTCTAACACACCCTCATAAATAACTGTTCCATCCCGAATTACGCGAATAGGAAGATTACGCTTAATATTGCCATCAATTACCATACAACCTGCGATTGCACCAAACTTAGGCGATTTAAATACGTCCCTAACTTCAGCTGTACCAATAATGTTTTCTCTAATTTCAGGTTTTAACATACCAGATAGAGACTGTTTGATATCATCAATTAGATCATAAATTACGCTGTAGTATCTAATTTCAACACCTTCTTGCTCCGCTAATCTTTTAGCATTTAGCTCAGCTCGGGTGTTAAAACCAAATATAATCGCACTAGATGCTAATGCTAAGTTAACATCAGACTCGTTAATACCACCTAAAGATGTCGCAACAAATTCTACCTGAATTTCATCAGTTGCAATCTTGTTTAAAGATTCAATAATAGCCTCTTGTGAACCTTGCACATCAGCTTTTAAAATGATATTTAATTTCTGAGCTTCATTAGCGGCGGCTTCGAAAATATTCTCTAAATTAACTGCATTAAGCTGTTGTTGCTTTTGCTCTTTAGTTTTATGCTTACGGTATTCTGCAACTTCACGAGCTTTTCGCTCTTCTTTAACAACTATAAAGTCATCTCCTGCTTTTGGTGTGCCAGATAAGCCTAGAATCTCAACCGGCATTGAAGGCCCTGCTTCTTTTACCTTTTTACTAATCTCGTTAAACATTGATCTTACGCGGCCATACTCACTACCTGCTAAAACAATATTTCCTGAACTTAAAGTGCCCTTTTGAACTAGGACACTCGCAACTACACCACGGTTTTTATCTATTCTAGATTCTAAAACGACACCTCTAGCTAAAACATCTATAACACTAGTTAGCTCTAACACTTCAGCTTGTAAAAGAACTGACTCTAATAAACTATCAACACCAACACCTGTTTTAGCTGAAACTGGCACGAACATATTCTCACCACCCCAATCCTCAGGAACAACCCCATGATGAGAAATATCTGTTTTAATCTTCTCAACGTCAGATTCAGGCTTGTCAATTTTATTTACTGCTACAATAATTGGAACTCCAGCAGCTTTTGCATGATTAATAGCTTCTATAGTTTGAGGCATAACGCCATCATCAGCCGCCACTACCAAAATAACGATATCAGTACAAGTAGCGCCACGTGCTCGCATTGCTGTAAAAGCTTCATGCCCTGGGGTATCTAAGAAAGTAATGTTACCCTTATCTACGGCTACATTATATGCACCGATATGCTGAGTTATACCGCCAGACTCACCAGATGCAACCTTCGTTCGCCTAATATAATCTAATAATGAAGTTTTACCATGATCAACATGCCCCATAATTGTTACAACCGGAGCTCTTGAAACTTGCTTGCCACCTTCTTGCTCTTCAATAACAGCAACTTCTAATGCATTTTCTTGTAATAACTTATATTTATGACCCATCTGCTCTACAACTAATACAGCAGTATCTTGATCAAGTGACTCATTGACCGTCGCCATCATCCCAAGACCCATTAAAGCTTTAACAACTTTAGCAGCTTTTACTGACATTTTAAGAGCAAGATCAGCAACTGTAATTGTCTCTGGAATACCAACTTCAATAACTGAGCTCCCTTTTGGTTTCTCAAACTTTTGAACTTTAGATGATCCCCGACCATCATAAACGGCTGCTCTACGACGCTTACTAACTAGCTTTGGTCGCCTTGAATCTTTTTTGTCATCTGGAACTAAAATCCTACCGCCATGAGTTATGTATGCAGGCTCTGAAGATGAACCCTTGTCTTTAATTTTGGGCTTCGGCTTATGCTTTTTGAG
Source organism: uncultured Francisellaceae bacterium (assembly GCA_905612315.1). Taxonomy (GTDB): domain Bacteria; phylum Pseudomonadota; class Gammaproteobacteria; order Francisellales; family CACEW01; genus CAJQSL01. Next base: position 3,867 of record CAJQSL010000073.1, read on the forward strand.
CTCTTCATCTTCTTCCTTTAATAACCTAGATTTAACTGTTTCAATATCTTCCGCAGGCTTCGGTGGTACTGCCCCAGAAGGCCCTTTTGTTTTAACACCTTCTTCTGGCTTCTTCGCCATAGCCCCTTTATCTAGATCAGCTTCTGTTTTAGCCTTATCTTCTTGCTCTTTTAATTCTTTTTCTTGCTGGGACTTTAAAGCATCTGCTTTTGCTTGCTCTTCTTTTAACCTAGCTTCTTCTTCAGCTTTTATCTTGGCTTCTTCTGCTGTTGCGATACGACTGGACTCTTCTTCACTTATGAGCCTATCTTGTGAACTCACATATGTTCTTTTTTTCTTGATCTGAACATCAACTCGCCTGCCTTTATTCGCGCCACCCAAAGATACTTGACCTGACTTTCTCTCTTTCAGCGTTACTTTTTTAGGCTGCAATGCTTTAAACAAAGCCATTTTTTGTTCATTTGAGATTAAATCATCCGCACTAGTTTGAGGCAAGCCTGCTTGCTTTAGTTTTTCAAGCAATACATCAACTGCGATATGTGCCTGCTTTGCTAATTGTTCTACTGTAACTTCAGCCATTTGGACTCCCTTTAAGATTCCTAATCATCATCATTTTCAAACCACGGAGCACGAGCTTGCATAATAAACTCACCAGCTTTCTCCGGGGTTAAATCTTTAATATCAGCTAAATCATCTACCGCTTGTTCCGCTAAATCTTCCATACTATACACACTAATGGCCGATAACTGATTTGCTAACTCTAAAGTCATTCCATCCATTGTCAATAAATCCGGCTGCGGACCATGAAAATTCTCGCCAGATAATGCCTGATTAAGTAAAGAGGAATTTGCGGCTTCCTGTAAATTCTTAACACCAACTTCATCAATGCCTTCTATACCTAAAAGCTCTTCATCTGCCACATATGCAACTTCCTCTAAAGTAGTAAAGCCTGCATCAGCTAGCACCTGCGCAACACTTTCATCGACAGATAATGCGCCCATAAATAAACCTACAGTCGCTAACTGCTCACCTTCTTCTTTATCTTTAGCTTCTTGCTGCCCAACAATATTTAACTCCCAACCGGCAAGGCGGCTAGCTAATCTAACATTTTGGCCGTTTCTTCCAATAGCTTGAGATAACTGTGATTCATCTACAATAACATCAATAGTATGTGTGTCTTCATCCATAACAATTGAAAGAACTTCAGCTGGCTGCATAGCATCAATAACTAATTCAACTGGATCTTCACTCCAAATTAAAACATCGACTTTCTCGCCATTAAATTCATTAGAAATTGCTTGAACCCTAGAACCCCTAACGCCAATACAAGAGCCTCGAGGATCTATTCTTTTATCATTACTGAAAACAGCAACTTTACATCTTTGGCCTGGCTCTCTAGCAATAGCTTTTATTTCGATAACCTCTTCTGCAATTTCAGGAACTTCTAATTTAAATAACTCCTCGATAATCTCATCACATGAGCGACTTAAAATAATAGATGATTGGCCTTCTACCTCTACAATTTCTTTTAAATAAGCTTTTATTCTATCTCCAACACGATAATTCTCACGAGGAACCATCTCAGATTTTGGCATAATAGCATCCGCACCACCAGACCCTACCAACTCAACTATCATTTGATCTTTCATCATCCTTCTTACCTGACCAAAAACAATTGTGCCAACCAGGTGTTGCATTCTTTTGCCAATTTCTCTGCGCTCAGCTTCCTTAACTTTTTGCATAATTACCTGTTTTGCAGCCTGCGCTGCAATTCTACCAAATTCAACAGACGCTACCCGCTCTTCAATATAATCACCAATATTTAAATCAGCGTTCTTTTTAACCGCATCGCTATGATTAATATGACAAAGAGAATTAAACTCTACAAAATCATCATCGTCTTCTTGAGCTTCTTCAAAATCATCTGCTACAACTTCCCAAATACGAAAAGTATCATAATCACCAGTTCCAGGGTCAATAACAACTTTAAAATCCCAAGCCATACCATAACGTTTTTTGGTTGCTAGAACTAAAGCTTCACTAATAGCATCAAAAACCTCATTTTGAGGAATCCCCTTCTCGTTGGAGACCATCTCAACTACCATCAAAATTTCTTTACTCATATCAACACCACCTTAATATTTAAGATCACTTGCTAAAAATCTTATCATCAATAAACAAATTAGCCTGTTTTATTTGGCTTAAACTTAAATCAATATCATCTAAAGAAGCCAAATCTTTTTGGACGCTATCTTTAAAACTAAAACTTAACTTCTCATTTTCAACATCAACCTTTATAAGTTTAGCTTGAAACTTCTTTTTATTTTGAACTGGAGCCCATAATTTAACCAGTATACCCTGACCTATATAAGCTTCATATTGCTCTATATCAAAAAACTTCCTATCTAAACCCGGAGATGACACTTCTAGATCATACGCACCGGATAATGGATCCTCGACATCTAAAACATAACTAATCTGCTTGCTAGCTGCTTCACAATCTTTAATTACTATGCCATTTTTATGATCTATATAAACTCTCAACAAGCCACTGCTTTTTCTAGGCATATATTCTAAACCCCATAAAACATAGCCACAGCTTTCAACAGCCGGCTGTATAACTTGTTTTAAATTCTCTTCTTGCCTCATTATAATTTCCCAAAAAAACAAAATATCAAAAACCAAAACCCCAAAAACAAAATATTAAAAACCAAAACCCCAAAAACAAAAAAGACCAAAAAATGGTCTTTTAAAATTTCAACGTCTTGTCAAACAAACTTGTAACCAAATTTGGTAGCGGGGACAGGATTTGAACCTATGACCTTCGGGTTATGAGCCCGACGAGCTACCAGACTGCTCCACCCCGCAATAGTGAGACAGAGTATACGCAAGTTTATACTCGCATGCAAGTGCTTTAGAAAGCATTATTTTTAATTTTAAACTCAACAAATCCACACCTATACTCTTAAAAAGCACAGATTACACTCAAACTATCCTTTTTTTAAGCATAGATATGTGCTATACTATACTTATATAAAACACAGGCCAGAGGTGCTTCCAATGAAAAGTTTATTATCTACGCTGCAAGATGAGTTTAAGATTCAACTACAAGAGTACAAAAACACACTACCAAGAAAACACCAGTTAGTAGTTTTAGACAATAAAATAACCGTAGCTATTGGCATGAGAAGAACTGGGAAAACAACCATATTATTGCAAGAAGTTCAAAAACTTATAGATAACAACATCCCTTTTAACAACATCTTATTTATAAACTTTGAAGATGACCGCTTAGGAACAATAAATCAGGAAAAATTAAGAGAATTAGTTGATGCGTTTTACGCCCTATATCCACAAAACCATGAGCAAACATGTTACTTATTCTTTGATGAAATCCAAAATGTCAATGGCTGGTCATTAGTAATTAGAAGGCTATTTGACAGTAAAAAAGTAAAAATATTTTTGACTGGCTCATCCTCAAAAATGTTAAGCAAAGAAATTGCTACTGAATTACGTGGTCGCTGCTTTACAACCGAAATATGGCCATATGGCTTCTGGGAGTATTTAGAAACCAAACAAATATCTAATTTACTAAAAGAAAAAGGCCAACAAAAAATAGATATCTTAAAAAAAGAACTAGAAAACTATTTACAAATCGGCGGTTTCCCTGAAGCTAATAATTTACAGCCCATGCACAGAATAAAGCTATTACAAGATTACGTAGAAATTGTATCAATGCGAGACATAATTGATAGATATAAAATTAGTAACACATCTTTAATTAAATACTTAACTAGGTACTTATTAAGTAATATCTCAACTTCGTTCTCCACTAATAAATTCTATAATGACCTTAGGTCCCAAGGGTATTCTTTAACTAAATCCCACCTTTATGATTATCTTAAATATATTGAAGATGCCTACCTAGCATTCAGCATCCCTTTATTTGATGAGTCCATACGAAAAGTACAAACTAACCCTAGAAAAATCTACGCAATTGACCCAGGATTATCTCACGCATACTCCATAAGTAATTTGGAAAACAAAGGCAGATACTTTGAAAACCTAATTTATCTTGATTTAAGGCGCCAAGGTTGTGAAATATATTATTACCTAACGAAACAAAGACATGAAGTTGACTTTCTTGCAAGAGATTATGAAAACAAATTAACTTTATACCAAGTAGTATGGGATATTAATGACAAGACAACTTTAGATAGGGAGTTGCGCGCCCTGGAGGAAGCACAAAAAGAATTAGGTGCGGAAGTTAAGTGCAAACTAATTACTCCTGAAAATTATTTTGAAGAGTTAGCCACTGAAAGATTGGGTTAGGACTTATTGGTGTTTTTGCTCTAAATAACCATAAACTACAACTATCTGCAATCATTAATTCTATTTAAAATTATACAAATATTCGTATCTTACAGACTCATGTTACGCACTCATATATTAATATAGTACTATCACTTCACTGGATAATTAATTAAGCGGAGCTCTGTCCTAGAATTATAAGATAAACCTACCCCAAACTAAGAGCTGCATAATGACTCATCTCAACCCACGCCCACGGGAAAACTCCGATAAAAAACACAAACAATCCATTCACAGTCAAAACTAAACTATCAAAACCCACAACTGAGTGTTTAGGCTCTAACATATCATCAGGCTCTAGCGGATTAGAGTGATCAAAATACATATGCTTAATAATTCTAACATAATAAAAGGCTGCTACAACTGACATAAATAACGCAATAATAGCTGAAACATAATAAATATTACTACCAGTTTTAAGCATCGCATCAAGCACAAATAATTTGGCATCAAAACCTATAAAAGGCGGAATGCCAGCAAACGAAAATAAAAACAACATCATTAAAAATGCGATCCAAGGATGCCTTCTATTTAAACCAGTATAGTCACTAAGTTCAGCCCCACGTCCTGATTTATATTGCAATAATAGGATAACCCCAAAGCCACCAACACTAGCTATACCATAAGATGTTATATAAAAAATTGCAGACTCATACCCAAAAGTATCAGCACAAGATAAACCTAAAAACAAAAACCCCATATGCCCAATAGTTGAGTATGCAAATATTCTTTTAAGATTTGTTTGCAATAAAGCTCCGAAATTACCGATTATTACTGATAATAAGCCTAGAATTAAAAATAACACTTGCCAATGAGGTTTTAAAGATCCTAAGGCATAAACGAATAATCTTATTAAAAAACCAAAAGCTGCTAGTTTAGTTACACTACCTATTATTGCGGTAACTGGTGTTGGTGCTCCTTGGTATACATCAGGTACCCACATATGAAATGGAACTAATCCAAATTTAAATGCAATAGCAACTACTAAGAAACCAAACCCACATAAAATAACAGTCTGGTCAAAAATAGGCATTTGATTTAAATCCATAAAAGCATCAACAATGCCTTTTAAATCTAAAGTGTGAGCCATACCAAAAATTAAAGACATCCCATATAGTAAAATACCAGATGCCAAAGCTCCCATTACAAAATATTTAAGCGCAGCCTCTGATGACCTGATGTTTTTAGTCTCAAGTGCAATCATGGCATATAATGGCAACGATAATAGCTCTAAACCTAAATATAAAACCAATAAGCTCCCTGCTGATATCATCACAAAACCACCAAGAAGTGATAATAAGCTTAAGACATAAAATTCATTCTTAACGCCATCGATATCTTTTTTAGCACACCAGTATCTTCTGGAATATATAAAAGTTACAAATAAACAAACACAACAAACAGCTTTTATAAAAATAGAGAATCCATCACAATAATACTGCCCACCAAAAGCTATAGGATGCAATAAAGGATGCTCAAATATCATATAAACAAAAGCTAATATCAAAACACCACAAGATAATAAAAAAGTGCAAACTTTAGTTTTATCTTTTACAAATAAATCAAATAATAAAATAAAACAACTTCCAGCTAATAAGATAACCTCCGGAATAATTGCCCATAAATTATTTAAGAATAACTGACCTATACTCATGTTCATATATACAATGCCTATTTAAATATATTTAATAATTAAAACTAAAATTAATATGATCCTGCTTGTACCCTTTTTAATACATGTTGTACATACGCAGTTGAAGTTTCATGTGATGTTGAAATAATTGGTTTGGGATATACTCCGAAATAAATAATAGGAACTGATAATATTATAAAAATCAGAGTCTCAATCGCATCAATATCTTTAATACCCTTAACTCCATTTAAAGTACCATTTGCAGCTTTTAAAACATTGCCACCAGGGACACCAAAGAAAACTCGCTTGATCATCCAAAGAGTGTAAGCCGGAGCAATAATTAAAGTAAGACCAGCAACTAACCCTATCCACATATGCGCTTTAAAAACCGCAAGGATAATCATGAATTCCCCGACAAAACCTGATGTTCCAGGCAAACCGACATTACTCATCGCAAATAACATTATAAATGCTGCAAATACTGGCATATGTTTTGCCATACCTTGTAGGTTATTAATTTCACGCGTGCCAAATCTTCTGTGCACATAATCAGCACCGATAAACAAACCACCTGAAGTAAAAGCATGCGCTATCATCATAAATATAGCACCCTGGACACCTAAAACAGCATCATCATAATAACTATAAGAGTGCCCCTGCTTCTGGCCTATAATCATAAAAGTTGTAAAGATAGCCAGTGTAACTAGCCCCATATGTGAGATAGAAGAATATGCAATCAAACGTTTCATATTTTGCTGCACCATTGTAGCCATACCGACATAAACAATTCCGATTAGTGAAATAACTATCAAAATCATATCTAAATCATAACTAATACCCGGAACTATGGGCAAAGTAAATCTTATAAAACCATAAGCTCCTAATTTAAGCATTAAAGCAGCCAGAACCACTGAACCACCAGTTGGTGCTTCAGTGTGAGCATCCGGCAACCAAGTGTGCACCGGCCACATCGGGATTTTAACTGCAAAAGCCGCTAAAAATGCTATAAATATCCAATTTTGTTCTGTTTGGGTAAGAGGCATATTTATAAACGAGCTAATCTCAAAACTTCCTGTTTTAGAGCCCATATATAAAAAGGCAATTAACATAAAAATCGAGCCTAAAAAAGTATATAGAAAAAACTTAACCCCGGCATAAAACTTGTTTTTACCACCCCAAATACCAATACCCAAATACATAGGAACTAAAGATGCCTCAAAGAAAAAGTAAAACAAAACAGAATCAGTTGCTGCAAAACAACCGTTCATAATACCGGTTGATATTAGAAAAATCGCCAAATACTGGCCTATTTTATAATTAACCGTTCTCCACGCAGCTAAGATAACCACCACATTGGTATAACAACTAAGAACTATAAATAAAATAGAAAAGCCATCAACTCCCAAATTATAATTAACATTTAAAAATGGTATCCAATGATGCGTCTCAACAAGTTGCATCATATCTTTACCATAAGGCTGATGAATATTTGGATTAAATTCCAAAATTAAAGGAACACAAAGTAATAAAGTTATTAACGCAATAATAAATGCAAAAGTTCGAGTTGTATTGGCGCGCTCATCAGTTCCAACCAACATAATTACAACACCACCAATAATAGGCAGCCAAATTAACACACTTAATAAACCGTGAAAGGTGCTCATTTATCGTTTTCCTTTAATATTTATAATTAATATTTATAATAAAACTTAAAAAATTACTGCAATCAAAATTACTATCAAACCAATTAGCATCACAAATGCATATTGATATATATATCCAGTTTGCAATGAACCCACAGCTCTACCAATAAAACGTATAGCTCTAACCGAGCCATTCACTAATACACCATCAATAATTAGATGATCCCCAACAAACCAGAAAATTTTAGATAAAGCATGAAACGGCTTAGTTAAGAAATAATCATACACATCATCTACAAAAAACTTCTTACAAAATGTTAGATACATAGATCCAAACCTTGATGTTAATATCTCAGGTATCTTTGGATATGCCACATAAGATAGCCACATAATAAATATACCCGAAATAGCTAACCAAAATGGCAAGGTAGTAAATGAATGTACAAGAAATGCCCATGCTGATGGATAATCTTTAGCAAATACAGCAATAACATCATTTCTTGGGAATAAAAATAAATCATTTTGGAAAAAGTGATGAGTCAATGGGCCAAAGAACATAAACCCTGCCGCAAATGCTGGAATAGCCAAGGCTATAAGAGGAATTAATACAGAAGCTGATGACTCTTTCATATGAGACTTAGCCTCATCACTCATGCGAGTCTTACCATGGAATACCATAAAGAACATTCTAAAGGTATAAAGTGCTGTTACCATAGCGCCACCAACAACAAAGAAAGTAGCAATATCCGCCCCTGGGAAATTACAATGCTGCACCGCTTCTATTATTAAATCTTTTGAATAAAATCCTGAGAAAGGAGGAATTGCAGCTAATGACAATGCGCCGACCAAAAAGCAAATATAAGTTACCGGCATATACTTTCTTAAACCGCCCATTTTGCGCATATCCTGCTCATGGTGCATGCCTAGAATTACAGAACCTGCAGCTAGGAATAATAAAGCTTTGAACGATGCGTGCGTCATCAGGTGATATAGCCCTAATGAAAATGCTGAAGCACCTTCACCTGCCATCATGTAACCCAGTTGAGATAAAGTAGAGTAAGCAATCACCCGCTTTATATCCATTTGAACAAGACCAATTAGCCCCATGAAAAAACAAGTAGCACTTCCTAAGACTAAAATCATACTCATAGCTGGCACTGAAAACTCAAACATAGGAGATAATCTTGACACCATATAAACACCAGCTGTTACCATAGTAGCAGCATGAATCAAAGCTGAAATAGGCGTTGGGCCTTCCATTGATCCTTCCAGCCACACATGCAGAGGAATCTGGGCTGACTTACCCATAGCACCAATAAATAATAAGATACACATCAATGTTATAACATCAACTCTTGGACCTGATGGGTATAAAGCAACAGTAATTGAGTGCTTCGCAAACCCTGGCATAAAACCAAATACAGTTTGGTAATCTAATGAATTTGTATACATTAAAACTAATGCTATACCTAATAAAAATCCTAGGTCCCCAACTCTATTTACTATAAAAGCTTTAATACTTGCAACATTTGATTTCTCTCGATGAAACCAAAAACCAATTAATAAATAAGAGACTAAACCTACTCCTTCCCAACCAAAATAAAGCAATAAAAAGTTATTTGCTAAAACTAAAGATAACATCGCAAAGGTAAATCCTGAAATATAACAGAAAAACCTTATATAACCAGGGTCATCATCCATATATCCAATTGAATAAATATGTACAAAAAATGACACAAAAGTCACAACGATCATCATGTAGCAGGTTAGTCTGTCAATTAAAAAGCCTATTCTAAGATGTATGCTCGTTACATTCACCCAATCATAAACATTAAAATCATACGCTTTAACTTCAGGATGAATTACTGTCATTAATGCCATAAAATAAATAGCAAGAGCTAATGATACACCCACTAAAATAATTGTAATCCAAGAAACTGCCGCCCTGCCAATTTTTTTTCCCACAAAGCCTGCTATTAAACATCCAAGTGCCGGCGCTAATAATAAAACCAAAGATAATAGTTTAATCGTTGATGCATCTGTCATTTTAAATTATCAAACCTCTATTTAATCCAACCACTAAAAAACTTCAAACTAACCTTTCAATATATTCATATCAGACATGTCAATCGAACTTTTTTGCCTAAAATAAATAATAACTATTGCTAAGCCAATTGCAGATTCTGCAGCGGCTACAGTTAAGATAAAAAACACAAAAATCTCACCTACGATATGCCCCCCATAAGCTGCAAATGCCACAAAATTTGTATTAACCGATAAAAGCATAAGCTCTATACACATCAATAAAACTATTAGATTGCGCCGATTTATAATAATTCCAGCGACGCTAATTACAAATAAAATAGCTGAAACTATTAAATAATTTGATAATGGAAGTTGATACGGAATCATAAATAACCACTCTTTTAAAAATTTTAATAAATCTATTTTTCTGATTTAAGATTAACCAATTTAACTCTTTTCTTTGGATCTGCTGCTATTTGTGCACTAATTTTTTGCCTTTTAGCTGATTTAGATGGCCCGCGATGCGCCAATGTTATCGCTGAAATCATTGCTACCAATAAAATTGCGCCAACCACTTCAAAAGGATAAACAAAATCCTCGAATAATCTATCAGCTAATACCGCGACATTACTATATCCTTGTGAGTGCATCTGTGGCATTGGAACATGTTTTAAATTAAATGCTTGCGAACCTATAACAGAATAAATAAGTCCAAATAAAATTAATGCTGCAAGAAAAGCTATAAGCCAGTAACTCATATATTTTTTGCGAGTTTTTTCTTGCTCAATATTTAACATCATTACGACAAACAAAAACAAAACCATTACCGCGCCAACATAAACTACTACTAAAACCAAAGCCAAGAACTCAGCTTGCATTGTAAGCCATAAGCCACTTGCCCCAACAAAAGTTAAAACCAAAGACAAAACCGCTTTAACTGGATCCCTAGAGCTTATTACCATTAGTGCGCCAACAATGGTAATGGCAGCAAGACAAATAAATAAGAAGTTAAAACCTATCATTAAGTAACCTTATTATTCTTTCTAAAATACTCTAAATTATTTTACGCTTAATCAATATTAGTTGCAAAAGCAAATACATTACACAAAAAAACCGCTGCCTATTATGAACATCTGAATAAGAATTGTAAATAATTTTAGTTAAGCTGAAAAATAACCATGTGTACCCTGCGCTGATACTGCATCACATAACCTATTTAAAGCATGGATATATGCAGCTGTTCGCATATCAGTCTCATAATGGTCCATAAGCCTATATACATTATAGAACTCTGTAACCATTTTCTCTTTCAATCTTTTATGAACTTTATCAAGACTCCAGTAATAGCCGGACTTGTTTTGTAACCACTCAAAATAGCTTACAGTAACCCCGCCTGCATTAGCTAAGATATCAGGCACAACTAAAACACCCATTTCTTGTAAAATTTCAGCCGCATCAGGAGTAGTTGGTCCATTTGCAAGTTCTATAATAACTTGAGCTTTAATATTATTTACATTATCTATAACAATTTGATTTTCTAACGCAGCTGGAACTAAAACCTCTACATCTAACTCTAGTAAACCTGCATTATCTATTTTTGAAACGCCTTGATTGCCAGCATGAGAAAAATCTAAGTAGCCATATTTTTTCTTAACATTTAACCAATGCATAACATCAAGGCCTTCTGGATCATAAACTCCTGATCTGGAATCACTAATTGCAACAACTTTATAACCATCATCAGATAATAATTTAGCGGCATGTCTTCCAGCATTACCAAAGCCTTGGATGGCAACTTTTATTTGATCTTTTTGCCAATTTTTTATTTTCTCAATTTCTTTTATACAGTAGAAACCGCCTCGTGCGGTAGCATCGTCTCTACCCAAGCTACCTCCCAAAGGAATTGGTTTACCCGTAATTACGCCATGAGTTTGCGCTCGCATGATGCTTGAATATTCATCCATCATCCAACCCATTATTTTATCATTGGTATACATATCAGGCGCCGGAATATCTTTTTGTGGCCCAATAAAATCAACTATTTGTTTTATATAGCCTCTAGATAATCTTTCAATTTCTAATCTAGATAATTTTTTTGTATCTACTATCACCCCACCTTTAGCACCCCCAAATGGTATTCCCACTACAGCGCATTTCATAGTCATCCAAAAAGCTAGTGCTTTTATTTCATCTACGGATACATTTGGGTGAAATCTAATTCCGCCTTTAGTAGGCCCTCTAGTATCATCATGCTGAACTCTATATCCTTTGAAAATACTTAAAGTTCCATTATCTCGTCTGACAGGAATAGAAACTTCCATACAAGATTTAGGGTGTCTTAGTCTCATTGCAACTTCTGGATCAAGCTGAGTATATTTTAATGCTTTATCTAAATTTAATAATGCGCTATCAAAAATACTTATTTTAGTTGTTGTCTTTTCTTTATTATCTGTAACTTTTTCTTGCACAACGGCTGCACCTGACATACGACACCTCAAAATATTTATAGTTAAAATAAAAAATCAAGTAAGTATAGATAATGTAATTTCAATTTAAAAGCAATAAACTAACTAATAATCCTAGCTAATAAATCTAGAGGGTGTAACACTTCTTGTCTCTCCATGCGCTCAATCTGACACCTACAAGAAAAACCACTCGCAACAATATTAGCAATGCCAGTATCTTTAACAACCTTCTCCCAATTACTTTTATAAATACCAATTGCCTTGGATTTGTTTTCACTAAGATGCCCATATAAACCTGCCATACCACAACAGCCAATAGGCTCATAACCTAACTTAACTCCAAAATAGTTAAAAACTTTTTGCCATTGCTTATTAGCATCTGGAACCCCGGCTCTCTCAATACAATGGGTTAATATCTTATAACCTTCAGGCTGATTATGTGATAAAGCCTTAAGCCATTTTTCTTTTGCTTTAAGCTTATTATCTACAACCTCACTCATCCAACTTTGAACTAACTTAACTTCATATCTACAAGCTTTGGAAAAAGCTTTTTTATATTCCTCTTCATAAAATAAAGTAACACTTGGCTCTATTCCTATTATTGGAATATTAATTTTTGCTAACTCATTAAATATTAATATATTATTTCTTGCCTTTTCTTTAAATTCATCAAGCATTCCCATATGGTGCAGCATTTTACCCGAAGCAGGAATCGGCAATAAATATACTTGATAACCCAAAGCCTCTATAACTTTAGCTGTATTTTCAATAACACTTGACTCATAAAGAGCATTAAAAGAATCGGTTAACAAACAAACTGCTTTACCAGTTTGGGCCATTTTTTTCACTAACTCTTTTGCTTTCTTATCAAAAGGAATTGCTTCCCGGCAATATCCTTTTTTTACTCTTGGCAAATCACTTAAGCCAACTATTCTCTCTAAAAACCAATCTGTCATTTTATTATCAAGGGCTATTTTGGTAAGTAATGGCCATTTTTTCCTAAAATTAGACATGTCTTCAAATCTTGCGATCAATAAATCCTGCCAGGATCTTCCAAATCTTTTATGATATTCATATAGAAATTTTGATCGCATATAAGGAATATTTACTTTTACAGGACAACTAGTAGCACAAGCCTTACACCCTAAACAACCTTGCATAGCCCTATATACTTGATGCGAAAAATCTTTTTTCTGAACATATTTAAATAATGCCCAGGATCTAGGGGTAAAAAAACGTAAATAACGATAGCTTCTATCAGTCCAATCATCTTTTTGCGTAGATACAGGCATAAATACATCAGGTGCCGTCTTGGTTTTCTTACCCTTATTCTCCTCTATACTTTTTTGCAACAAAGCCTCAGCTTCTTTTTTAGCAGCCTTCTCCTTTCTAACTTTAGCGGTAGCTAGCAACAACCACTCCCGCAATAACATAGCCCTACCCTTGGGAGAGTGGATTCTATCATAAGTTGCCTTATAAGACGGGCACATAACAACATTCGTTTCATAACTCATACATTGTGCATTACCATTACATAAAAAAGATTCAGCATATATACCACGAACATTATCGGGAATACTCCTATCAATATCTCCTCTAAAATCTTGCCCTATTTTTTTTAAGCCTAAATCCTCTATATCACTATCTAAATCTAATGGAGATGCTAATTTACCAGGGTTTAATTTATTATGTGGATCAAATACAGTTTTAACTTTACGCATCAGCGTATATAAGTCTTCTCCTAAATACTCTGGCAAAAATACACTTTTATAACCTTTACCATGTTCTGCCCAGAATAGGCCATTATATTTTTTAACCAACTCATTTACTTTTTGCGATATCTCAACAAACCATTTTTGATGCGTTTTATCCATCATATTTAAAGCTGGCCTAACATGAATACAGCCAACATCCGCATGTCCAAACATGCCATACTTTAAGCCATAACCATCTAAAATCTCACGAAACTCATCAATATACTCAGGCAGTTTATCCGGAGATACTACAGTATCTTCAACAAAGGCAATTGGTTGAGCTGGCCCTTGCATAGCGGCTAATAAACCAACTCCTTTTTTTCTAATAGCCCAAAGTGATTTTATTTGGGTCTTATCTTCAGTTTTATAATGCTGTAATACTTTGCCATCTTTGAGAAAATTACCATCTACTTTTTTAGATAAACTACTTAAAGGGCAATTAAACTCAATTAAATTTAAGCCTCTAAGCTTATCATCAAAAGAAAAATAATCTTTAACATCATGATAAACCTCGTCTTTTTTGGCCAACTCCAATATATTCCAATCAACTATTTCTATTGCAATTGGTTTCAAAGCTCTAAGGCGTAAACTATCAGATAGCGCATCCCTAAAACTTGAATAACCCAAGACCAAAAGACACTTGTTCTCAGGTATAGGAATTAAATTCAATGTAAGCTCGGTACAAAAAGTTAAAGTTCCCTCTGATCCTGATAAAAGAGAGTTTAAGTCAACTTTTTTAAGTTTATCTTGTGGCTTGTTATCAGCCTTATCTAAAGCATTCTTTAAATTATACCCTGTTAAAAATCTTTGTAATTTAGGAAATTTGCTATTAATTAATTTCGCATGCGGGCTAATTAGCGTGTAGAGATCTTGTTCTAACTTACTTGTGGTTTCATCTTGGTGTTTTTTATCACAAACCAATAAACTTCCATCTGTCATGACATGTCTCGATGCCAAAACATGATCTGATGTTTTACCATAAACCATAGAACCCTTGCCACAAGCATCGGTATTAAACATTCCGCCCAAAGTTGCCCGATTACTTGTAGAAATGGACAAAGGTAAAAAGACCCCTCTTGGTTTAAGAGTTTCATTCAACTGATCTAGAATAACTCCCGACTGAACCCTGACCCAGCGCCCTAACTCATCGATTTCTAGAATCTTGCGCATGTACCTAGAACAATCTACCAAAATACCATTTGTTAATGACTGTCCATTAGTTCCTGTCCCACCACCTCGGGGAGAAAAAACTACAGATCTAAATCTATCAGCACTTGCCAAGCGCATCATAACAACTATATCTTGCTCATATTTTGGAAAAACAACAACCTGAGGGCAGTTATGGTATACACTATTATCGGATGACAAACTCACACGATCAGCTAAATCTACACTAATATCACCATGAAATGACTTGCTCTTAAGAGCGGAAAGAAAAAATCTTATAGCTGGAGAGAAACGATCATCAATTGGAAGCTTTGGAATCATCTTGTTACATTATTTCAATAAGTTATTATTTATAATACAAGAGTAGCATAGCTTATTTATTTCATACAATATTAATAGATTAACCGCAAAAAATATTTATTACTTTTATATAAAACCAAATCCACTTTTACTAGTATCAACAGAACCAGCAGATTGTTCACCATCTATAAAGGCAAAAGCACTAGCACCTGTCGTCTCTTGCGGTACAGGCTTTTGTTTTGCTGATTTAGCCTCAGACATTCCTTGCGCAGCAACAGCCTGAACAGAAGATTTTTTAGCAGCTCCAGCACCTCCTCCCGCCTGTTCTTTTTGTAAAGAAACTGCTGTTTTAGGTCTTGATATTACTGGGCGAATGATTGGAAGCCCGGGCAACATATTATCTGGGTTAAAACCTAATGTGTTTGTTACTTTTCCTTTTTCAGCAATGGAACTCCCAGGCGGAACATAATTTACTACATCTTGAGAATCATCAGAACCTGCATCTTTATAACCACAGGTATTAACTCTTGTTGGACCAATTCCTACTTTAGAAAACAAATTAAACACAAATCACTCCTTGTTTATTATTATAAAATTTTTATTAATTCTAATTTTTTCAAATTAAATTACTTTCTTAAGTAAAAATCAATGGATATTTTAACTTAAGCCTTTTTAATAAAAAACCAATAGATCATTATAAATAAAACTCACACATTAATATTCAGCTCAAATTATATATTGCAAAAACAAAAACTATAATTCGCCTAAAACGCTATAATCCTATTTCCTAGAAAGTTTGCACGATTTAAAGTTATAATATAGAAATAATTAATATAAATATTTTTCAAAAAAACCTAACATAACCTTATCATGCAAAAAAAACACAAAAATCCAGATGAAAATTATATACACATTCAAGGTGCGAAAACTCATAACCTTAAAAATATAGATTTAAAAATCCCACGAGATAAATTAATTGTAATTACCGGCTTAAGTGGATCGGGCAAATCCTCATTAGCATTTGATACTTTATATGCTGAAGGTCAGCGCCGATATGTCGCATCGTTATCCGCTTATGCTAGACAATTTTTAGATCAAATGGAAAAACCTGAAGTTGAGCATATTGAGGGTTTATCACCTGCGATATCTATCGAGCAAAAAGCAACTTCGCATAATCCAAGATCAACTGTTGGCACTATCACTGAGATTTATGATTACTTACGGCTTTTATTTGCAAGAGTCGGTGAAGCTCGCTGCCCAGAGCACAATAAGCCTTTAAAAGCGCAAAGCGTCTCGCAAATGCTTGATAATATTTTAGCTCTACCAGAAGATTTAAAACTTATGCTATTAGCACCGATAGTGCAAGATCGAAAAGGTGAATATAATAAACTTCTAACTAATTTATATTCCCAAGGATTTATTCGAGCGCGTATTGATGGCGAAGTTTATTCTCTGGATGATCCGCCAGAATTAGATCTTCACAAAAAACATAATATCGAAATTATTATCGATAGATTCAAAGTAAAGCATGATAATAAAGATCTGAAACAAAGATTAGCTGAGTCTTTAGAAACAGTGTTAAGGCTTGCCGATGGCCTAGTTTTTGTAGATATTATTGACGGTGCACCGCTTGATAAAAATTTAAAATTTCCAATTTTATACTCGCAAAAGCATGCCTGCCCGGTTTGTCAGTACAGTACCGAAAAACTAGAGCCCAAGCATTTTTCTTTTAATAGCCCAGCTGGAGCATGTTCACATTGTGATGGTTTAGGAATATTACAAGAATTTGATACTGATTTAATAATTCCTGATAAAACCAAATCTCTAAAGCAAAATGCGATTGCAATCTGGAAAATAAATAATGAGTATTATTTTAATATTTTAGATTCTTTGGCCAAATTTTATAAATTTAGTTTAGACACGCCTTTTAAAAAGCTATCAAAAAAGATCCAAAATGTTATTCTTAATGGCTCCGGCGAGCAAATTATCCCACTTTATATAGTCAGTTTATTTAAAGATCCAAAAGTTGAAAAAAAAGTTTTTGAAGGCGTAATTCCATCTTGTGAGAGAAGATTCAAAAAATCTCAGCCTAAATCTATTTTGGATGAAATGAATAAATTTATAACTTCACATAAATGCCCGAATTGTGAAGGCTCAAGGTTAAACAAACAAGCAAGATCAGTTTTTATTAATAATATCAATATTTTTAAAATAATAAATTACCCGATAGATCAAGCACATAAATACTTTTGCAACTTGAAGCTTGATGCGCAATCACAAAAAATTGCAGCTAAAATTTTACAAGAAATTGCAGCGAGACTTAAATTTTTAAATCACGTTGGGTTAAATTATTTATCACTAGCAAGATCAGCTGATACTTTATCAGGCGGCGAGTCGCAAAGAATTCGCCTTGCTAGCCAAATAGGTTCAGGTTTAGTTGGGGTTATGTATATTTTGGATGAACCATCAATCGGCTTACACCAAAGAGATAATGCCAAACTTTTAGAAAGTTTGCGCCATTTACAAAAACTTGGAAACACTGTAATAGTTGTCGAACACGATGAAGAGGCTATAAGAGAAGCTGATCATATTATAGATATCGGCCCTAAAGCTGGAATTCATGGTGGGGAGATAGTAGCGCAAGGTGATTTTAAAGAAATTTTAAAAGCTAAAAATTCTCTCACGGCAGATTATTTATCTGGTAAAAAAGCTATTATTACACCCAAAAAATCAGAGCGTATTAAACCTGATTTTAAAAATAAAAAATACATAGAAATAATTGGGGCATCTGGGCATAATCTTAAAAATATAGATGTTAAAATCCCACTTAATATTATGACTTGCATTACTGGGGTTTCAGGATCGGGCAAATCTACTTTAATTAATCAAACTTTATTTCCAGCTGCGATGCAATCTTGTTATAAAAACACCAAACATCGCCCTAAAGCTTTTAAAAAAATTAATGGCTTAGATAATTTTGATAATATTATTGATATAAACCAAAGCCCAATCGGGCGCACCCCAAGATCAAACCCGGCAACATATACCGGGATTTTCTCTTTAATTAGAGAATTATTTGCTAAAACTCCTGAGGCTAGATCTCGCGGCTATTTGCCAGGCAGGTTTAGTTTTAATGTTAAAGGTGGCAGGTGTGAATCTTGCCAAGGTGATGGCGTTATAAAAGTTGAAATGCACTTTTTACCAGATATTTATGTTAATTGTGATCAGTGCAAGAGCAAAAGATATAATCGAGAGACTTTGGAGATAACTTATAAAAATAAAAATATTCATGAAATTTTGGATATGAGCATAGAAGAAGCTCTTATATTTTTTAGTGCAATTCCAAGTATTAATAAAAAACTTTCAACCTTGCAGGATGTTGGCTTGTCTTATATAAAACTTGGACAGCGCGCAACTACTCTCTCAGGCGGAGAAGCTCAAAGAATAAAACTTTCTAAAGAATTATCTAGGCGTGATACAGGCAATACTTTATATATTCTGGATGAGCCAACTACAGGCTTACACTTTCATGATATTAATCAGCTACTAAAAGTAATATTAAGATTGCGCGATAAAGGCAATACCATAATTATTATTGAGCATAATTTAGATGTAATCAAAACTTGTGATTGGATTATTGATCTTGGCCCTGAAGGTGGGAACCTCGGGGGGGAGATAATATGCTGCGGCACTCCTGAAGATGTTGCTAAGTGCGACAGGAGTGCTACAGGTGGGTTTATACGGACGCTCTAGTTACTTGTTTTATAATGCGCCCAACTTTTTCGACGAAAAGATTAGTTTGTAGGGAATGCGCAAACCAAGCATACCTCGTCTGTAGCTGCGGAGGGACTACAACCACCAGTCAATGTGGAGCGTTGGGATAGAAACGCTGCGACGTTCTTCGCACACCCATCCAGATTGATTACGCCGGTTGACGAAGACATGCACGCATCCTCTCCGTCTCGGTATGCGCGGATGGTATCATAGGATCCTTGGCCCGGTTCGGGGGCGAAATATGCGCCTGTGCCCTGATATATATACAGGTCAAAGGATTGATCGGATTGCCATTGGGGGCCTTTGGCTGGGAGCACTCTCGGGGAATCCTTACTATAGTAGTCTTGAAGCCATACCGCTATATCGCGGGCATTATAGGTGCCGTCCTTTTGGAAGGTGGCTTGTACGCACATGTGATTAATACTTTGGATGGGACCCAGGAAACCAGGGGCGGGCGGAGTGGCGTTTGTGACGGCCGAAGACAGCAGTAAAGCTGCAGCTGCACACACGGTAAGACTAGCGGTGATAATTTTCATGATATTTCTCCTAATATATATTTCCCACACCATCGAGAACAATCAAACTAAATCACACCTCATTACTGAGACATAGCTTAGCCCGCTGCAAAGGACGGGGGGTTATGTTTAAGTTAATGTGAGTTATCATTAGTAAGTTAACCTTACCAATTCCTATATCTATATCTACCCGCCTGCTCCAATTATTAACATACCTATTCAAACAACTGACGAATTCATCGCCAAATGTTGTTTGTTGCTCATAAAGCCAATAGATACGCTGGAACACAGCATGGCAAATTCTTTTATCTAAATATAATTTTATGTGTTTATAATCAATCATATCTTAATACTTAATATTACATTTTCTCTAAACTTATTTTTAGTATAGATGAGTTTTTTAGTTTGTGTGATTTTTTTAAAAAGTAATATTAAGATTTCGAGTTTTTAAATATAAAAAGTCATGCTTAAAAAGCATGTTTTACATATAGCCTGAATTAAGTTAAGTTAGGATAATTTTTAAAAACTTAACTATTTAAAATTTAATAAAGATGAAAATACTTAGAATTACCAAAAAAGAAGGCTTTCGGCCTATTCCAATTTTTGATGAGCAAAAAAAAGAGCCATCAAAAAATCCTGTAAAAGATTTTTTACAAGGCCAACTTACTATTAATCTTGATAAAGTCAAACCAGGTGAATATTTCTTAGCAGCGCACTGTAACCCCAAAGGACGTATGGAATCTTTATTTCATATAACTAAAATTAAAGATATTAATAATAATAATGATAATGATAATTATGATTGTTATGATTTAATTATGCCGGAGGATATTATTAATCATGCCAAAGCTAAACTTGAGTTTTATGCTAAATTTTCTCCTGTTAAAATGGAGATTCTAGAAAAGGATTTGGATTTAAATTTTAATAATAGATTTGTGCAAATTAAAAATAAAACCCCATATTTAACTTCAAAAACTGCTGGGATATTTCTTCCATCTGATTTAAATCTTGAAAGCTATGGAGCGGTTGACTTTGATAAAGGCTGCTTCACTGGCCAAGAAGTTATCGCTAGGATGCATTATTTAGGCAAGGCTAAAAAAAGTTGTGTTTTTGCAAATATTAACAATTTTGAAAGTTTAAATAGCTTTGGTGATTTAGGTGATTTAGGTGATTTAGGTGATTTAGGTGATTTGGGTGATTTAGGTGATTTGGGTGATTTAGGTGATTTAGATAACCTGCATGGTGAAAACATTTATCTTGATGAAGATATGAAACAAAAAGCAGGGGAGATTATTTGTATTGCTATGGAAAAAGGTAATAGTTCCATGCAGGAGATTGCCACGCAAGCTGCTCTTGCCCGCAAAGACAACAGTACTGTCGTTACGAACGAGCAAAGTGAGCACAGCAATCTCATTCCCCACTCTATGGCAGCAATATTATCTATTCAAAATAAGTTCTTAGAGAGTATTGGTGATGTTTTTGTTAAAGGGTTTAAGTTTAAAGTTAAGCTTGATTCTTGAGAGAGTTTTTTTGCAGATTGGAACGCGGCCCCCGTACTTCCTATCAGGGATATTTGCGACCTTGAGTAAAACTAGAAATAAATATTGATATTATGTAATAACCCTGCCATCTGAACTTGCTTCCGTGCTACGCGCTTGTGCGCTTCGCACGAGATTGCTTCGACGTAGTCTCGCAAAGACTGCAGTCGGGTTTTTTCTTTCTTAATGAATTCCTTAACTTAACGACTATGTCCCAGACTAGTCATTCCATTCCATTGCATTGCACCCCCAGACTAACTTCTCATTTGGGGGAATTAATTATCAAACATATGTCACATTTAAAATTCAATATTAGACTCTATTAGACACACTCAATCTAATTAGACACACTCAATTTAATTATTTCGAAAAACACAAAAAATCTTCTCAAAATCAAAACCATCATCTTTAATAGATAAAATAAAAAAGAGGAGAAAACCATGCCCAACAAATGCGAACACACAAACAAAAGAAAAGAGGAGAAAACCATGCCCAACAAATGCGAACAAACTCAAGAAAATATGAGAAAAAACTGCTCAAACTGCCTATTTGCATCCCTCCAATTCGCAAAACAATTATGTGAATGCATTACAACCCAAGCCAAAAATTTACATCAAAAAGCTAAATCCTGTGAAATAAAACCTATCAATATCGACTGCCAAAAAGTTAAATCTTGCCTTACAAGCCCTATGACTTATTTAAAAGAACGCTGCGCTGGCGGTTGTGAAGATAGACTCGGCACACACTTTCCATGTTGTTTTAAAAAGAACATGACTAAAGTTACGCCTATTCCAGATGCTGATGCAGCTGCAAATAAGGATCAAGAAGTTAAAACAAGAGATATTGTGCTTCAAATGGAAACTTGTGAGTTTTAGTATTTAGAACTATTATACCTAGCAACTTAAAATTTAAGAATCTCAATAAGACCTCAATTTTTTTTTGCAATTTCTTTAATTTCTTCATCAGCCTGGAGCATTGCAGATGCGTGCTTAATAGCGCTACCACACTTTTTCACTGCAGCCAAAACTACATCTTTATCAGCTTGCATTGCAAAAGAGGCATATTTTAATGCTGAACCATCTGTTTTTACTGCAGCTAAGACAATAGCTTTATTAGATTTTAATTTTAAAGAGGCAAATTCAAGCGCACCACCACGACTTTGCACTGCAATTAACACTATATTTTCATCATATTGAAATTTAAAATGGATAAATTTAAGGGCATATCCATTGCTTTGTATTGCCGCTGAAACTATATCTATATCTAATTTTAACTCCTCAGATGCATACCGAATACTACAGCCATTTTGCCTCACTGCAGCTAAGACAATCTCTTTATCACCTCTAAAATAAACAGCCACATATTTTAAAGCATGACCTTTGTTTTGCACAGCAGCCAATATAACTTCTTTATCCTGCTGTAATCTTAAAGAAACCTCACCAAAAGAGTGGGCATACCCAGATAAAGCAATTAAAGCTACTTGTTTATCATCCTTTAATTCATCAGAAGCATAAGCAATAGCATATCCTCCACGCTTCACTGCAGCTAATACAATTTCTTTATCATTGCGTAGTGCAGCAGAAGCATACCTAAGATTCTCCCCATAAGATTGCACTGCAACTAACACTACCTCTCTGTCTACTTGTAACTGTGGAGGTATATCTTGAAGGCATACCTTGTAATTATATAAAACCTCTAAAACAAAATCTTTATCATTACGCAGATTTAAGGAGACATGCTCAAAGGCACCACTATTATCTTTTAGCGCAACTCTTACAACTTCTTTGTCATCTTTTAACTCATCAGAAACATAAGAAAGATTATAACCTGCATATTGAAGCTCTTCGATTACATCTTCTTTATCTGACCAATCCATTTCATCCTCAGCAAGGCTTCCATCATAACCTTCATAATCTTCTTCCATATCAGCCCCCATATTTGACTCCATAACAGTCTCAAAACTAACTCCGGTAACCTTATGTTTTTTAAGCTCATTAGCTAATACATCGCTTACTAATATATGTGATCTATATTCCATCTCTCTTGCAAAATGAACACCTGCATCTGACAATGCATTTAGCTTTAAAGCTAAATAGTCAAATCCCATAATCGCAGTATCATTTGTTCCAGGTATGAAATCATATTTGGATTTTTCATGATCTATCGCTTTTACTGAACTTAATATATTTACTATTTTATATCCTTCAAGCTTGCCATCTTGACAGTTGATATCAACATCACAATACTGCACATCATTAGGACATATTTTGTTTAAAATGTCACGTATTTTTTTATTTACTATAGGCAACCCAGAGTCTGTTATTAAATTATCATATTTTTTCATTCTGGCAATAGGCTTTTTAAATGTAATTATTGGCACTCCGACTTCATTTCCAACAATTTTATGCCGACCAAAAGTAAACCGAGGAACAGATTTTTCCTTATTCCAAACTCCTATTATAGAGCTTGAATAGCTCTTAGCTCTCCTCCAAAGATAGATCATAAAACACACATTCTAACTTATTAAATTGTTTGTTTACATTTTTACTTCTACACTACTTTCTTTTACTTTAGCCCAAGGCCTTACATGCTTATTTAAGACTATATTTCCAGCTCTTAATTCTACTCTATTTTCAGGTACTAGGTTTCTTAAAACGCTATTATAACTAGACATAACCAATGTTGTCATACTCCTCAACCGTATAAAAAGATACTCCTGTAACCTTATTTTTTTTAAATTCATTAGCTAATACATCGCTTATCAATATATTAGATGTTACTTCACTATCTCTTGCAAAGTGAACGCCTTCATCTGACAATGTATTTTGCTTTAAAACGAAATGCTGAAATCCCATAATCGCAGTATCATTTGTTCCAGGTATGAAATCATATTTAGATCTCTCATGATCTATAGCTTTTACTGAACTTAAGATGTTTACTATTTTATATCCCTCAAGCTTGCCATCTTGGCAGTTGATATCGACATCACAATATTGCACATCATTAGGGCATATCTTATCTAAAATATCACGCATTTTTTTGTTAACAATAGGTAACAAAGTATCTGTAATTAAATTATCATATTTTTTTATTCTGGCAATAGGTTTTTTAAATGTAATTATTGGTGCGCCAACTTCATTACTAACTAATGTGTGGTTCGAAAACTTATACCAAAGACCAGATTTTTCCTGATCCCAAGCTCCAAACATAGATTCTGGATAGTTATTAATTATCACCCAAATATAAATCATAACACACACCTTCTAGTTTATTAAATTGTTTGTTTACATTTTTACTTTTGCACTATTTTCTTTTGCTTTAGCCCAAGGTCTTGCATGTTTATTTAAGGCTACATTGCCTGCTCTTAACTCCACTCTATTTTTAGCTATAAAGCCTCTTAAGGCGCTGTAATAATTTTCTTGGGACCAATTCTGAGATAGTCCAGCTTTATGTATATCTTCCATTTTTTTTATCAATGCTGCCTTAACCTTATTAGTATGCCTCCCATTATGAATACTACGACCAGGGTGATACTCTGCCTTGCTCGGCAATAATATCATATTTGTTCTTGAGTGTATGTCAAATCCAGCAGCTTGTATAAATGGGTGTGATCTTAATGTTTGATGGATAATATGATGATCCTGAAAGCCTTGTTGTTTGACTCGACCTAACCTTGATGCTGAAGTATTATCTTTACCACCGGATCCAGCTCCGCCGCCGCCGCCAGATCCAGCTCCACCACCGCCGCCAGCACCTCCACCACCGCCACCAGAACCACCACCAAAACCTGCACCTCCGCCAGCTGCGCTAATTTGCTCAGAGCCAAACTTAACCTGAGCTGTTTCATGCATAGTGAACGATGGAACTCGCTCCACTTGCTTCATTTTTGGTGCGATATTTACACCGCCAAATACCAAGGTAGAATTCATAACACCAGATGCATTATTTCCAACATTATGCCTTATGCTCGATGGAACCCAATTACAAACACCATCTAAATCAAGATCTTCTGCATCTTGTGCTAGACCCATTTGAGTGATTTGCGCCTCAATACTTTCTAATTTTTGTAGATCATCTAATAATTTATCTCGTAACTCTAATAGCATTTTATCAAGAATTTTATTTGCCATTCTCTGAGCTATTATATTTATAACATCTAAATTTCGATTTAAAGCAAGTTCTGTTTCTTCAAAAGATGCACATCCATCTAATCCCGCATGTAGCTTATTTTTAATCTCAGATATTTCTTTATTAGCAATAAAAGCTGCTAATGGATTTACATCGCCCTCAATAAACTTGTTTAACTCAAATTCACCTTCACCTTGAGATAATGACAATGATGAACGAATACTTTGTTTACACGACTCTCTAGCTTCCACAGCTTCGCTATAAAACCGACATGCGTTATCAGACATAAATCTATCCAATACATAAGAGTCTACATAACCCACTTGACTACGCATATTATTCGCATTCGCATTATAATTTAAGTTGTAAATGCAGGTAACAACATTGTCTATATCTCCAAATATCCTAGGATTCTGCCCTTTACAAGCAGTTAACTGCTCAGAATGTCTAGCATATAAATCATCATAATTTATATGACTTGAAAATTTCTTAAAATTATCTGTAATTTTTTTAGTGATATCTTTTAATATCTCACTATGCTTTGCTCTAAAATTATTTCTAGGGTCTGTAGGCACTTGCCTGAAATTTGAAGGAAGGCTATCTATCTTTAGCCGA
Source organism: uncultured Francisellaceae bacterium (assembly GCA_905612315.1). Taxonomy (GTDB): domain Bacteria; phylum Pseudomonadota; class Gammaproteobacteria; order Francisellales; family CACEW01; genus CAJQSL01. The sequence goes on from CAJQSL010000073.1 coordinate 29,795, forward strand.
GCCTCTTTAATATTATCTTTATTTTGCGCTCTAATATTATGTAACAACCTAATTACAATACTTAATCTGCTTAATTCTTGTAAGCGTTTAAACTCCGGAAAATATAAAGCAAAAGGCGCATAATGTTTAGAAAATTCTTGTGCGAAAACATACTCTGCTGTAAATTTATGTGGCTTATCTAGTTCTGAGCAAATCTTGCGAGTTATATGATACATCAGCTCGTTTGACATATCATTTGCAATTATTTTTCCAGATGGATCTTTTTCGCAATCTTCTATAAGCTCATCAATAGAGTCATCATCTATCTGCCAAATAGATCTAGAAACAAATCCGTCTTCTAAAAAATCAACTGTTTGTTTGTCTAAATAAAAGATCATTGCTGGAGCTTCAAGTTGTAATAAGCTTGAAGTATCTTCTTGCGGAGCATCTAATAAATAAAAACTCCAACCTTCATTAGATTCAGGTGCATCTACTAATTTTCCATCTTCGTTGATAATCATTTTATGCTTTTTGACTATCATTGGAACTTTGGCTACTTCTGCTATTAATTTTCCAGTACTTTGGATATTGCTAGTATCTATTGAAAAAGCAGCATCCTGTGCTTCAATCCAAAACCTATGAATAGATCCAGATGTTTTTGCACAATTAAAGTTATTTATAATCTTTTGCATAAATTCAGGAACATGACGCATTAACTGTGAAGCATCTCGCGAATCAAAAGGATATACACCTTGTACTTCATTATTTGTTGTTAAAAATTTTAGAATATAATCAGTAGCTAACATGGTTTCTAAAAAACCTGTGCCATATAAATTATTCGGCCCATAACGCATTGCATTAAATGGATGGTAACGCATATCTTGACTAGCTGGATCTAAACTAAAAAAAGCCGCCTGTAAGTTTTTTTGCATCATTTGATGCATATCGTAAGAGCTTAAAACTCTAAAACAATCATACGTTTTTTCAGTACATGCCGTAGCTAAGATTTTAATCTTACCTGTTTTGTAATTTACTTCGATACCATGCACTGACCTTAAGTTTTTGTCTCCAATTTGAGCAGATAAATCCAAAGTTTGTTTAGAATCTATCCAAGCTAAAGGATCGCGTGATGCTGTTGATTTGCCAAAAACCAAATTATCTTCTACATCCTCAAAACTCCAACCTTTTTCTTCTAACAAAACATTCATTAAACTTAAGCGCAAAGTATACTCAGTTTGTGCACAATGCGGGCGCTCATACCAATTTTTAAGACACGCCTCATAAGCTTGATATAAAATTACAGATTTTTTTTGCTTAAAAGGTAAATTATTAATAGCCAATGGAGCTAATGCTTGTAAAAATTGGCGCATTAAATTTAAAGTATCATCCCTGGTTTGTAATAATTGAATATTACTTTTTAAGCCTAAACTCAAAGGAAAAGCATCTAATAAAATTTGTGCCCTATGCTGAAATGATTGTATTAAATCTTGTGAATTATTATCCTGATATCTAAAATTGCTTATGTTTTTAATAATATGTATTAAATTATATAATTCTAGATCAGGTGTTTTTTCATGACATATGCTAAGCGTCATTAAATATAGCTGCTGAGCTGTTTGCTCATCTGCCATGCATATACATGGACTTTCTTCTAAGCTACTTGCTAATTGTAAATAAACTCCGGCTTGCATAATGATATTTAATATTAAATCAAGATGAAAATTACCAGAAAGTGCTGGAATCCAATCTAATATATGATAAGCAAGTTCACGATAAAAATTAGCATTAATTTGTGTATCTTCAGAGTTTAATTTTTCATCAATATCTTTTTCAAATTTTAATAATAAAGATGTCATGCTAGCCAAATGAAAAAGAGGAGAGCCCTTAAGATCTTGAGTTTGAGATGTTATCTCTTCTTTTAAATCATCTAAAAATCTTTTTGTTTGGGCTGTAGAATTAATAGGTATTGTTAGTAAAGATTTATCTTGCCAGAATATATTTACTGCCTTAAAAGTTAAGTTTCTAAAAAATTTATTCTGAAATAAATCTATAAAATATGTTGGCAGAGGATATTTGCTCTTAGCATAAGTTGTTAGATTGCCTAATAATATAAATAAGTTATTAGTTTTAGATTTGAATTCTGAAATTAAAATATCATGTATAATTTCTAGTATTTTATTATTAGGCTGTATTTCTATTTGCGCACTAAAATACTTAATTAACTTATTTGAATTTTCACTAGAATAATCTCCATTTAAATAATCAATTAGAAAATTAACAGCTAGAGACTCAGTCAATAATCCTTGAGAAACTTGCAAAGTTTTATTTGAAGCAGCTTGCGCGTTATATAAAGTTTGAGGAGGAATAGCTAATGCTTCTACCATTGGCTTATTTATTAACGGCTTTTTACTAAATTTGGATACAAAACCTGCATGAGCATCTCTAAATTCTTGTGAGAATGCTACACCAGATGCATCAAGTCGCAATGCACTTGTATCTATAGCTTGATCTTCAAAAATATCTGCCGCTGTATTAAGCTGCTCACGCTTACTAGAATCTGATAATACAGAATAAGCATGATTTAACATCTTCATTCTTTCGCCATGATCACTATCATCACCACCTGTGTGCTTATCAGGATGATAGCGTAGGGCTTGTTTTCTATAGGCTTGTTTTATCTGTGCTGCGGTGGCGTTTAAATCAACTCCCAAAACTTTGTATAAGTTGGACATTTGTATTGGTGCTCCTGTTTTTTTTATTTTTATGAGCCTGAAGTGTGTCTAGAAAAATTTGTGCGTGTTCAGATTCTGCTTTTGCTGTGCTTTTATAAAGTGTTATAGATTTTGAGTGATTGATATTTTGATAGATTTCACCAAGACGCAAAGATGCTAGTAAATGTTTTTGTTTTGTTGCCTGCTTATAAAATAAAATAGCTAAATTAACATCTTGAGTGTCATTATCTTGATCATAAAAGTTTCCAACTTTATATGCCAAATCAGGCCTGGATTCAGTCAACTTCTTGATTTGCAACAAAGCTTCTTGATCCTGGCTTTTTAAAACATTTAAAAAACTTGTAATAGTCAGACTATTGCACCCATATGCAAAATAATAAAACTCAGAAAGATAATATGCAGCTTGTGCGTCATATTGCTTCTTTAGTAAACACTCTAGTGCTCTTAAAGCTAAAGAATGACCTTGCCGAATAGCAGTTATATAATACTTAGCAGCTAATTTATAATTATTTTTATCTTCACAAATTTCCCCTGACCTAAGTGTTGAGTCAGCATAATTATTTTTACTAGATTTATCATACCAAATTAAAGCACTATCAAAATCTTGACTTATTTCTAATAATTCTCCAATAAAATGTTCTAGGTTTAAATTAGTTCTAGTTGTTAATTTAGTTAAATGAGCCAAATTATTTTGAGAATTACATGCTAATAATATATTTGAGATAGCTATAGCATCTGGATACGCAAATATATTATTAAAGGCCGTTAAGTTAAAATTATTAATTGTTTTTAAATAAATAAATGCATTAAAAACACTTAGACTATCATCATTTGTGCATGATTTTATAATACCAATAGCTAATTGATAAGATAAATTAGAATGTAGATTTTCTGGAATCTCCATAACTCTAACAATGAGTGTGAAAATATCTTTTAGAGTGAGCTGTAAAATATCTGATTTATCTTTCTGGTAATTATAAATAAAATTCATGAATTTAGATTTGGATAAAAATAATTTTCTAAAAACACCTTTATTATCTTGGTAAGATTGGTTCGCATCATTAATGACTTTCCAGGTTGGCATTTTTTATACTCCTATCGAAATTATTTTTATTTTTATTTTTATTTTTATCGATATAATAAAACAATTTTAATATAAAAGTCCATTGCTAAAGCCCATGTTTTTCATCAGAATAACACATATCTTTTTAAATTATTAAGCAACCAAAGACCTACCATCATTAGCTACCCACCCTTCTTGCGCATTACGCCGCAAGTTAATAAACACAGGCTGGGTTATTTCCTCTTTTTTGATTAAATCTTGGACATCCTTCATCCAAAAACTTGTTACTGGAGCTGCAAAAGATACTTTATTAGATGAAAATATCTGACTAATACTAAAATCCGAACAGCTTTCTTTTAAATATCCATAATATCTATTAGCTACAATACTCCAGGTTAATTTTATAGAATCTTCTTTTTTGGCGCATAAAATATAATATAACGACCCCACCATCAAATTAATCTTGTCATTTTTAAATCTCAAATCTACTGGGTCAATATAGGCCAAATCCTGACTCACCCTTTCTTTAGGATAACCCAACGCCCAACTCCAAAGCATAAATTTAAATCTAGGATCTTCGTTCAAATTAACATCCTGACTAAATGAGCAACCTTTTAAACCACAAGTGAAACCTAATAAATCCATACCTATTATATTTATAGGACAATCTAAAATTTTAGGAATATTATAATTAGTAATAACACTTGTAGAAAAATTATCACCCGAGGGTTTATCAGATAACCTACCAAATAATGTTCGATCTTCTTGAACCCTAAATAAATTAAAGATCGAGTCCCCAAAGGCAGAAATTATCTTGTTATATTTTAAAGAAGAATTACAAGATGTCCCTGAGTTTAGAAAAGAACTCACATCAAGATGCACCAACGGCGTTTTATTCGCATTCTCTATTTTTGTAAAAACAACATTACTAGCATTTATAGAAGAAATAGCTTTATCAGAATCTGCTGTAATTATAATATGCTTATTTTGTGAATTTAAACTATGTTTTGATAAGCTTTGTGTATCCAGCATATTAGCTTTAGATTCATTTTTAAGATAAATATATGGGCTTAAAACTCCAAAGTCATTATCTAAAATACTTATAACATCTTGGGGTAGAGGCTGATTAATATCCATATAAATTATTAGCATTAAAGCTTCATTAGGATTTTTTTGTTTAAAACTATCAATCCAACTTCTAATTTGTGCTAAGGCATAAGGTAATTCAAAATTATTATCACATAATAACCAATTTAGTTTATCTGAAAAATGATTATGACAAATCTTAATTTGTTTTAAATTATTATCCCAAATAATATCAAGCTCAATTTGCCTAACACCTTGATCTAATAATCTTGGGATACTTAAAAACTGATTAGGATCAGCTAAATTTAAATTAAAATCTCCTTGGCTGTGAGTATATCTTCGGGATATAGCACTATTATGCGTTCCTAAAAATTGCGATAAATATAAAGGCTCAAATCTATCTAAATTAGCTTGTAACCTTAAACCTTTACTAACTTCATCTTTATCATAAGTTTGCAACTCGCAGCTTGTTTCACCATTACAATCAGCTTTTGAGAAATCATCGAATATGCCAACTATTTTTTTGTGCATAATTTGAAGTGGCAACGTAGCAGAAATTGGCCGAATAAATCCTTGAACTTGATCATCAATAATGATCAAACTTGAGTCATTACTAAATTTAGTAGGCTCTATTTCTGATTGAGCCTCATGAAAACGAAGAAACCAAATAAAAGATGATATTAACGTAATTTTTTTCATATCTAACCCTGCTTTAATTAAGATTGTAAAAGCAGTTTAGATATGAAACGTAATTTTTATTAGAAATAATTCTAGATAATTTAATAAGCGGGAAGAAAATCCCGCCCATTAGATAATTAAGCTTTAGCTCTTTTTAGCATCGATGCTTGTGTCATCTTTTTTCTTATCACTAGAGAACCAACCAGAAACAGTGTCCTTCGTGCCATGATACGTTTTTGAAACACTTCCTTTAAAATTTTCCCAGGCGGATGGTTTTGCAGAGCTATCTGCTTTAGCCGGAGCTGGAACGGCTTTTGCTGGAGCTGGTGCTGCCTTAACTGGAGCCACTTTAACCGGAGCTGCCTTAACTGGAGCCACCTTAACTGGAGCCACTTTATCCGG
>CAJQSL010000074.1 GCA_905612315.1 uncultured Francisellaceae bacterium
CATCTGGCAGCGGCCCCATGTCGAGCCGGCGTGGCGGCGGATGTTGTGATGCGGTGTGGCGATTGCTAAGCCGCGCACCGCGAGCCGAACCTCAGGCTGCGGAATCTGGATTGTGATATTACCGCGAGCATACAGCGGAGATGGTAACCGCGGAACAGTGGCCTCGTACGAACTAACAACTACCCCGCCCCACCAGGACCGAATAGCCGCCACGAACGACTTCGGTGTCCTGAAAGCATCAACCACCTATATCACCGCCCTCGAACCATCTAACTAGAAGGAGTGCGGTTTTCTTGTATATACAAGCTCTAAAAACACTAAATCCTAATATTTAAATAAAAATAAATTCAGCTGCTCATAAAGCCGTTTTTAATTCGAGCTTGAGTATTGTTAGTATAGAGACTTTTTTTATAAATCTTTTATATCTTTTAAACCTTTTAACACTGAAGATATGGAAATATGGGCAAATCACTTTGGGGGGTAAGGTTTGGCATCTTTAAAATAATTTTATAAATTTGATTTTTATATGTTAAGTATAATCAATATATTGAGATAAAGCCTGTGTGTAAAAAAGAACTTTTTTATTTTTCTTAATAAAACCTTAATATTTACACTTTATAGTTACACATGCATGAACATACGACCCAACTGGGTTGGATGGTTCGTATGTTTGTTGACACCCATTGTGCAAAAATACTAGTCAGGTAACCTGGCGCAAACTTAATAAGGAAGATAAATATGAGCAGTACGACATTGATCCAAACTGGGGTCTTTTTTCAATATCCGGAACGTGACCGAATTGTCGCCGAGTTCGAAAGAAGGATTAAAGATTTTGAAAGTAAATTGGTAGCCGCACACATTGATAGTGATTATAGTAATGAAAGACTAGAACCTATAAAGATCGGCATACACCAAATACGGCTCGATATGGATAAAGCACCGGCTAAGGTGCCGGCGACGTCTACCTGCGGCCGCTATATTAGATCCCTGGATGTTAGGTCTTCCTTGGGCCACTTAATATCCAGGGAAATTGACATTGCAAAATGGGTTCAATGCATGATCGATAGTGAGGTCCTATACCCGGAACTTCAGAGCCGGACCCATGACCTTATTGACAGACATTCCCCACACGATATTGAAGATGAAAGCGCTTTTTTCGGCCAATTTGTTTATGGGGCCCCACCACTCACCATTGAAGATCTAAAAGACCTTAATAATTAAGTAGAAGGCTAGTTACTAAGCTAAACTCTCAATATATCTTATAGTGTGCTCATAGGACCATTATCATTGAATGAGGCTATTACAAATATGGCTCGATATGGAGAAAGCACCAGGTATGGGGCTAGAGAGGGCTGCCTTGGGCCACTTAATATCCAGGGAAATTGACATTGCAAAATGGGTTCAATGCATGATCGATAGTGAGGTCCTATACCCGGAACTTCAGAGCCGGACCCATGACCTTATTGACAGACATTCCACCACACAGATGGATCTGGGCTAGACCATAGTGTCTGGCTAAGGATATCTAGGCATCACCGAGTCAATAGAGCAAGTCAAACGTGCGGATAGGTCCGGCCCAGCTTAAGTTTCTGCTCTAAATATTAACTAGCACCAACAGCTTTTCAGATAACCCAGAAGATTTTATCGAATCTTGAAAAGACTTAACCCCATTGGTGCTAGTTAAATCTACTATAAATTCAATATCTTTATTTTGATCTTTATTTTTATCATAAGATTCAAGCTTATTCACCCACTCTTTGGGTAAGTTATTCTTATTCTCTTTTTGAGTATAAAAAATAAGCTCATCACACGCAAAAGATAATTTTTGTGCTTCAGCTTTAAAATCAAATCTACTTTGCTGGCCTCTAAATAAGATAATAGGTGATTTAGCATCTTTATAATCTGCGTTTATTAGTTTTAATAAATTAGCAGAGTTAGCTTCTTTCTTATCTTGATCAATAAAATTAGCATTAATTCCATAATGTTTTAACCTTTGAGCTGATATTTTCCCCATGGCATATACTTTTTGAGAATTAGCCCAGGCTAAAATCTTAGATGATTTTGTATTATCAAGCTTATTTAAAAGATGCATGAATAAATCAATGCTTGTTGGGCTTGTCCAAATTAATATATGAGATTTAGGTTTATCTTGTTTTAAATCTATATTTAAATTTATATTTAAATCTAATTCTAGAAAATCATAAATATAATCAGGTGATATAATTGGCTCTAAAAATAATGCCGGCCAATGATAAAACTCTAAAACATCATTTGGGTATTTATCTTTGAACTTTTTCTTTTTAAAATCTAAATTAGGCTTGATGCCCTCAAAAACAGCATTAGTTAATAGTATTACTTTTTTTGACACTTAGTTCTCCTTAAGTAACTTCTTAGCTCCTTGGCTTATTAAATGCTTAATAACAGCCTCAACCTCTTTTGGGTCTTGATCATTTAATATTGTAGTAAAACGGATTGACTTAGATAAACTTTTTGGATTTGCCGATGCTATCATGGCTGTTAATTGCATTTTTGTAGATTTATTTAAAAGAGCCTTTGCTAATGGGCTATCAGGATCTATTTGTTCATCTTTTTCTTCTTGATGTTGATTTTCTGCTGGCAATAATTTTGCAAACATACCAATGGGGCTGTGACAATCTCCATCCAACGCTGCAGTAATTTTACGCTCTAAGCTTACCTCGCGCTTTACAACTAAATTATCCATTTTTTTAAATAATTTAATTAAATCTTTTCTCTTAGACAAACATTCAACTGCCATAACCCCCTGCCCTGGCGCTGGGGTCATTTGCTCTACAGAAAACACATCATCCGCTAAACTTTTAATCTTAAGCCTAATTAAACCGGCATAAGCTAAAACAATTGCATCGTATTCACCAATTGTTAATTTCTGAATTCTTCTGGCAACATTTCCGCGCAATAATTTAATATTTTTAAAACCAAGCTCTCTTAATTGTGCTGATCTTCGAGGAGAGCTTGTGCCAATAACATCTTTTTTTGAAAGCTCATCAAGTTTCTTATAATTATTAGTTATTAGAACATCATATGGCTCTTCACGCTCAGAAAACATACACAAAGCAAACCTATCATCAATCTCAGATAAATTACATGGAACATCTTTTAAAGAATGCACTGCAATATCAGCTTTATCATCTAATAATGCCTGTTCTAAATTTTTAACAAAAACTCCTTTTCCACCAATCTCAGATAAAGATCTATCTAAAACCTCATCGCCTTTGGTGCTTAATGGCACATATTCAACTTCAACTTTTGGATTATTTTCTTTGAGCTTTTGTCCGATAAATTCTGCCTGCCATACTGCAAGCTGACTTTTTCGAGTGGATATTCTTATTTTAAGATTGGTTTTTGTTTTTTTATTAGCAAGCGTCATAAAATTTATATCTAAATATCTAGTTTAGATATATTTTACGCAAGCTCTTACCTGATTACCAGAACCAATAAAATCTACAGAATCAAAACTTAAATTTTTAGCTATTAATATTCCACGTCCATGCGATTGCATAACCCGTTTTGAGGCGTGATCTTCTAAGCTCATCCAATCAAAACCCGAACCTTCATCCGTAATTATAAATTCAATCTCACCCTTATTATCTAGTTTATTAAGCTCTATCTTTACTACTCTATTAGAAAAAGGCTCGCTCTTTAGTTTTTCTAAGACATATTCATGCCAAGTGTTAGTTGATAAAAGCTCAGTTTTTTGGTCAAAATCAATTTCTAAGTTTCCATGCTCAATAGCATTTATTAATAACTCAGAAAGCCCTACCACAACTTTTTGCGGATCATGGCAACAATTTGCTAACATAGCTGCCATGCTGTCAGCTTGTGTCAAAGTTTTAATTTCAAAAACTGCATTTTTAATTAATTTTAAAGACTCTGTGGATTGTGCAAGATGGTCTTGCAAAGCCAAATACCTTTTATAATCAGCTAAAGCTGCTTCAACAACTGTTAAAAGTAAATCTCTAGAAAAAGGTTTTGTCAAATAATAAAAGGCTCCTGCACGCATGCCGTTACAAAGGGAATCTGCACTGCCATCTGCAGTTTGAATTATAACTGGAATGTTTTGAAATCTTGGGTCTTGTTTGATTTTAGCTAAAAGCTCTAAGCCATCCATATCTGGCATCATTCTGTCTAATAAAATACATTGATAATCACTGTTAGAGTCAAGATGTCTCCAGCCTTCAAGCGGATTCTCATAACATTCGCAATAAAAACCTGCATCTGATAAATAATCAGTTAATATTTCAAGGTTAAAAGGCTCATCATCTATAACCAACAACTTAGGCTTTTGAATTATATTCTTTAAGTTGTCTAAAGGATTAGCGTCTTGTTCTATTTGGCTTTGTTTTACTAAACTCACCTTTCCCTCCAAGCTTTATAAATATTAATTAATATAATACTATACCTATTATTTAACTTAAATCATCATAATAATAAAGAAGTGAGCCTTAATTTAATGCCTCAAGAAAACAGAACTTTAACCATTACTGAACTGAATTTACAAGAACAACCAAAATTAGCAAACCTATCTGTTGGCGTGCGCAGCAGAGAATACAAGGCTAAAATAAGAGCTAACAAAGAAGCTAGATTTTTTTATGGATCTTTAACTCTTGCTTTAATAGGAGCAAATATTGCCTTTTCCTATATATCAAATAATCAATTAAGCTCTGATGACTCAACAGATGACATTTCAACAGGAGAAAAATTTCTTAACTCTCTTATTATCTCAACGCCCCTTTTACTTTTATTTATAAAAGGCAAATCATCAGTATATGATAAAGTCATAATTCCAACTTTACCTAATCTAAATGCTAGTAAAGATATTGCTCCAACCCAGAAAAAAAGAGCAATACTCTGGACTATGATCCCAAAACTTAAAGTTTATACTTTAGTGTTTGAGCACTTTTATCGCAGCACTTATACCGCTAAACAATGGCTGGATATTCAAAAATATATCTGGCAACAAGCCGGTGAGCAAGCCATTCTACCTTTTTCCGGGTTAAGTGCCATTCATAATGAAATCTTAGACCCACACACTACGTACCCAAGAAGGCTTATCTACTTAAACATGCTAAGCTGGGCGCACCTTAGCTTGGATCTTTTAAATCTAGGTATATTTGAGCTTGATAATCATATCAATGGCTTTAAACAATTAGCTACAATCTCACCTATTTTAAGAAATTATTCAAGTAAACACCGATATAACCCATATGTGAGATACTCTTTAGGATCTTTAATAAAATTAGCTCATACATCTTTGGCGCTAATTAGATATTACCCTCACCTTCTCCTTGGGAATTTAAACCATAGTATAGTCGCGGCCTTTAATTCCAATAAGTACCCGAATAGACTTTTATTTTTTGGGTTTTTAATAAACTTATTGCCCATAATAGGTTTGGCTATATATGCGTATACAGGATCACGTGAAAATCAGCCGCAACACCAACAAGAAGTTGCTCAAACCAGAAACACATTTGCACTTATCCACGCGATATTATTACTTCAAGGGCCCTTTTATATCGCGCCCATTATAAACCCTATAGACCCTAAAAATAGAAGTAAGATACTAAAACTCTTAAACCCAAATCATTTATACAAAGCCTTATTTAAACAATATTTAGAAAGCACCAAATTAAATTACCAAAATTTAATTTTCACAAGTTTTTTATATAACAATAAGAAAGATGAAGATATAAGCTCTTTAGACACTGAGCAAGATGCATCTGAGAGCTTATTAGCTAATATTGCAAATATAAATCTTCGCATCTTTATGCCGCTTGCAACTTTAAATGCAAGTTTAGGAGTTATTAGAAATGCTCTTGCTTTAGGTTTAAAATATGTATTTGAATATAATGCAGGCTCTGACAGATCAAACCCAACCTTAGCTTGTGTGCGCTTTTTTGCAGGATTAATCCTCGGGCCTATTATTGCTATTTGTAGCTTATTAAAAAAAATAACCAATATCCCAAATCAGATATTTATGAACTCTTATAATCAATCAGCTATTTTCCCACAACGTATGACAGCATTTATATTTGCAATAGCTTTAACTTTAGGGATACACCATAAATATTTTTCTGATATGGCGTTTTCCTTGCCAGTGTTTTTATCTGTTCTAAGTGCTATGTCCTTACAACTTACAGCTATTATTACTGCACCAATTCACTATGCGACACCAAAGCACTCCCCAATTGAACTTTTTTTAAATTACACAAACAATCAAACGAGCTATGAAGAGCTTTTAAATAACCCTACCAACATTGAACAACCGCCTACTGAGACAGCTTCTGAGCTAACTTCTGAACAAAGTGCGAATATAGATATATGGAGTTTAAATAACCAAGATTCCCAACCTGAAATTACACAATAAAATTACACAATAAAATGACTTATATCCTATTTTATTATGTTTTTTGAACAATTGCCCTATATAATTAAAATATAAAGATCAAAATTATATAGGCATATTTTTGCAATGAAAAATAAAACAGCCATCATAAAATCGCACCTTGACTATGCTTTAATGAGCATAGACTTCATGCTGGTGATACTATCTAGTCTCATAGGTTATTGGCTAAGGTTTGCCTCAGCTGATAGATTTGCACCTCACCTATGGGAAGTATTAGCTGCAGGTTTTATTCTTGTTATTATTTTTAGAAAAAACAAGCTTTACACCAACATTCGTGGTCGCAGCTTTGGAGTTATTTTAACAAAACTTTTTAAATACTGGATTCTATGGGTTTTAATAATATGCTTGTTTGCAGTTTTAACTAAGACAGGTGCTCACATATCCAGAATTTGGCTTACTTATTTTGTGATAACCACCCTAATTCTAACTTCTATTGAAAGATTTATTCTTTTTAGAACCTTAGCTTGGATGCGCGCCAAAGGCTTAAATCAAAAGAATATTTTATTTATCGGCAGTAAAATGGAGTTTAATAATATAAAAGGTAATCTCGATAAAGCAAACTGGTCAGGATTTAACGCTAAATCATTTTTAGAAACATCTGATAAGTTATTAAATAAATCAAACGCATTACTAAAACACATAAAAAAAGAAGGAGTAAAAGAAATCTGGATAGGACTTTCGCTAAAAAGTAACAAAGACATCGCAAGAACCTTGAATATATTAAAATCATCCTGCATTCAAATCAGGATAATTCCTATGCTATATGATCTAAACCTACTTAATCACAGCATAACTGAAATAGCTGATATGGCGATGATTAATATTAGAACATCCCCACTTTTTGGTTTTAATAGAATAATTAAATATACCGAAGATAAGCTAATATCAACAATAATATTAATTTTAATAAGCCCCATAATGCTTATAATTGCAGGCATAATAAAAATCACATCAAAAGGCCCAGTACTTTACAAACAAGAACGGCTAAGTTGGGATGGCAAAACATTTAACATGCTTAAATTTAGATCAATGCCGCAAGATACCGAAGATAAATCAGGTGCTGTATGGGCTAAATCAGGTGAAAAGCGTGCAACTAAATTTGGGGCATTTTTGCGAAAAACCAGTTTGGATGAGCTGCCTCAATTTATAAATGTCATCAAAGGTGATATGTCTATAGTTGGCCCGCGCCCAGAGCGCCCAGTTTTTGTCGAAAAATTTAAAGACGAAATACCAAATTATATGCAAAAACATCTTGTCAAAGCAGGAATTACCGGCTGGGCACAAATTAATGGCTGGAGAGGCGATACCGATCTTAAAACTCGTATCGAGTATGATTTATTTTATATAGATAATTGGTCGGTCGGATTTGATCTTAAAATTATCTTTCTAACTATCTTTAAAGGTTTTATTAGTAAGAATGCTTATTAGGTTAATTTAGTAATATCTCTATTGTACAGCACAACCAGAATCTTTACCTTCAGGGTTTTCTGCATCCTCCCCTCCTGCTGCGACTCCTAGAAACGGTAAATCAGCTTCAGGCTCAGCAGCAGGCATTCGATCACCCATAAATGACATCTCCAACACAACACGGCCTGGCTCGACTTCGGCGGGGGCGCGGAGGCGCCACGCCTTCAGAGCCAGTTGGCCGACGGGCACTGCAGACGCCACTGAACGTTGCGCCGCGCCGCCGTGTGCGAACTGCGCAGTACTTACTGCAGCAGTAGCAGCAGCATTAGCAGTAGATAGTTTCCCTTCATCTAATAAAGAACCCATACCAGTTTCGTCAAAAAACTCCGCATATATTACTTTACTAGCTTCATCTTTAATATTATCTTCATTATCTAATAATGCTTTCTGTAGCTTTTTAAAATTTTCGGATAATTCGCCTTCCTGAAGGTTTTGTTTCAAAAACTCCATGACATCTTCTACTGCTTTTTTTTCGGCTTCACTATATTCATCCTCTGAATCTTCTAAATCTCCTGCAACAAAAATATTATTTAAACCTTTAATTATAATAGGCAAAGAACCTAATAATCTTAGCCTCTCTTTAATAGGTGACTCAGGTTTTTCTAACATATCTATGTTTTCATTAAAATAAGCGGTCAATTTATCTTTGATCGCTTTACCTTCAGTAGCCACGCCGCCACTTTCAAATAGAGATTCAAAACCTAACTCATCAAAAAAATTATCCCAGATTTGATCTTCAGCTTCGCTTTTAATAAAAACTTCAGATCCAGGATTAATGATAGTCTTACCTTGGTGTTTTATAAAAGGTTTTTTAGCCTTAAAGTTTTTTATTACATTATGCAACCTTCCTTCTTCTAGCTCTTGACGCAAACCATTGATCAACTTCCCAACTAATTTTTCTGAGTCACTCTCATCTAAAGAAATATCTGAAGCAAACTCATCATCAGAATCTGGTTCAGTCATCATCTCTAAGTTCTCAATCATAATGGACAAATGATTAGCTAACTCAAGCCTTATTTCAATATCTGAGCCTCGGTATTTTAATCTCTCAACATTTGAATTAAAGTATCCAACTACGTTGTCAATTGTATCTTGCACCCCAGTGTCACTCATAATATATTTCCTTAATCTTCAATTTAATTTATCTCATTAGAAATTACTTATGTAATTAAAAAGAAACTTTATTAAATAAATATTAAGAAAATAATAAATTTATAAATTAAAAAAATACTTAGTATTTATTTATGGTATTGGCACAAAGATATATAAAAAATTAAGCAAACTCACTAATTAAAAAATCCACCTCATCCTTGGTACTCATCCTACCAATTGATACTCTCACAACTTGCTGCGCTTGCAGTGGACTCATGCCTAAATTAGTTAACACGTGCGATGTCTGCATAGCCCCAGAACTACAAGCCGAACCTGCAGAAATTGCGATTTGAGGCCGTGATTTAATAAAAACATCTGCATCTTCACCTATAGACAAACTTAGAATATCCGGAACTCTATTCGCATCTCTTACATTTAAGCTATATTTATTAGTTTTATTTGAATTAAGAATATTTTCTAAAAAATAATTAGAAAGCTCTTTAATATGAGATCTGTCTTTATCCCAATTATTTTTAAGCTGCGCGCATGCTTCTCCCATACCAATAATATTAATAGTGGATAATGTGCCGGACCTTAAGCCGCCTTCTTGCCCACCCCCATCAATTAATGGAGAAAGTTTTAATCTCGGGTTTTTACGGATATATAAAGCCCCAGCGCCTTTAGGCCCATAAATTTTATGTGATGCACAAGATAATAAATCAATAGGCGTATTGCCTAAATCTAATTTAACTCTTCCTAAACTTTGCGCGGCATCTACATGTAATAAAATCCCTTTATCTGATGTCAAATTAGCAATTTTTTCTATATCCGTAATTACACCAATTTCATTGTTAACATGTAATAAACTTACCAAAACTGTGTTTTCTTTAATTTTATCTTCAACTTGCTCAGCACTTATTTGCCCTAAGTTATCCGGCCTTAAATAAGTAATCTCACACCCAAGTTGACTTAAGGAGCTTGCCGCATTTAACACTGCTTTGTGCTCAGTTGCGCTTGTAATAATATGAGGTTTTTGCTTATAACTATTTAAATATCTTTGCATAACTCCTTTTAGGGCCAAATTAACTGATTCACTAGCACAGCTTGTAAAAATAATCTCAGAAGGGTTTGCATTAATTAATTCTGCTACCTGCGCACGTGCCAAATCTACGCCCTCTTTAGCTTTTAAACCAAAATAGTGAGAGGACCCAGTATTACCAAAACTATCTTCTTGTTGTAAATAAGAAATCATTTTATCACGCACACTAGAATCTAACGGCGTAGTTGCAGCATAATCAAAATAATAGTGTTTTATACTCATAAGAATCTCTAATTTATCTTAAAGGGAGCTCTCGAAGATTAGCTATAGTAATATTTAAATCATCAGCATCTAACTCTAACTCATTCCAGATATAGAAACTTTTAGAGGCCTGATAAACCAACATCCCTAAGCCATCTGAATATTTTAAATCTTTGTCCTTAGCCCATTTACAAAAATTAGTAAGCCCAAGTTTTAAATCTTTTGAACTTTTAGAATAACTTAAATCATATGCAAATTTAGCGCCCATCTTAACAACCTGCTCGCAAATTTCACAATTGTTTTTATCTAGAATAAATTTATCAGTTGCAGCATTTATTAGAACATCATATTTAGAAGACTTATTATTTTTATCAAATAAAGATAAATCTACATCAAAATCTGTAAGATCCTGCACTACGGCCTCAGCCTTGGAAATATTTTTAGGTCTATTATAAATAAATATGCTTTTTGGCTTTTCTTTTATAATATTTGGTAAAATACCCCTGACAGCCCCACCAGCTCCAAAAATTAAAATATTTTTATCTTTAAGAGGCTCAAAATTATTATGATAATCTGATATAAAACCATACCCATCGGTTGAATCTCCATATAATTTGCCATCACGCATACAAATAGTATTGACTGATTTAGTTGCATTAGATATATCAGATAATTCATCACATAACTCATAGGCATGAGTTTTAAAAGGAATAGTTACATTTAAACCTATAGCATCATCTTGTTTAAAAAAATCTTTTACAAAAGCTATGAAGTCTTTGTATATATCTTCACTCTCACTAGAGACAGAAAAAATCTGATAATCTATTGCTAGATCACAGATTTCTCCAAAATTATTATGAATTTGTGGTGATAGGCTATGCTCAATATCACAACCTATCACACCAAATTTTTTAGGCATATGATTCTTCCTTCTTTGATTTAGAATCTACTTTATCTAAATCAATAATTTCTTCACCTTTATTCCAGTTACATGGGCATAAAGAATCAGTTTGTAAAGCATCTAACACGCGTAAAACTTCTTTAGTATTTCTACCTACGCTCATGTCAGTAACCATTACAAATCTTACAGTGTTTTTAGGATCAACAATAATAACTGCTCTTTGGGAAACACCACTTTGCTCATCTAAAATACCTAATGCAGTTGATAACTCACGCTTAACATCAGCTAACATAGGATATTTTATCGCGCCAAGATCTTCTCTTGATTGTTTCCATGCTAAATGTACAAATTCGCTATCTATAGAAGCACCTAACAATTGTGTATCACGGATTTCAAAATCATCATATAAATCATTGAAAGCTACAAGCTCTGTTGGGCACACAAAAGTAAAATCTTTAGGCCAGAAAAACAAAACCTTCCACTTGCCTTCATAACTTTTGTCAGTCACTTTCTCAAAAGCAGTTTTTAAATCCATTGAAACTGTTGCATCTACTGAAAACTCTGGTAATTGATCTCCAACTTTAATCATTTTTTATCTCCTTAAAATAGAATTGATATTTAATTTATGATCTTTTTTTTATAGACAAATTATTTCAATTTATCGATTTTTACAAATCGATACGTGCCACGCACGAGGTTGCTTCGCAAGTTTGCTCGCAATGACTGCGGTAGGTATTTTGAGCTTCTTTTGTCTATATATGATCACCCAATATTATACCAAATTTTTTCTCTTAAGTAAAATCTATAATGGCGCCCCGAGAAGGATTCGAACCTCCGACCTGTCCCTTAGGAGGGGACCGCGCTATCCAACTGTGCCATCGGGGCGTTGAAAAACATTACAACCGTATCAACAATACCGAACGCAGTCGTTGCGAGACTACGTCGAAGCAATCTCGTGCGTAGCACGTATCGATTTTAAAAAAATCGATGGCTCGATTTTACTTCGGCTACATTATACGCGTATATTGCTTAAAGGCAAAGTCAAATGCATGCTTTTCATCCTTTGAGTAAACCTGCTCGTGCTCTAAAACCCACTCTGGCCCATCTAAATCAATATCAGGAAAATACGCATCTGCATCCTTAACTTCCGTGTCAACCTCGGTGATATATAAAGTTTTTGCATATGGCAACAGCTGCGCATAAATATTAGCCCCGCCTATACAAAAAACTTCTTTATCTAAATTTGCCCCAAGAATATGAGATTCAAAATATTTTAAAAGATCATCTATGCTATTTAAAATAACGCAATCAGCTGATTTATTATCCAAATTATTATTCAAAAAGTTATTTCTAGTTAAAATCAAACTAGTTCGATCTGGCAATGGCTTGCCAATAATAGCAAAAATAGACTCAAAAGTTTTACGCCCCATTAAAACATAATTGCCTGAAGTTAACTTTTTAAATAGTTTTAAATCTTCAGGCAAATGCCATAATAAGTTATTATCTAAGCCTATAGCTTTATTTTTATCAAAAGCTACAATCATTTTTAAATTTAATTTATCTAAATTTATTTTTTTAAAATCAGTTTTTTTCATATTTAACATAAGATTGTTTTTGTGAATGCTTTTGTAAATCAAATTGCAACTTTACCAATTATCTTTGGATGCGGAGCGTAATCTAATAACTCAAAATCATCAAACTCATAATCCTCTATTCTTGATTTTTTACTATGAATCTTTAATGTTGGTAAGTCTTTAGGTTTTCTAGATAACTGCTCTTTTACCTGATCAAAGTGATTATGATAAATATGACAGTCTCCTCCTGACCAAATAAACTCACCTGGATCAAGATCACACATTTTCGCGACCATCACAGTTAGCAAGGAATAACTTGCAATATTAAAAGGAACTCCTAAAAAAGCATCGGCTGATCTTTGCGTAAGATTACAAGATAATTTGCCATCTAAAACATAAAACTGAAATAAAGCATGACACGGTGGCAATGCCATTTTTTCTAAATCCCCAACATTCCAGGCACTAACTATTAATCTTCGTGAATTAGGGTTTTGTTTAATCTCTTGAATCACTTCAGATAGCTGATCAATAATCCTACCATCTTCTGCCTCCCAGGCGCGCCACTGCTTACCATAGACCGGGCCTAAATTACCATATTCATCCGCCCATTCATTCCAGATTCTAACGCCATTATCTTGTAAATATTGGGTGTTAGTATCGCCTTTTATAAACCATAAAAGCTCATGCGCAACACTTTTAAAATGTACACTTTTAGTAGTTAATAAAGGGAAGGTTTCGGTTAAATCAAAGCGCATTTGCCTTGCAAAAACACTTCTTATCCCTGTATTTGTACGATCTGGCTTATCCGTACCATTTTCTAGAATATCTTTTAAAAAATCTAAATAAACCTGCATAACTTCAACTCCATAATTATTTAAGTTAGTTAATTATAGTATTATATAAACAAAATTAAACAAATTATTAAAATAAAGAACTCTCACAACTACCATCATGCTCTATAAAAAACTCAGGTGAACAAAACGCGATTTTTTTAATATTAGCTGCCCCGCCTTTCCAGCTAAATGCCATATATAAAGGCACAATATAACCAGATAAATCTATATCATTTGAATCTACAACTCTCACTCCCCAAAAGGCTGTATCTTTTAGAACTCTTCTTGCATTTGAATAAAGAGGAAACTTTGTTTGCAAATATGCCTCGACCCCAGGTTCAGCTTGATCCGCCCTAACGCCAATAGTTTTATTCTCATTTGGAGCTATTATAAAAGACTTTTTTGATTCAGAATCTAAATCTATTAAATTTCCAGGATCTGTCGCTACTCTAAAATATAAACTTGTATATTTAAAATTATTTTCGATAATAAGTTTTGTATTAGATTTTGCATGGACACTTTGCATTGCAGCCAATAAACCTAAAATCAATAAAAGTGACTTTTTAAATTTTTGTAGCATTATATAGATACCTGTGTTTTTATTATTTAGTAGGTAAATTAATCAATATAGATAATTAAAACAAAAACAAAATATATATAAGCTTAATAATTGTATGTTTATTGATTTTTAATTAAATATAACACTTGTAATATCGTCAAATTAAATAGCAACAAAACTTAATGCTTTTATGTTATAAAAAAATAAAGAAGAAGAAGGCATTACTATTATTAAAATCACAAATATTGGGTATGTTTATATTTTTAGATCAATTTTTATATCAACCCCGAGCCTTGCATCAGCATCACTTAGCTATATAGATTATGATCTAAACATACCTAAAAACCAATTAGCTAACCTTCAAAAACAAGCTTTAAATATTATAAATTATAGCAGGGATTATAATAATGCCAATTATTGCACTCAGCCACCGAGTGGCGGTCGCATAAATAACTATATGCAAGCACCCTTAATGAAAAAGTATGGCTCTCAAAGAATATTTTTTGAAGGTCTATCTCAAGATCATTATTACGCATCAGCCCTAGCTGAAATAACATCTTTAAATATACTCTCTAAAAATATGCCTCTAGGTCAATGGCGCTGTGGAAACTATAGATTAGTTATTTTTAATGTCTTATGGTTTGACCCACCATCTCAAGAATATAAAAAAGAACAAAAAATAGGCATAGCAAAAATTGATTTTAATAACTCAAAATCTTTTTCATTAAATAACATCACCTTTGCAAAAGGCTATAGCGCAAAATGGACCGCCAATAATAATAACCTAGGCGCCTTTACCCTTACTAATAATAATAATAATAATAATAATAATAATAATAATAATAATAATAATAATAATAATAATAATAATATTGATATTAGTATTTCTAACATAGAACTAACCCCCCAAGGAACTGATGAAGATCAATCAAAATACGGCCCTGGTTTTGTACCGACAAATGATACTGTAAATGCATATTCATTTAGCAGTTTAGGCTCACAAATTAGTGGTAAAATTGGCAATTTAATCTTAAATAATAACGGACCAGGATCTGTTGCATATGTAGAAAGCGTAATTACTACTGAAAGACCAAGCATATCAGGAAATTTTGCTTGCGTGTACTTACTCCAAAAAAATCAAGATAAAGAGTCACTTTTTGTGTGTGGAACAGCCAATGGATCTTATTCCAAAGAAGCCAGAGGCATGATAATATCAAATAAAAATGGGGATAGAACAAGAACATGGTTAAAATCTAATGACTTTAAACTAAAACCTGTTGGCCCTGAGCATTATTCAAAAAACGCCGAAACATCTTTTTATAAAGCATATCAACTTAGCATTCCTAGTGAAAATATTGATATAAAAGTTAAAAGCATTCCAAGCCAAGATAATATAGATTTTGGCGCAAAAAGTGGTCCGCTCGCTCGCTGGATACAAGAAGTAGCAGTAAAAAATGCAACAACCAGCTGGCAAAATACCAGAGGAATGCTCGATATATCTGCTGTTACAGATTAATTACTCACCTTACGCACTCCAATAATGATCATATATTAAAAAGACTTAAAAAAAACTAGCCTATACTAA
>CAJQSL010000075.1 GCA_905612315.1 uncultured Francisellaceae bacterium
TTATAGAACTCTAGCAAAAGAAACGTCACAATAACAACATACAATATACTTTAAAGAGGGCAACTAACATGCAGCAGATTAATACAGATGAGCCGCTGATTAATGCCCACGAAAATACAACCTTCTCAACTGAAGATACTATCACATCAGGGCTGAACCCAATGCAAAAAGAAGCTGTTATATCAGCTGATCAAAACGTATTGGTATTAGCTGGCGCTGGCAGTGGTAAAACTCGAGTTTTAGTTCATAGAATCAACTGGCTGCTTTCTATAGAAAATTGTTTTCCTAACTCTATTTTGGCGGTAACTTTTACAAATAAAGCTGCCCAAGAGATGAAAGGAAGAGTTGCTGAAAAATGTCAGATTGATTTATATAAAATGTGGATCGGTACTTTTCATGGGTTATCCCATAAAATGCTGCGCAT
The DNA here is from genome assembly GCA_905612315.1 of uncultured Francisellaceae bacterium. Lineage (GTDB taxonomy): Bacteria > Pseudomonadota > Gammaproteobacteria > Francisellales > CACEW01 > CAJQSL01. The sequence goes on from CAJQSL010000075.1 coordinate 425, forward strand.
TCATCATAGTGAAGCGAACCTTACTGAAGACTTTATTATTATAGACTCGGATGACCAATACAAACTAATTAGAAAAATCACCAAAGCTAATAATATCGATGAAAAACAATTTCCGATAAAATCTATTCAAAGTTTTATAAATTCTAATAAAGATAAAGCCATTCGTGCGAATGATGTTAAAGAGCAAGATAACATTGAACATGCCATAATGAGCAGAGTTTATAAGCTATATGAGAAAAAATTAAATAGTGAAAGTTTACTAGATTTTTCTGAGCTATTACTTAGATGCTATGAATTATTAAAAAATAATGATGAGCTGCGCTTATATTATCAAGGTAAGTTTAAGCATATTTTAGTTGATGAGTTCCAAGATACTAACCCTTTGCAATACAACTGGATTAAGCTTCTTACATCACCAGAAACAAAACTTATGACTGTCGGAGATGATGATCAATCTATCTACACATGGCGCGGGGCTTGTATTGAAAACATTCTTGATATTCAAAAAGATTATCCAGGCGTTAAAGTTATAAGATTAGAGCAAAATTATAGATCTTCTAAAAACATTTTAGATGCTGCTAATACTTTAATTAAAAATAATCAAAGCCGCTGGGGTAAATCTCTTTGGACGGAACAGCCAGAAGGCGAGCCAATTATTTTATATGAAGGCTTTAATGCTACAGCTGAAGCACAGTTTATTGCTAAAAACATATCTATTCAGTCGCAAAAACATAAAATCCAAATAGATCAAATTGGCGTATTATACAGAACTAACGCTCAATCTCGTGTTATTGAAGAGGCTTTAATGCAAGCTGGTATTCCATATAAAATTTATGGTGGCTTAAAGTTTTTCGAGCGTGCTGAGATAAAAAATATTCTTTCATACTTAAGATTAAGCGCTAACCCTAATGATGACCATGCTTTGGCTAGAATTGTTAATATCCCTGCCCGTGGAATTGGCGCTAAAACCTGGGAAGGAATTTTAGAATATGCAAATAATGCTGATGTATCCCTTTGGGAGGCGTGTAATACTCTTGCAGCAAAACTTCCATCTAAAGCTCAAGGCGGAATGCTAAAACTAATAAGTTATATTAAAAACTGGAATAATTTAACTAGTCAACTAGATAAATCAGATACAAAATTTGACTCATTAGGTGACCTTGCCCAGTTAATTCTAGAAGACACTAATCTTATTAGCATGTATCAAAAAGAAACAAAAGAACAAGCCCAAAATAAAATAGAAAACTTAAATGAATTTATTAGCGCATGTAATCAATTTCAAAGCGCATACGTATCAGAGTTTAAAGATGATATAAAAATACCGCTAGATCAAATAAGACAACAGTTTTTAGCTTATGCAGTTTTAGATTCAGAGCGCCCTGAAAAACAAGATAATGAACCTAAAGTTCAATTAATGACAATTCATGCATCTAAAGGGTTAGAATTTCCAATTGTATTTTGCGCAGGACTTGAAGAAAATTTATTTCCAGCTTATTGGAATCAAAATGATGAAAAGCAGCTAGAAGAAGAGCGTAGGCTGTGCTATGTAGCCATAACCAGAGCGAAGATGCAATTAATTTTAAGTTATGCTAAGATGAGGGACCAATATGGTCAGACTCACATGCAAAAGCCATCCAGATTTATTAAAGAGCTTAGCATTGATAATATGGATCTTATAAGTGATTATGCCAAAATAAAAAGACCAAAATTGGCACGACAAATAAAAAATATGAATAATTCCAGGAGTGATAACATGACAGACCCTGAAACATGTGTTACAACAGAGCAAATGTTTAAAAATCAAGAGCTTATCGATGAAGTGCCATTTAAAGCTGGGGACAGAATAAGACATCCTCGCTTTGGAGAAGGCATTATAAATCAACTTTTTGGCGATGAACAAGTCAAAGTTGAAGTTGAATTTGATAAAGAAGGTCCTAAAACCCTTATTCTAAAATATGCAAGATTAGAAGCCATCTAAAAGATTAATCATCTGGCGTAGGTGCTGGAGCTTCTTTATCTTTTTTGCTGGATGCTGCTTCTTTAGTTGCACTTTTCTCAGTTTCTGGAGTATCACTCTTCGCTCTAAATGTTTGATCTTGCGCGACGCTATCATCAACACTCGGCTCATTAGCATCTGAAAGCTCTCTAGCTGCTGCATCCATACGCTTTTCCTCTGGTGTCTTAGCTGCCGCTTCTAGTTGCGCTTGAACATCAACTTCAGCACCAAGATGCTCATCTACAGCTGCTTTAATATCCAAAATAGATTTGGTTTCTTTTTCAATAAATCCAATTTTTGTATTGGCTTGAGTTGCAAATGATTGATAATCATCTAGTTTAGCTTTCAAGTAGTTATTATCAGATTCACTATCTTTATAATAACTAATCCGCCCCAAATAACGCTTTAAAGACAAATTATAAAACTTTCTTTTCAATACGCTTTGGAAAAACATATCATCTAATTTTTTCAATAATTTTTCAATAACGCCAGGAGGCAAAGCAAACATCATTGACATTAACTGATCAAATGAAAACTTTTCTAACAAATCCCCATTTAAGATAGAATCCGTAAACTTAGTGAAAGACATACCTTCACCATCAACATCAATTGTCACCTCAACATTTTCTCGCTTAGTGTTATTTAAATCTAATAACAACTCAACTGCGATTAAAAATTCTGAACTTAAATCTTTTAAGTTTTTAAGGTTTTCTTCCATATCCGTGAATTGGTTCTCAGCTTTATCAAATAATTCATCAAAATCTGGTATTCCTAAATCAGAAAAATCTTCGTCTCTAAAATCAACCCCATCAAGATTATGACTTTCACCTGTCTTTACAGCATCACCTTTATCTTTAACTTTAACAGTATCTTGAGCATCGCCTAAAAATGCTTCTAAATCTTCAGAAAATGGCTCATTTTGAAATATTTTTTCAAGAATTAATAATATCCACTCATACCTTGTAAACTTATTCTCTTCATCCTGAAACATAATATTAGATAATTTATTTATCATATCTGCAACACGCTCAGGGGAGTTTGGCATAGCTAATAACTTACGACAAGCCTTTGCTGCAGCAGCCTTTTTAGGTAGTACGAGATGAACGATACCAGGTTGTACAATATTTGACACGAATAGCTCCATTTAGATATTAAAAATTCCATTGCGGATATTATATCATATTCAAGATAAAAATAAAAGCAATAAAAATAGCAATAAACCTACATAAATATGCTAGCTTAAAGCTATTTTTAGCATGTCCTCTAGCTTTTCTATATCTGCTGCAAAACGCCTAATACCATCGGATAATTTATCAGTTGCCATAGGATCTTGATTTAGTGACCACCTAAAGGCTGCCTCATCAAGCTTGATTTTCTCTAAATTCATAGATTTTGCGCTAGAATCAGACAACGTGGCTGGCAAATCATCAGGGTTATCTTGAAGAATGGCTAACAACTGCGGACTAATGGTTAAATAATCACAACCTGCTAATTGCTGAATTTGACCGATATTTCTAAAAGAAGCCCCCATAACTATTGTTTTATGTCCAAAATGATGAAAATAATTATAAATATCTTTAACAGACAAGACCCCTGGATCCTTCAGTGCGGCACCTTCTTTTGTACTATCAAAACCTGCATTATCTTTATACCAGTCAGTTATTCTACCAACAAATGGAGAAATTAAAGTTGCATTTACATCAGCACAAGCAATAGCCTGTGATAAATGAAAGATTAAAGTCATATTACAATTTAAGCCTTCTGCCTCTAAAACTTTAGCAGCCTGAACACCTTCCCAAGTAGCTGCTATTTTTAATAAAACTCTTGATTTATCAACTCCCTTTTGAGAATAAAGCTCGATTAACCTTCTTCCTTCATCAATTGTTTTTTGGGTATCAAATGATAATCTTGCATCAATCTCTGTAGATACTCGACCAGGAACATATTTTAAAATTTCACAACCAAAATTGGCAGCTAGATGTAAATGCGCCCAGTAGAGTTGGTCAGATAAATTATCCCCGTGAGACTTAGCCTCTTCTACAGATTTATCAAAAATAGATTTATAAGCCGGATCTAACGCTGACTTTAAGATCAAACTTGGATTAGTAGTGGCATCCTGAGGACTATAATGCTTAATATTATTAATATCTCCAGTATCAGCAACAACTGTTGTTAATTGCTTTAATTGATCCAATTGACTTAACTGATCAGCCATCATAACCCCCTTGTTTTATAGAATAAAAAAAATGCAAAAAAAAATCGCACCAAATTTTGATGCGATTGTATCATTTAGTTCTACTGTATGGCAATTAATTACCCTTCAGTATAAGTTTCTAACGCTTCAAGACCAACTTCAGTACCTGTGTCAAATTCTTCAACAGATGTGTCATTCATCAGGTCATAATCCTCTAAGTAATTGTATAAAGTCTGTGCATGACAACCAACTAACTTAGCAATAGATGCTTTATTAATACCTAAAGCCATATATTTTTTGATTTCTTCACGGTATTTATCTAGTTTTCTTGTTTTGTTCTTACGACCTTTAGGACGACCTAATGGTAAACCTGCCGCACGACGTCTAGCCAAAGCATCAGTTGTTCTTCTTGCGACAAAATCACTTTCTACATGTTTTACTAATCTTAAAAACTCTTCTGTTTTATAAAACTTCTCTGGTAAAAACAAACTGTTATATTTCATAAAGTGTAAAGCAACACCCTTTTGCGATAATAACTCTAAAACTTCTAACACCTGCAGAGTTGATCTTGCAATACTTGCAGCTTCATAAGTTATTACAACATCTCCTGGCTTAGTTTTAGCATAAATAAGTTGATTTATTTTTCTTTTTTCCCAGTGCATTTTATTAGCACTTTCGTCATTTACTTGTTCATCAATCGTAATAT
>CAJQSL010000076.1 GCA_905612315.1 uncultured Francisellaceae bacterium
TAAAAAGTAAGAGGTTGGACCAAAATAAAAAGCAACCACCCAATGCAGTCGTTTAGTTGCCAGAGCTTTTTGTGTGGATCTCTTTTTTAAAAGTAAGAGGTTGGACCAAAATAAAAAGCAACCACCCAATGCAGTCGTTGCGAGCGAGCCGTGAGGCGAGTGTGGCAATCTCCCACACAACTGCTGTTGATTTTATATAATGATAGGCGTAGCAATTGGAAGGAGATTGCCGCGCAAGCTTACGCTCACTCGCAACGACTGCGGCGGGTTATTTCTTATGATTGGGATATCTTGTTTTTTTGCATGAATTTATACTTGTGCGTAAGGTGAGTTATTTCTTCAAAAAATAATATAAAGCCGCTCCTTTAGTCCAATCAGCATCTGATATAAATTGTATTTTATCAGAATTATTAATTGGAAATTTATATCCATAATGAAGCAGTTCTAAGGCGTAGGAGGCATTTATGCACTCATTAATAAAATATTTAGTAGGAATAGCAGGGGTTACTTGGTTGCTTTTTTGAAAATCATCCCAGTTGTCTTTACATTTTTCTTTTATGCTATTTGATAGCTCTTGTAGGTTTTTAGATTTATCAAAAAAATCAGAAGCATAATAAAACCCGGCAAAGGCCATAAACTTCTTATCATTATGCCTAGAAGTTAGTTCAGGAGTAAGGAGTTTGTTAACTTTAGAGTAGACACCTTTTTGATTTAATACTATTTTTGCAGCCCACCTACAGTTCATAGGTCTAAACTTTCCTTTGGATATTATATTATAATCAGAAGGCGCTGGGGTTACTCCGTTTGTTGATTTGGGCTCGTTAAAAATTGCATCTTCAGGATAACAATAATAAAAGCTATCAGGAGAAGCTTTTAAAATACGTCCTCTTGCTTGATCTTGGCCTAGGCCTAAGAAACTTATGCTAAATATTTTATACTTTTTATTATTAAGTTTTAATTTAATTACTTTTTTATCATCTTTAGTTTTAGAAGTTAGATCTGAAGATGGCATGTTTTTAGTATCAAATGCTAATTGAGTAGATGCACCCCCTAAATCAAGCGCGCCAGATGTGGCTTCACCGTTTTTTATATTTTCATAGTTTAGACTTAACCAATCAAATAAGCCTTCTTGCCAGCCGGGGATTGTTTTGATTGAACCTGCTTTCCAGTTATATGAAGATGACAGTGAGTTTTTGATAGCCTTGTAAATTTTTTTTTGCTGCTTTTTAGGTACTAGTCGCATTCCAGCGGTTGCATTTAAATAAACTGGGATTTGGCTTAAATCTTGATTGCATTCTTTAGTAATAGGATGATCATCTAGGCTATAAATTACCTTATCAAGAAGATCTTTTATAGAGGCTCCTGCTTTGGCCGGGTTATCAACATAACTTGATATGCCTGGACTTGTCTTTATATGATTGTCTTCTGTAAGGTCTTCTATGGAATCAGGAAGGGTTTTATTTTTAAACTTATTTGAAATATTAGTTGAAATATTAGTTGAAAGATTAGTTGAAATATTATTTGAAATATTAGTTGAAAGATTATTTGAAATATTAGTTGAAAGATTATTTGAAATATTAGTTGAGGAGGTTAATTTAAATAAATGTAACCTAGATCCAGAGCTTCCTGCATCTATAATAATTTCACAAGTTGATTTATCTTTTTGATTATTTAATTGATTATTTGCAAGAGCAAAAGATTGCATGGAGGCTGTTGATAAGAAAAGCGTGCAAATAATACTAGAAGTAGTAGGTTTTAATATGTTCATATTGACTCCTTTTATAAAAATAACTGGCGTATAATAACAGTATTATTGAATATAAAAAGATAAATTTTAAAAACCAAACCTTTAGGGCGTATAGGTTTAAAACTAACTAATATAATTAGTTGGCCTTAAATAAGGCACCATAGTAAACAGGCAAAAGATCATCTATAATTCACAATATATTTCTACTTATTCGTTATGCTGGAGTTGCTCTATGAAGTTACCTTTGATACCAATTTTTGAAAATAAAATTTATAAAAATGTTATTAAAAATTTTCATGTGCCAGAAGAAAAATGCGTTAAAAGCTTATTTGAAAGCTGCACTCCATCTGATGATATGCAAAAAAAGATTCAGCGCCGTGCAATTGAAATTATTAATCTGCAGCGCAATGTAACTTCTATTAACTCTGTTAAAAAGATTATGCAACAGTATGATTTATCTAACGATGAGGGCATAGCTTTAATGTGCTTAGCTGAAGCATTACTTAGAATTCCAGATAGCGCCACAAGGGATGCCTTAATAGAGAATCAAATACTAAAAGGAGATTGGAAAGGGCACTTAAAACAAAGTGATTCTATGTTTGTAAATACGGCTACATGGGGCTTAATGCTAACAGGTAAAATTTTAACTGGTAAAAAAATCAAAAAACAAGAACAAGAAGAGTTTTATGAAGGCGTGCTTAAAAAAGCGCTAAAAAACACTTCAAAACCTGTAATTCGCAAAGTAGTGCAAAAAATGATGCAAATTATGGGTGAGCAGTTTGTAATGGCCGAAGATATAGTATCTGCTATTAAAAGAGCGCATAAAACTAAAGTAGACGGCTACTGTTATTCATACGATATGCTAGGTGAAGGCGCAAGAACCCAAAAAATGGCAGACTTTTATTTTGATGAGTATATGGGAGCCATAGAAGCTATAGGCAAAGGCAATGAAAAAAGTAAAAGATTAGATGATGGGATATCCATTAAATTATCAGCTCTTGATTCAAGATATATGCTCAATCAATATGAGCTAGTACACGATAGATTATATAAAAAGCTTAAAACTTTAGTGCAAAAAGCTAAAGAATATGATTTACAAGTAACTATAGATGCCGAAGAAGTAGATAGATTAGATTTGTCTTTAAGCTTAATTGAAAGATTATTATTAGATGAAGATCTCAAAGATTATAATAAATTAGGATTAGCTCTACAGGCTTATCAAAAACGTGCTTTTTATGTAATAGACTTCTTAGTTGATCTAGCTAAAAAAGCTAAAAAAAGTATTCCAGTAAGATTAGTGAAAGGGGCATATTGGGATACTGAAATTAAAATAGCACAAGAAAATGGTCATGATGGATATCCTGTATTTACCCGCAAGGTGCACACCGATATATCTTATATAGCTTGTGCAAATAAATTATTAGATAATATTGATGTGATTTATCCGCAATTTGCAACTCATAATGCGCATAGCATAGCCCTGGTTCGAGAGCTAACTTTACAAAAGAACATAAAAACTGATCAATTTGAGTATCAGTGTTTGCATGGGTTAGGCGATAGTATTTATGAGTCTTGGTTAACTAAAGATGAGCAAAAAGATATAAGATGTAGGGTATACTCGCCAGTTGGAGTATATAGAGATCTTTTAGCTTATTTAGTTAGAAGATTATTAGAAAATGGTGCCAATAGCTCATTTATTAATAAGATGAATAATAAATCTTTATCCCCTAAAGAGCTGGTATCTGACCCGATGCTAGAGTTTGAACAAACCAAAGGCCATATGCATCCAAACATTCCTCTTCCAGTAAATTTATTTAAGGATAGGCTAAATTCAAGAGGGGATGATTTGTTTTATGCAACTGATCTTAAGCAAATTGATGAAGATTGCAAAAATATAAAAACAAAATATAAAACTAATGCTTTAAATCTAGAAGTTGCTGATACAAGTTTAGATAAGGTAGATCAAATAGTTAAAAATGCTAAAAAGGCCTATTTAAAATTCTCCAAAACAAGTGTGCACTCAAGGGCTGAAAAACTAAATAAATTAGCTGATTTAATAAATGAGCACAGAACATATTTTTATGAGCTTATGATTAAAGAAGCTGGTAAAAGTGTGCCTAATGCTATTAGTGAAGTTCGGGAGGCAATGGATTTTTGTAGATATTACGCGCAAGAAGCTATTAAGTTATTAGATAAGCCGCAAGGTTTGCCTGGGCCAACAGGAGAAGACAATAGCTTTAGGTATGAGTCCCGCGGGGTGATGGTAAGTATTAGTCCTTGGAACTTTCCACTTGCGATATTTCTAGGGGGGGTGAGTGCCTCTTTAGCCTGTGGTAATTGTGTGGTTGCAAAACCTGCTGAACAAACTCCAAAAATTGCGCAATTTGCTATAGATTTATGTTATCAGGCAGGCTTTGATAAGCATGAGGTTCAAGGTGTTTATGGCTTAGGTGAAACTCACGGCGATGCTTTGATTAAGCATGAGGATATAGATGGAGTTATATTTACAGGTTCAACTATTACAGCGCAGATAATTAATAAAACTCTAGCTGCTAGGGATGGTGCGATTTTACCATTAATAGCTGAAACTGGTGGCCTTAATGTGATGGTGGTTGATTCATCTGCTTTATTAGAGCAAGTTACCGATGATGTTATCGGGTCAGCTTTTGATAGTGCAGGCCAAAGGTGTTCAGCTCTTCGAGTTCTTATGGTGCAAGAAGATATTTATGATTCTTTAAAAGAGATGGTAGTAGGTGCTATGAGTGAGCTTGTAGTTGGTGATACTGATAATTATCAAGTTGATATTGGGCCTGTTATAGATAAAGAGGCTTATGAGCATTTAACAAAATATGTAAAATCTAATAAAGCTAAAATAGCATATCAAACTAAGCTTTCAGATAAATATTGTGATAAAACAAGTGATATTTATAAAAGATTAGTTCAGCCAACTTTACTTGAGCTTAAAAGTTTTGATGATGTAAAATGTGAAATTTTTGGCCCGGTACTGCATTTAGTATCTTACAAAGAAAAGGATTTTAAAAAGACAATTGATGCTATAAATGCAAAAGGTTATGGCTTAACTGTTGGGATGCACTCTCGAATTGACACTAGGATTAATTATTTATGTGACAATATTCATTGCGGAAATGTTTATATCAACAGAAACATTATTGGTGCTGTTGTTGGGGTGCAACCTTTTGGTGGGCAGGGCATGAGTGGAACTGGCCCTAAAGCTGGTGGGCCAAATTATCTTCGACGCTTATTGCATGAAAAAGTTGTGAGCAATGACATTACTGCAGCTGGCGGTAATGCTAAGTTGATGCTTCTAGAGGATTAAGTTGTCTCGGCTTTCCTCTTTGTTTATGATTACAAAAACAATATAAATATAAAATTAATTTGCACAGTTAGGTGGACAGACTCTTCGATTCAGGATCCTCGAGTCCGGGGTCAGCACCTCGCGCCCTTGTCATGCGGGTATCGCTGTTGCTCTCTGGAGTTAGCCTCGAACACGCGTGCTGCTTTTTGAGTTTCCTGTTGTCGCTTGCGATTGCGTGCCCAGCGTATATGTCCGGGCCCTGTCACGGGTTTCGGCCTCCCTACCTTCTGGGATCCTGATATATTAAGCGCAAAATGGTTAAATTCATATTCATCTAATTTGGCTTTATCTATTAAATCTGGTGAATCAACTGCCGTATATTGACCATTTGCTGAAAGCATAAATATCGTACCACTTTGGAATAAAACCTCCTTTTCTACTTTGCCTTCAGCTTATGTAAGAGCGTGGACTTTTACCCCACCTGCTGGGCAAATCGTATAGACAATCTTATTAATACCAGAAAACCCCTCAGCTATGTAGCGCGACCTAGAAGTACTAAGTGTAGCCTCGGATTTCCATAACGGACCGCGACCTAAATTTTTCTTTTCTCCGCGAAAGACTTCATTAACCCCCGAAGGAGATGGTCTGTCTTTCCTAAGCTCACCAATACCTAAACTAATGGCCCAATTAAAAAATAAATCCTTTTTAATATCTTCCTCTGATTTAGCTTCAGATACTTTACTTCTTAATAAAGAGTTAATCGATTGATAATAACCAATAATCGTAGTATATGATCTAATAGCTCGCACCCCCTCAGGGGTAAGGGTCCAATCATCTACATCCGGGCCTGGCGCCACAGGAGCTTCTGGCGCTATAGCCACCGGCAGTTCAGGCAAATCTGGTGCGTCTTCTCCATCTATCTTGGACTTTGCTCGCCCTAATGCTTTTTGCAGCATATCTGGCACTAATGTTTTTGATACTATGCTTGCTTCAGTCATTCGTTCTGCTGATTTTATAAAAACCTTATCAAGGTTATCCCTTTGCATCTTAAGATATTCTTTTCCATATGAAAGGTCAGGATCATGTTCAAAACTTTCTAATAATATTTGCAGCTCTGATTGTATACTTTCTTTGCCACTTACATCCGAATGGTCAATTTTACTTGCTCTAGAAAATAAAGCTCTTAATTTGATTTGGTTATATTCAGCTTTTATAGCATTAAATAACTCTTTATAATACTCTGGGCGTCTGCTCTTAGTAATCTCGAGAAGCTGGGAGAGCAAAGGACGAACTCCTTGGAAGCTTTCTGATTCACGTAAGTCAGATAATTCCTTATGAAATTCGCTCCCACTCCCAGGGACAAGAAGGCGACGATTATTCGATTTTATTACTGAGAATTTGATCGTTATTTTAAGCAGTTCGTCAAGAACACCCAAAGATATCTGGCCTAAGTTAGCGTCTATTTTTCCTAACCTACTAAGATCTTTTATCATGCTCTGAAGTACTTTGGCATTATTATTCAGACGCCCAGGCCAGAGGGCTCCCGCGTTAGCTGGCATCTCACCACTGACATATTGTCGTAGATAATCGCAATCTTCAATATCTATTGCACTTAGTAACTCTCTTATTATAACAGACTCAAAAGCTATACCTTCTTTAGAGTTAGTTAACATCCCTTTTGCAATGAACTCTTCTTTTGCTTTTTCTAAAATACTTCGTGCATCCATGATATTTTTCAGCTCGATGTTCCGGGAAAAAGAGTTTTCTAAGTTTTTAGCATCCATAGCCGCTTGTAAATCTGGGGGCATGGTTGTTTCAGCTATTATTTGTTGCTTTAGTTTTGCTACTGCTTCTTTAGAAAGCTGAACATTTGATACACTAGCTCCTGCTTCTAATATATCTGTGAGACAATATTTATCTCCTTTAATATCTCCATTAACGATCTCATAATAAATCTTACCACCATCTCCAGTAGAGTATTTAATATTATCAGGCTCAGTCAGCAACTTTTCAAAAATTATCTCAAGATGCCTATCAGGCAGAGTTTTATTTTTAGGGCCTTGAGACAAAAAGTTTTCAGGTGATTGCATCACGACAAAATTCTCAGCTTCATCAAGAGTTATCCTTCGCTTGTTAAAATGCTCTACACTTTGTTTACACTCAGCACTTAACTTCTGTCTCCTTGAGTCTGCTAGCTTCGTTAATTCCATTCTAAGTAGTTCTGTTTCTTCAGTTTCTTCACCTGTGAATAAACCCAGTATTCCCTTCTCTTCAGATAATAAATCCCTAATATTTTTAGGGACATAAACTTTAGCCAATGAACATGCTATTCTTTCGTGATCAATTCTATGGGAAAGCTCAATTATAAGCGCAATTTTTTTTACATCACTGTCATGATGTTTTTGACTATTGGGATCACATAATATACGAAGTGCTTCTTTATATTTTTCTAATATCTCAGGTGTTAGATTCTGAGATTTGACTAGTTCTTCAAAAATATCTATGCGTAAAGGCAATGTATCTAAATTATATTTTACTACATATTCGTCCCAAAGATTGGACTTTAATATTGTTAATTTATCTATTCTTGTTAATATTTGTTCATAAGCAGCATCGGGATACATCCTATCATCTCTAGCCAGTTTCTCTAATAATTTATCAAATATTTGATAATAGCTATAATTCTTGCCCCCGATCTCAAAAGCTTCTCCCAGTACTAATCCTCCTAACATATGTGCTCGATCATAAAACCCATGTATCACCCAATCGTCTAGGAGAGCCGTTTCAGTCGTTAAAAATCCTTCACAAAAGCTCTCGAGATCCTTCGGCGGCAGCACTAGCAGACTTTTGGCTTTTGTGAATCCACTTAGGGTTTGATCCTTAATATTTTGAGGAGTATACCCTGGCACTTGCAATAAACGATCTTTGTCTTGATGTAAGCCTATCGCTATAGCAAGGTTATTTAAAGAAGCGCTGGTGACTTTAATGCTCTCTCTGTCCTTTTTGACTTCCGTTCGTAACTTAAAATCTTCCTTAATTATATCTTGTCCTGATATTTTTTTTATTCTTTCTATTATCTTTCCTAAATTTATTTGATTTTGTTTACCCTCATAATATAGCCTTGGAGACATGCCTATTCTATTGGCAGGATCAAACAAAATGTCTTCATCTAGACCATATTTCAATACGCTATACAATGTAACTTTAGGAGTGCTTGAGCGGGACCCGCCAATTAACTCATGCTTTTCGGGATGTGCTACAATGTCTTCTAGTACGCCATCCTGTATTAGTAAATCGGATATAGTAGGATCTTGCAGGATATGAACATTTAGTGCAGCGGCGCCATAATATGCTTGGCTTGCATGATTTTTGTTACAAATCTCAATTATTCTCTTAAGATCATCATTTTTCTTGACCACTTCTTTTTTGCTTAACCCTCTAGTAGTTTCGGTTTCTTTCTGGCTGGAACCTTTTTTTAAACCGCCTTGCCCAGTTAGCTCATTATGAGCTTTAGGATAACTTAAATGCTTTGGGTGAAACCCCTGCTCACTAACTCTACCAATAGAACACATCATAGATGCAAAATTAATTAACTCTGGAGGATACTTTTTGAAGAAATCAGGGTCTCTAGCTTGTAACATTTCTATAATTAAACTAGAATTTACTAATTGTCTGAGGGCGTTCTGAGGCCCGTGACCAGCTCTATCACTACAACCTGGGTATGGTTCATTATACTTATCTAAGCCTTCTTTTAATAACCCTGATGGTAATAAGCATGACACATCTATTTCCTTTAAAATTCTTTTCCATCTGGGCCTTTATAAAATGCACCTTGATTACTTCCTTTACCTTAATCTGACTTCATAAAAGTTGAGCCATTTACCATGATTTTTTCAAACATAAATATAGGATCTGTTTTAGTTAAAAACGGATCCTCTCCTAACAACCTCTTTTAATAATTTATCACGTTTTATATAAACATATCTATATAAATATAATAGCACAATATTTGCTGAAAAAAAAGCGACATTTTTTGTTTTATGGATGACATATGTGGCTAGAAAATGTTGAAACGGTGGTTACACAGAGGCACATAAGTTACTACCTACCGCGCACCGATCGAAAATGTTGCGTGGCGGGCACATTTAGAATGCGCGTGGATAAAGGTGGTTGAGGGAATTTAAAGCGCTAGGTACGATTTAATTTTTAACTAAACAGCTTCTAAGTTATCGACCCCACCTTAGCCAATTTTCAATATATTTCCCCAAGCGCTCATTGCTCGCTTGTTGCTCATAAAGCCAGGAGATATTCGCACCTAGGCGTGCTAAACTCGTTTTCGCTAGTTTGGTCTACGTGATACCTGATTATCTAACACGCAGCCCCGATGCGGTTAATTCCTAAGACTCCTGTCTCATCGTAACAAACTCCTCAGCCGCGGTAGGGTGCACTGCTATTGTTAAATCAAAAATCTCTTTAGTGGCTCCTGCTTTAAGTGCAACTCCCATCCCTTGAATAATTTCGCCAGCATCCCCACCTAGCATATGCGCTCCAATAATTTTATCGGTTTTTTTATCAACTATTAATTTCATAAAAGTTCTTTGTTCTGAGCCACTTAAAGCGTGTTTTAAATATTTGAATTCACTTTTATAAATTGCAATATTATTATCATATTTTTTTCTAGCATCTTCTTCAATTAAGCCAACTGTGCCGATATTAGGTTGGCAAAACACTGCTGTTGGGATATTTGTATAATCTACAACTTTTGGTTTATTTAAATATTGAGTGCTGACAAATGCCATTGCCTGTTCAATGGCAACTGGGGTTAGTTCTGGCGTGCCGATAATATCACCCAGAGCATAAATAGAATCTACTGATGTTTTAAAGTGATAGTCTGTTATAACATGGCCGTTATCATTAAGTTTTACGCCTGCTTTTTTAAGATTAAGCCCATCTAAGTTAGGTTTACGCCCAGTTGCATATAGTACTATATCAGATTCAAATGTATTATTATTATCAAATGTAGTCTCAAGCATGCCATTATCTAATTTAGTTATTTTTATTACATTTGATTCGAAATTTAGCTTAACTCCTTTTTTTGCAATTTCAACTGCTGCTTTTTCACGAATATCCATATCAAATTTGCGTAAAAATATAGGGCCTCGGTATGAGAGCATAACTTCGGAGCCTAAACCATTAAATATGCCAGCAAATTCAACAGCGATATATCCGCCGCCTACAACTAAAACTTTTTTGGGTAGCTCTTTTAGGTGAAAAACTTCATTTGATGTTATCGCGTGTTCTGAGCCTTCAAGTTCTGGAATAAAAGGCCAGCCGCCTGTTGTTATAAGGATTTTTTCAGCGGTATAGTTTTTATTATTAACAGATACGGTGTGGGCATCAACTAGGCTTGCCTTGCCGTTTATTATTTCACAGCCTGCGTTATTTAAAAGATCGCCATAAATATTATTTAATCTTTTAATATAGGCATCTTTATTTGAGATTAAGGTCTTCCAGTTAAACTTATGCGATGCGTGAGGATTAGTTTTTTCCCAGCCATAGCCTTCGCATTGTTCAAACTCTTCGCTATATTCTGATGCATAAACCATTAATTTTTTTGGTACACAGCCTAAGTTTACACATGTTCCACCAAGATCACTTGACTCTGCCACTGCAACTTTTGCCCCAGTTTTGGCGGCCATTCTGCTAGCTCTTACTCCACCGGAACCTGCGCCGATAACAAATAGATCATAGTCATAATTCATTGTTTTAACCTTTTTATCTTAAATAATATATACTTCATTATAACTTGAAAAAATGAGGTGTTGTATGATAATTTTTGCTCTTATGGCTTTTGTGATTTTCTTTGCTTGCATATATGGATGTATTTATATATCCCAAAAAAAAGCGCAAGCTAATTTACTAAATCAATTACAAAGTTTAATTGATGATAGTACTGACAGATTACAAGATAGGTTACTAGAGCAGATAAACACGCAACTTACGCAATTAAGTATGAATCAAGGGCAAAAGCAAACTATTGAGATAATACGCCAGATGCAAGAGCAGCGGGATAAACTATTTTCATTGTTACAAGATAATGCGCAAAAATCTCGTGAAGAACAAATGAAGTTCTTTAAAGATAATATGTCCACTCATATTCAGTATTTAAATACCAGCATGCAAAAACTTACTGATATGACAGATAAGAGGCTAAAAGAAATTAATGAGCGCGTGGCTGATAAGCTGGCCACAGGCTTTGAGAAAACATCTAAAGTATTTGCTGATATTATGAAAAGGCTAGCTCTAATAGATAATGCGCAACAAAAAATAGAGGCATTATCAGAGAACGTCGTAAGCTTACAATCTTTATTAGATAACAAAAGCGCAAGGGGTGCTTTTGGTGAGGTTCAGCTTAATACATTATTAGCTAATGCCTTGCCAGGGGCGCATTATGATCTGCAGCATATTTTATCAAATCAAAAACGAGCGGATTGCTTATTAAAACTTCCTAAGCCGATGGGGGATATAGTTATAGATTCAAAATTCCCGCTTGAAAATTATCAAAGATATATAGATGCAAAAGCGCAATCAGCTGATGCAACTGTTGCCCTAAATGCTTTTAAAAAGGATATAAAAAAGCATATTTTGGATATAGCAAGTAAATATATAATTGCTAATGAAACAGCGGATAGTGCCATTATGTTTATTCCGTCTGAAGCGGTATTTGCAAAAATTCATGCGGATTTACCTGATGTTGTGCAAGAATCTCATAATGCTCGGGTGTGGTTAGCTTCTCCAACTACGATGATGGCGATATTAACTACGGTTAAGGCTGTAATTAAAGATGGTGCTACGCGACAACAAGTACATCTTATTCAAAAGCATTTGGGAGTTTTGGCAAAAGATTTTTCAAGATTCTCAAAGAGAATGGAAGGGCTAAAGCGGCATATATCACAAGCTAAGGATGATGTAGATAACGTTGATATATCAGCACAGAAAATCACAAGACATTTTAGTAAGATTGAATCTGTTGAGCTTGATGGATTGGATGAGATAGATGAGGTAGATTCTATTGGTGATAGTGCTGCTGTGGATGCTGTAGCTAAAGAGGAATTGGATTTGGTTGAGGATAGGGAGTAGGTAAGTTATAAATTAAAAATTAGCTATAAAAGCCAACCAGTTCAGCATATAAACCCTGTTCTTCAAGAATAATATCAATAACTTCCCTTACGGCACCATTCCCGCCAATATTCGAGCAAATATAATCAGCGGCATCTTTAGCGCTAAAATGCGCATCAGCAGGCGCACATCCAAGGGCCGCTTTTTTAATCGGGGCAAGGTCGATAATATCATCACCTATATATGCAACTTGGCTATCATCAACGCCAAAATGTGCTTTTATATCTTCATAGGCTTGTGCTTTTTGCTCTTTGTTATCATAAATTAGCTCAATCCCTATTTGATTTAATCTATTTTGGATTAAGGTTTTGGATCTTCCTGTAATAACCGCTATATGTTTATTACATTTTTTAACCCATAGATTGATTCCCATGCCATCTTTTATATTAAAAGATTTAAATAGCTCACCATCTGGTATGCAATTTATTTTGCCATCGGTAAGTACGCCATCGACATCTAATATTAAAAGTTGGATGTTTTTAGCAATATTTTTAATTTTATCTGACATACTGGCTTTCCTAAATATAATTACCTAAAATTAATTATCTCAAGTATAATTAATTTAATGTTTAAATCCCATTAAATTTGTATATAACCTTGGAGTTCTTAAATGGAGTACTTATATTTTTTATTTGAAGTTTTCACCATTATTGTCGCTATCTTAGTATGCTTTGCAGGCTTTTTAATGCTAATAGCTGGTGCGAAATCAAAAGGTGTAAAAGATGGTGATTTAGTTATTACATCTTTAAAAGAAGATTTAGACAAAAGACGTGATGAGATGGAAGAGAAAGTTCTGTCATCATGTGAGCTAAAAGAAGTTAAAAAAGCAAGAAAGCTTGAGCAAAAAGAAAAAGACAAGAAAGAAAAAAAGGAAAATAAATCTAAAAAATCATCAAAAAGAAAATCTAAAGATCGAGCTGCTAAAGTATTTGTAATTAAGTTCCAGGGTGATATACAAGCAAGTGCTGTAAGCTCTTTGCGTGAGCAAATAAGTGCAATTTGTCAGATAGCCAAAAAACAAGATGAAGTTATTTGTTGTATTGAAAGTGGCGGCGGTGCGGTGCATGCCTATGGCTTAGCTGCAAGTCAGTTAATCAGGCTTAAAACTATTGGCTTAAAGTTAACTGTTGTAGTAGATAAGGTTGCAGCTAGCGGCGGATATTTAATGGCAGCTGTTGCCGATGAGCTAGTTTGTGCTCCATTTTCTATTATTGGTTCAATTGGGGTTTTAATGCAGCTGCCTAACTTTCATAAGGTTTTGGATAAAAATGGAATAGAGTTTGAGCAAATCACATCAGGTGAGCATAAGCGCACTATAACTATGTTTGGTAAGAATACCTCAGCTGATCGTAAAAAAGTTACAGAAGAGATTTCTCAAGTACATAAATTATTTAAAGATGCCATTAAAAAGTATCGTCCAGAACTTAACCTTAAAAAAGTTGCAACAGGTGAGTATTGGTTAGGATCTGATGCGCTAGGCTTAAAGTTAGTTGATAGACTGGGCACAAGCGATGAAGAAATCTTTAAAGCTTATCAGGATGAAAAAGAAATATTTGAGCTAACTTATCAACAAAAGCAAAGTTTTTTAGATAAGCTTTTAGGTAAAAAGGTTAGTGTTTCAAAGGCTATACTTGATTTGGCGAAAAGCCCCAGTAATCTACAGGCTGAGTTTTTGTCATAAAACGTGAGATTGAAAAAAAGTTTGTATTATGGTAAGTGCCAAAAAATTGTTAACACAAGATTATCCATTTTTAGGATATAAAAATTATGAACTAACATTAACCCCTGGTGTTCTAGATATAGTAAAAAACAAGCATACTGAAAAACCGTTTGAGTCAAACATTTCAAATCCAAATACTGGAACCTATTTATGTGAGGTGTGTTTGAATCCTCTTTTTAAATCAGAGGATAAATTTGATTCTGGTTGTGGCTGGCCAAGTTTTGATGGTAGCATTAAGGATGGTACTAAGGACAGTGTTATAGTTTGTCTTGATGAGGATAGGATAAGGGATGAGGTTTTGTGTAGAACCTGTCACGCTCATTTGGGGCATGTTTTTACTGGAGAAAATTTTACCCCTAAAAATATTAGATATTGTATAAATTATAAAAGTCTTGAGTATATAATCTCAGATGAGTGTTTATCAAAAGGTAGGTTTGCACAGGCTATTTTTGCAGCAGGTTGTTTTTGGGGGGTGGAGTCTTTATTTCAAAAAAAGGATGGAGTTATAAAAACAAAGGTTGGTTATATTGGTGGAAATATTGATAATCCAACTTATGAGGATATTTGTAGAGTTAATACAGGCCATTATGAGGCTATAAAGATAATTTATGATATCAATAAGATTGATTATAAAGATCTTTGTAAATACTTTTTTGAGATTCATGATCCGTACCAATCAGATGGGCAGGGTCCAGATATAGGTTCACAATACTTAAGTGCGATATTTACGCAAGATAAACAAGAAATTGAAGATATAAAATGCTTAATTGATAAATTATCAGAGCAGGAAAAAGTATCGACTAAAGTGCTAGATCTTGCAACCTTTTGGGAGGCTGAAGATTATCATCAAGATTATTATAATAAAACAGGCAAGCTGCCATATTGTCACTTTTATACAAAGAGGTTCTAAAAAATGAAAAACAAATTATTATGTTCAACAAGGCTGCCTAGTTTGATTACAGCTATTGGATCAGCTCCTCTTTTCTTTTATGCTTTTTGGCCTGCGCTTAAGGTTTTTCCAGTTATTTACGCTTTTATATATATTTACTCAGTAATAGCATTTATAGCGGGAATAAACTGGGTTGTAGCTCTTATAAGCAGTTCTTTATTGCTATTATTATGGAGTATAGTTTTATCACTATTGCCAATTGTTATTTTAGGGTTTTATCATTTAAATTTTATAAATAATATTCAAGTTTGGGTCTTATTCTTGGCTCTTCTTTGGGTGTCTTTATTAATAGATTATATTGTTAGAAAATCGGTAAACTTGAAATATTATTTTTGTTTTAGAAGGTCAGGTACGATATTTTTATCTATAGCTATTATAATAAATATCTTTTTTGCATAGCTAAATTTTTAATAATCATTTGTAAATTTAAATATTTATAAATTAAAAAATAACTAAACTCATGATTTTTGTGTTTTATTTATGTATTTTACTTAATAAATCCTTTTTAAATTCAGCAGATACTGTTTTAAGGCTATTTGACCCTCGAGTTATTTTGCTGATACTAACATTAAGTTTTTTGGAGATGTCACGCTGAGAAATCTTTCCTTCTAAAAGCTCTTTAATTAACTGATAACGCATGCTAAGAGCAAACTTTTCTTCGGTAGTCATCATGAGATCGAAAAGATCTGATAAATCCTTGGGATCTTTATAGGTTGCGCATAGTTTACAAAAGTCTTGCCAGCCTTCTGATTCATTACTTTTAGGTAAAAATAAGGTTTCGGTTACTGCTTTTGATTTCATTCTGTCCCCACAGTTTTATAGCTTAATTTTTCTGGAGGGTTAATATCTCCGGAGATATTTGCTAATTTATCTTTATTATTAAAGGTTAGTATAAGTTTGCTTTCTGATCTAGGTAAATAATTATGTTGATTGGTATAAATATATAGCCACTGATTATTTTGGAATGGGCTATTAGCATTTGGCTCACCGAGTAAGTATTTAACTTGATCTTTGGTCATAGATGGTTTTAGTTG
This sequence comes from uncultured Francisellaceae bacterium, assembly GCA_905612315.1. Taxonomy (GTDB): domain Bacteria; phylum Pseudomonadota; class Gammaproteobacteria; order Francisellales; family CACEW01; genus CAJQSL01. The sequence goes on from CAJQSL010000076.1 coordinate 15,946, forward strand.
TTGAATAGTCTTTGCAGAATACTGTTGGCCTTGCTGAATAGGTATTTTATAGGGTCTAAAAATACTGCAACTGCTAAGGGCTAAGCTCATAGATAGACTTGCAGATATAGCAAAAAATTTTAGGCCAGAATTATATTTGGTTATATTTTTTATTTTAAAATTTTCCATTTCAGATCTCATTTTATTGGTTTTAAAATTAAGCTAGTTTAGTTCATGCAGATAAATCAATTAAAACACATAAAAAAACTTTTCTAACATACTATTAATATAATCTTAAGCATAGTACGTATCGATTTTTATAAATCGATACATTGAAAAGATTTGTCTGTATTATAGAGTTTTTTAGTGTAAATTATTTAGTAATTTGATGCTAGCATTAATTAGATTTTAAAGGCTTAATATGTTTAAATAAAGTTTTAGATTTATGGATAGATATAATAATGAGTAAAGAGCAATTAAAAAAAGCAGGCTTAAAAATAACAGGCCCGAGAGTTAAAATATTTCACGTATTAACCACTTCTGATAAGCGCCATTTAAGCGCTGAGGACATATATCATTTATTACATGATCAAAATGAAGACATTGGTCTTGCTACGGTTTATAGGGTGCTCACTCAATTTGAATCTTCAGGTTTGATACATAGGCACAGATTTGATGAAGACTGTGCTGTGTTTGAGTTAAGTGATGGCGAGCACCATGATCATTTGGTATGCATTAACTGTCAAAAAGTAGTTGAGTTTGTTGATGATGTTATCGAGCAGCGTCAAGAAGATATAGCTAAAAATAATGGTTTTGAGATTACAGACCATAGTTTATATATATATGGAACTTGTCCAGATTGTACTAATAATTAGCTTTTTTGATATTATTTATTTTTTATCAAGTCTATCCATGCTATTTACCAGAGATTATTCGTTCAGCATTAGCTAAACACATGTAAAAAATTTAAAAAAATGGTCACAACTGCCTAGGTCCTAGATATTATCAAATCTTTGCTGCTAAACAATTATGTTGCTGTTTTATATTATAAAATTCTATTTAATAACGTCGTGATTTTGATAGAAGAAAAACAATAAAATTGTCGTTGCGAGGAGGCTGCAAGCCGACGTGGCAATCTCCTTCCTGAAACTGTCTAAATTATGTTTCAAGCGTCTGTTTGTATAGTTCTTTAGTCTGCTCTATGGGCAATCTACACCACTGCGCAATACACATAATCACAGCACAGAAAATAAGAATAATTATAAATATAGTGCTTTCAGAAAACATATCATGCCCCGCATAATTTCCAGCATAGCTTATTAGCATAAGTCCGATTATATATAACCATAACCATATAGATTCTCGCAAATGCCATTTAAGAGCGCGTGCATCTTTAGATGCAAGTTTATAAATTAACAAAAACACTAACCCTGCTGCTATACAAATATCTAATTTAGATAAGATATCCCAACCACTCCAGTAAGCAAATAAAGTACAAAGCGTAAATGCGATATAACACCAAATGTGAGCTATAGGTAGCCTAAAAGTTCTTTTTTGCTCGGGCAGTTGCTTTCTCAATGCTAATAAAGATATAGGTGCAATTGCATAAGTTAGAGTAATAATTGAAGTTAAAAACCTAACCATTTGCTCCCAGCCAGGTAGCGGGAAAAACAAAATCAAACCAAAGGTAAAATTTATCCAAATTGCAAATACCGGATTGCCGGCAGGAGAGCATTTTTGTAAAAATGGAGGCAAGTGCCCATTTTGGCTTATACCATATAAACTTCTTGCTGAGCTTGAAATATAAATCAAACCTGCAGCTAATGGCGCAATTATAGCGGTGAAAGCAAGCAGTGGGTTTAGTGATTTTAGGTTGTCTTGTTGTAATATGGAGAACAAAGGACTATTTTTTTGATAAAGAGAAATATTCGCCCAGCCGTGAGCTATATTGCTTGGAATAATAGATGCAAGAAAAGCTATTTGTAACAGTAAGAATAAGATTAAACAGGCAAGAATAGATCCAATAATGGCAAATGGAATAGATTTGCCGGGGTTTTTTGCCTCTCCTGCCATTTCAGCTGCTTGTTTAAATCCGTTAAATGCAAAGACTATCCCGCCGCTTGAAAGCGCTGCTAATATTCCATGAATATGTTCTGGCGCAAAGCCTTTAGATAAAGCTGTAGGCATATGATGATGATGAAATAATATAGCAATAGCAATAATTAAAGGGATAAAAAACTTCAAAACAGTCAAAAAATTATTACATTTTATTAGCCATCTTAGAGAATATACATTTATGGCGCTTAAAAGTAGCATAATTATGGCGGCTATAGACAAGCCTAAGTTGGTAAGTTTGCCAGTAGCTGTTGTTAATCCTGGGAAAAAGTATGTGCCGTATTGTACTACAGCTTGCACCTCAGTTGGGGTCAATGCCATCCAGGATAGCCATATCATCCAGCTAAATATAAAGCTAGTTAGTGTACCGTGGGATAATAGAGGGGTTCTGGTGCTAGATCCTGTAACTGGGATTAGGGTGCAAATCTCAGCAAAGGTAAAAGCAATTATCATCACTCCAATGCCACCAATTAGCCAAGAGATAACAGATGCAGGCCCAGCTAAGGATGAGGCGTAATAACTACTAAATAGCCAGCCTGAGCCGATAATTGCGCTAATAGTTGCAAGTAGTAGGCCAACAGGGCTGATGGTGCGTTTGGATGATTGCATTAGGAAGTTTTAGTCCATTTAATCACAATAAAATAGATGTTAAGTTTAGCAGTGATGGGTGGTGGAGTAAATGATATGAGGTGTAAATTTAGAAAGCTATTATAGATATGAGTATATATATTGAGGATATACTTATAACTTAATTCTTATATTATAATTAGTTGTAATTACTAATATAGATTTAACCTTTAAAGATTATAGTTTGCATTTATATTATGCAAATAAAGGTATGTTATAATGAGTCAAGAAAATCGAGGCTTTGGCAAAGACGAGACGGGGCGTAATGTTTTACATAGAGCCTTATTTGAAAAAAGATGGGATGATGTGCCTGGTTTAATTGAGCAAAATCCTGGAATTTTAGATGATACAAGCAATGCTAGATGGTCGCCACTTATGCTGGGTGTGCATATGGGTGCTCCATTAGCCACTGTTATCTTATTGCTTGAGGGGTTTGATATAAAAAAATATCATTCTGAATGGTTACGCGACCCTAAAAACTTTGATTTTTTTCATGGAATAAATTTGTTAACTAGTGCAATAAAGGGTGGAGATAAAGAGGTTGTTAATAAGATTTTATCTTTATATGTTAGATTAGGACCATCATCATTGGATGAGGTTATTAATGGATATTATTCCGCAAAAGCAAAGTTATGTACTATTAGTTTTGCGCACACAGCAGAAAAAATATCTGAACTAGAGAGCATTGTTGGTTTGGGTAGAATAGAAGCAGTTTTTTTCAAAAAGGCAACGAAATGGAGTATAGATGTGAGCCTAAGAAGCCAATTTGGTTTAGCATCCAATATAAAGGTAGCAATAGGTAATTTGATTTTAAGTTACTTGGATGTTGATATGAGGTTCATTGCAGAGCAAAAGGGGTGTGTGGCAGATATAGGTGCTGATAGTGATGATGTCCCATATCTTTTTTTAGAACAATTTGTTTATGGGGCCCCACCACTCACCAGTGAAGACCTAGAAGCCTTTGTTAAATAATTAGAAGGCTATTTGCTAAGCCAAACCCTCAATATATCTTTTAGTCTGTTCAGAAGGTAATCTATTAATCTGCGCTAAAAACATAATAAACGCACAGAAAACAAGCATAATAACCATAACGTAGGTTTCATTTAGGATTTCGTGGCCACCGCCATAATTTCCTAAATAAGATAGTAGCATTAAGCCTATTATATAAACAAAAAACCATAAAGACTGGGATATGTTAAGTTTTATATTTCTCCCGTTTTTTGAAATAAATTTATAACTAAACAAAACTGCAAGCCCGATGGCAATGCAGGTTCCAAGTTTTGATAAAATATGCCAGCCACTCCAATAAGAAAATAAAGTACAAAGCGTGAAGGCTATGTAACACCATAAAGTTGCAAATGGTAAAGTAAAAGGGCGTTTGTGTTCATCTTTTGGAAGCTGCTTTCTTAGTGCCAATAGACAAATTGGGCCAGCGGCATAAGTAATAGTAATAATAGATGTTAAGAAAGTTACCATTTGATTCCAGCCAGGTAGTGGGAAGAATAACAATAAGCCAATAAAGAAATTTAATAAAATTGCATAAATAGGATTACCTTGTGCAGTAAGTTTTTGAAATAATTCAGGTAGATACCCATTTTGACTCATTCCATACAAGCTTCTGGCGGCACTTGAGCAATACATAAGCCCTGATGCTAATGGAGCAATGATAGCTGCTATCGCGAGCATTGGTATGTAATCTGTTAAATGATTTTGTTTTAGGATAGAAAAAAGCGGGCTATTGTTATTATAAAGTTCTAAATGGCTCCAGCCATGAGATATATTAGATGGCGTTAAAGATGCCATAAAGGCTAACTGCAATAATAAAAACAATATTAAACATAAAATTACAGAACCAATTATTGCAACAGGCAGGGCAATATGGGGGCGCTTGGCTTCACCTGCCATTTCAGCGGCTTGCTTAAAACCATGAAAGGCAAATACAATTCCGCCTGTGGAAAGTGCACCTAAAATGCCATGCATGTGCATAGGCGCAAAACCTTTGCTTAAGGCTGTTTTTAAACTGTGGTTATGCATAAATATAAAAGCAATTAAAACTAGGGGGATTAACACTTTCAAAAAGGTTATAAAGTTATTACTTTTGATAAGCCATTTTAAAGAGTAGGTGTTAATAATGCTTACGAATAACATTAGAACTAAAGCAAATACAAAGCCGATGTGTGTTAACTCTCCAGATGATGATGTAAGTTGCGGCCAGAAATAACTAGAGTATTGCGTTACGGCTTGCACTTCAGTTGGCGCTAAAGCAGCATATGATAACCAAATCATCCAACTAAACAAAAAACTTATGAAAGTTCCATGAGTAAATTGCGGGATTCTGGTGCTTGAGCCTGTGACTGGGATAAGAGTGCAAATTTCAGCAAATACAAAAGCTACTATTATTATACCGACTCCTCCTATTAGCCATGATATTAAAGCTGCAGGCCCTGCAATAGTTGAAGTATAAAAAGCACTAAATAGCCAGCCTGAGCCAATAATGGCACTTACAGATGCTAGAAGTAGCCCAAGTGGGCTTATGCTGCGTTTAATTTGAGGATCTGTTTTTGACATTAAATAGCCTTAGGTTTTATTAATATTATTTTTAACGCTAGAATTATACCATAACTACAGGCAAACCAAATTAAAATATCGAACTCTGCTTTCAGAGAAATTCATTTAATCTGCGCCGTAAAGACTCGTCTATTTAGATTGGGGTATTCGGAGTTATAGGCTACTTTTAATTTGTCGTTTATATCTGAAATATAATGTTATCATTTATACAAAATTAATGTTAGTATCCGCCCGAAGTTCAACCAATAACGATGCATTAAATATTTTTATTTAAAAACGTGACAAATAGCTATAATTAATGTACTATTGCAAACTCTTATTAATATGACTTTTAGTTTTTTATTTCTATTGGCTCTTTTGAGGCAAGTACTTTTTATAAGTATAAAAATATTTTTATTATTAGTTATGGTCTTAAGGAAGAAGAAAGCTGCTAATAATGGAGGTTTATATCTCTATTTTAGGAAAGTAAGTTAATTAAAAATAAATTATTAATAAATTAAGAAACAAATTATGTCAATAGTTATAGAAAATGATTCTAAAGCCACATTAAACGATAAACCAATAGATAGTCCAACAATAGATAGTCCAATAATAGATAGTCCAATAATAGATAGTCCAATAATAGATAAACCAATAGATAAACCAATAGATAAAAGTCCAAAATTTAAAGATATTATATTAGATGAAAATATACTAAAGGCCTTGGATGAGCTAGGATACGAAACCCCAACTCCAATTCAGGTAAAAAGTATTCCTGTTTTATTAGATGGGAAAGATTTATTAGCACAAGCACAAACAGGAACCGGTAAAACCGCAGCATTTGCATTGCCTATACTTCCAAATATAGATATAGACGTAAAACATCCACAAGCTTTAATAATTGCCCCAACAAGAGAGTTGGCAATTCAAGTGGCTGAAGCGTTTAAAAGCTATGCTAAATACTTAAAAGGCTTTAATGTCACTAGTATTTATGGCGGGCAAGATTATAGCATTCAGCTTAAAGCTCTAAAGAGAGGCTCACATGTTATAGTTGGTACGCCAGGTCGAGTTATGGATCATATTCGCCGCGGATCTTTATCTTTAAAACATATTAAAACAGTTGTTTTAGATGAAGGCGATGAAATGTTAAAAATGGGCTTTATCGATGATATTCAATGGATTTTTGAGCAAATTGATCATCCGCATCAAATAGCGTTATTTTCAGCAACTATGCCAAGAGTTATTCAAAATGTTGCTAAAAAATATCTTAAAGATTCAGTAGAGATTAAAATTCAAACAAAAACAGTAATAGTAGATACTACTGAGCAGTTTTATATATCTTTGCCTAGAGCGCAAAAGTTTGAAGTACTAAATAGATACTTAGAAGTTGAAGACGTTGACGCGGCGATTATATTCTCGCGCACAAAAAGTTTTTCTACAGAGATAGCTGAGAAGCTACAAACTTGTGGCTATAGCGCCGCAGCTCTAAATGGTGATATGAGTCAGTCTTTACGAGAGAAAGTAATAGATAGAATGAAAGCAGGGCACTTAAATATAATTGTAGCTACAGATGTTGCAGCTCGTGGGATTGATATCCCAAGGGTTACTCATGTTATAAACTTTGATATCCCGCATGATGCTGAAGCTTATGTGCATCGTATCGGTAGAACAGGGCGCGCAGGAAGAACTGGTAAAGCGTTATTATTCTTAACTCCAAGGGAGAATAACTTATTAAGAAATATCGAGCGTGCTTTAAATACCAAACTTATAAAGATGGATCCTCCAAGTTTAAAAGAAGTAAATGAAAAGCGTGATAAGCAACTTGTCGATAAAGTTGTAAAAGTTTTAGCAAAAGGCAAAAAGTTTAAGCAGTTTTATGGTTTAGTTGAGACTATTGCACAAAAGGGTGATTATTCTCCAGAGGATATAGCTGCAGCATTTGCAAGCTTGATGCAATCTAATGGTTCAGGATCAGTATCATCTGGTTTAGATTCTCTTTTATCTGGTTTTAAAGATGATGGTCAGTCACAGGGTCAAGGTGGTTCTAGAAGAAGTAGATCACGAGATCAGGGCCAGGGAGATTCTCAACGAAGAGATTCTGGATATAGTGATAGAAGATCTGGGGGTGGTTCTGGGCGTGCTGGTAGTCAAGACGGCGGCAGAGGAGGCTATCAAGGTAATTCAGGTAGCAGAAGCAGCAGCAGTAGTAGGTCTGGTGGTGGCCTAGCTCGTAGTCAAGACGGCGGCAGAGGAGGCTATCAAGGTAATTCAAGTAGCAGCAGCAGGTATGGTGGTGGGCAATCTAGCAGTCAAGACGGCGGCAGAGGA
>CAJQSL010000077.1 GCA_905612315.1 uncultured Francisellaceae bacterium
AAACACTCCAACGTAAATTATTTTTAAGTATATTATTCTATTAGTATTATAGTAAAACTATCATCAAACTATTATAAAAATATCTGATAAAAAAATATCTGAGCAGATAATAATGACAGCAATTCCCGGCCCAAAAAAATAACCATATATAACAAACACTTAAGTTAGATAGGTTTTTTGTAAATCATGAACTTTCTACGAATAAAATATTATTTCTGTAATTAAAATTAATGTATACATGGTGCCGTAAAGATGTGTTTATGGTGCCTTTGGGTTTTATTGTCAAATTTGTTATTTAGTAACTATGCGCCGGGAATTGCTGTAATAATGACACTAATAGAGAATCACTTTAAACCTAAAGTTATGTCGAGTTCGGGTATATGTTTTTAATGAGTTAATTATTCGAGGCTAAAATGATGTAAAATAAACTAATTTTTAAAACAAACAAATAATATAAAGCTAGCTTATCAAATATAAATCTCTGGAAGGCACAGGTTTTAAGAGAAGATTAAAAGTTTATATCAGTATGCTAAAGTATTATTTACGATATAGGTTATCACTATGAATTACTCTAGATGCGATTGGGTTACGAAAGATCAAATTTATATTGATTATCATGATAATGAATGGGGCAAGCCTTTATATGATGATAAAAAATTATTTGAAATGCTAAATTTAGAAATTATGCAAGCAGGGCTTAGCTGGCTAATAATTTTAAAAAAAAGGAAAAAATTTCATAAATATTTTGATAAATTCGATGCAAAGTTAATATCTAAATATGATGATGATAAGTTTAATCAGCTTTTAAATACGCCAGAAATTATCAGAAATAAAAGAAAAATTAGAAATATTATTGATAATGCAAATGCATATTTAAAATTAAAAGAGAGTAAAAGCTTTGCAGATTTTCTATGGAGCTTTGTTGATAATAAGCCGATTATAAACCACTGGGAAGATTGCTCTTGTGTGCCTTCGCAAACAGATATATCTATTAAATTATCAAAAGCCTTAAAAAAACTTGGGTTTACAGGCGTTGGACCAACCACTACTTATTCTTTTATGCAAGCCGTTGGGATGGTGAATGATCATACTCAAAATTGCTTTTTACATGCTTCTATTTAACGTGAGCTCGACATAACAAAACCCAACGCAGTCGTTGCGAGCGAGCCGTAAGGTGAGTGTGGCAATCTCCTGCCTGAAATTGATATTATTATCCTAGTTGCAGTTTTCAGAAGATTGCCACGCTCGCTAACGCTCACTCGCAAAGACTAATTTTGATTTTAGGTCTTTTTGGTGTTTGATGGTTTTTCTTATATATAGCTTACTTTATTTAAAGCTTAATTTTAAAATTATCATATAGCCATTTTGAACCTTTAGCTGTTAGCAAAACTACTCTTGCTTTACTTTTTGATTTTATAATAAGTCTATTTTCTATGAAATAATCTAACAATGCTGAACCTAAGCTTCCAGCTAAATGATGTTCTCGCTGTGTCCAATCAAGACATGGTTTAGCAAATAAACGTCTTTTTTTAGTAAGAATATCTGTATTAATATTTAAATTATTAAAGAAACTTTTTCCTGAACTTGTTAGCTGAAACAAATTATCTTTTTGAATAATATAATTTTTATTAATCATGGCGTTAGTTAAAGATACTCCTAACTTGCCTGCCAAATGATCATAACATGTTCTGGCAAAACAAATTTCTTTGTCAATTTTGCTTTGCTGTGGCGTTGCAATATTTGAATTAGGATTTGCTAAAACGCCAAGTGACTCTAGAATTTCAGCAACTTGATGCGATGCTAATAAATAATACCTGTGGCGCCCAGTTTTGGTGCAGTTTATTAATCCTTCTTTAGTTAATTTATTAAGGTGATTACTCGCAGCTTGGGCAGATATATTAGCTTCAATTGCTAACTCACCAGCAGTAAGTGCACTACCTTGCATAAGAGCTGTTAACATATTGGCTCGGGCTTTATCACCAATTAATGCAGCAATTTTAGCGATATCATGACTGAGCTTCATAAAAGACCTTGTTTTTTAAATTTACAAAATTTATTTAATAACAAAATTACAAGTGCTAATACTAAAATAATAGTTGATAATATCCAGCTATTTTGTATCCCAGTTAATAATCCACTTTTATGCTTTGATTCTATACTAATTATAGTTGCTGCTCCTGCGGCCTCAAAAGCTATGGCTATATTTTGTAACATTCTAATGAGAGATGAAATAAAACCTTGTTTATCAGCTGAAAACTGAGCTGTTAAATTTAAATAGCATGGTGATTGAAAAAGCCCGCCGCCAACTCCGTAAATAAATAATAGTATAATTATTATATATATTGGCCAAGATACTTTGATATAGGTTAGAAATAAAAATCCAATTATCATTAAAATTAAACCGATTATCATACAATTTGTCGTGCCAAGCTTAGATACAAATTTATTAGAAAATCTTGAGGCTATAACTATTCCTGCAGGTGCTGAAAGACTAATTAATCCAACTTGCCATGTGGGTAAACTTCTAATTTTTTCAAAATAAAGAGGTGGCAAATAAAAGGCGACTGCCGTAGCGCCACCAAACGCCATAATTGCTATTATTGGAGCAGTGAAATTTAAACTCTTAAAAATTTTTAATGGTATTACAGGGCTTTTGCTTTTGATATCCATAAAAAAATAAAAGCAAAACAATACTGCAGTTATTAATAAACCACTTAAATAGGAATTATTCTGGTTATTAATCGAGTGTAGAGTAATTAAAATAGAAAATAATGCGGCAGCTAATAGTATTAAATTTATATAATTAATTTTTTTAAAATGCAGATCTTCTTTTACAGAATTTAGAGAAAAACAGCCATAAATCCCAAAGATACAAATAGGAATATTAATCCAAAAAATCCAGCGCCAGCCAATTGAGCTTAGAATTACACCACCTAAAACAGGCCCCATCATCGGGCCTAATCCGATTATCATTCCTAATAAAGCCATTGCTGCTTTGGTATTTTTACCCGAGGTTCTAGTAGTGATTAACGCAATTGACGTAGCCTGAAGCATCGCCGCACTTAGACCTTGAATTGCTCTAAATAAAATCAGTAATGTAATATTATTTGCAGCGCCGCATAATAAAGAGCTTATCGCAAATAGTGCAAGCCCAACGCCATAAATCTTTAACCTACCGACTCTATCAGCTAATTTTCCAAATAATAAAATACTTGCACTAAGAAACAGAGTGTAAAGTGTAATAGTCCATGTCACGGTGTCAATATTGGTATTAAATGTTTTGGATAAACTTGGTATAGCTATATTTATAATGCCGGAGTCTAGAGTTGAGAGGAACATTCCTACACCGGCAACGCTAATTAATTTTAGATAACTATCTTTATTTTTGCTCAAATTATATCCTTAAATTATGAATAATATGATCTAAATCTTGATGTATATTTTATCGTAATATTTGACTAGATGTTTCATTACAAATGGAAGTGTGTTTA
>CAJQSL010000078.1 GCA_905612315.1 uncultured Francisellaceae bacterium
CATATATGCAAACACTTTCACCTAAAAAAATTAAACTAAACACTATAGTTTTCGGCGGAGGCATCGCCGGGCTTTGGACCTTAAACTTACTAAAAGCTCGAGGATATACAAACATAACCCTACTTGAAACAAACACTTTAGGGCACAAACAAACTGGTTTATCTCAAGGCATAATCCATGGTGGGATAAAATATGCGCTTGCAAATAAAATTACTGACTCCACCACAGCTATCCAAGATATGCCAAGAATATGGAATTCTTATTTAAACCAAAATGGTGAGTTCAAACTAGAACTAAAGCAAGATAATAACAAAGATCAAAGTCTAATCTTAAATAAATATCAATATTTATACACACCAAAATCCCTGGCAAGTGGCTTTAAGAAATTTTTATACCAGAAAATGCTAACCTCAAGCTGTGATGTTCTAGATAAAGAAGATTACCCAGATTTTTTAAGCTCAAAAAAGTTTGAAAATACTTTATGCAAACTAAATGAAATAATTCTAGATATCCCAAATTTAATTCAAGCCTTATATAACAATGTTTTGGAAGATTGCTATAATTATCAAGATATACTTGAGTATAATTTCTCAAAAGAATCTAATACCCATAATTTAAAAATTAAAGATAAAAATAATCAAATTATAAATCTTGACGCTAAAAACTTAATCTTATGCGCCGGTGAAAATAACAAGCAAATTTTGGATAAATTAAAACTAGAGAATCCTCCAGAGATGCAAATCCGCCCTTTACATATGGTATGGGTTAAAGATAAAAATCTACCAAAACTTTATATGCACTGCATGCAAAAAACTGATAAACCGCTAATTACCATAAGCTCGCATCCAAATAAAAATAATAATACTTGGTATTTAGGTGGAGATATCGCTGAAACTGGCTGTGAACTTTCAAAAGATGCGCAAATTAAGCGCGCACAAGATATTTTGTCAGATCTATTTCCTGATTTATTTACAGAATTAAATTTACAAGATAAATCAAAATGGGGTGCTATTCATATAAATCGAGCTGAAGGCTTACAACCAAAGAATAAAAGACCACCGGGCCCTGTAATAAATCAAAGTGAAAATAATATAATTACCATTTGGCCGACAAAACTTACCTTTGCCCCAATAATTTCTGATAAAATCATTGCACAAATTGTTAATAATTTAACCAAAGATAAAGAAGATAAAGAAGATAAAGAAGATAAAGAAGATAAAGAAGATAAAGAAAACAAATCATTAAAAAATATCCTAGAACCTGCCAAAATTTATCACCCTATTTGGGAGTAAAAGTTAGGACAAAAAAAAATATTCTCGAACCTGTAAAAATTTACCAACCTATTTGGGAATAAAATTAGGACAAAAATAAATATGCTACCTAAAAGAAAACTTGGAAGTACAGATCTTTCACTCTCAAGCTTAGCACTTGGAACTGTTAAATTTGGCAGAAATACAGATGTAAAATATCCAGAAAATTTTGAGCTGCCTGATATAAAAACTTGTGAAAACTTAGTTGATCAAGCTTATGCTTTAGGCTTCAATATTCTAGACACAGCCCCAGCTTATGGTCTAAGCGAGCAAAGATTAGGTGAAGTTTTAAAAACAAGGGCCGTGCAAGATTGGCTAATTTGCACTAAGGCTGGAGAAAATTATGATATTAAAAATAAAAAATCCAGCTTTGATTTCTCAACTAAAAGTATAAAATCTAGCCTGCATGATAGCTTGAAATTATTAAACAGATCTCATATTGATATTTTCTTAATTCACTCAGATGGCAATGATCTAGAAATTTTAAATCAAGATGAAATAATTCAAACTCTTTATGATCTAAAGCAAGAAGGTCTAATCCGCGCGCATGGGATTTCCACAAAAACTGTACCTGGCGGCTTACTTGCCTGCGATCTTCTCGATGTAGTTATGGTTACGCATAACTTAAATTATCAAGATGAAATCTCTGTTATTAATAAAGCCCATGAACTTAAAAAAGGTATATTAATCAAAAAAGGTTTAGCCAGCGGACATCTTAATAAAGCTAATGAGCATGCCGACCCAATCTCAGCTGGGATTAAATTTGTTCTAAATACTCAAGGAGTTACAAGTTTGGTTTTAGGAAGTATTAATGCCTCGCACTTAGAACAGAATGTTTTGGCTGCTTGTAAATCTAAAATGTAAATCTAAACCTAATTAATATAAAAAGAACACGTGTCATTATCAGTTGGACAAAATATACCTTATTAATTAATTAATATTTATTATAAAACCGCCTTAAAGACTTGATACAATGCATGCTTTAGCTTTATAGCATATACCTATGTTCACATTTTTTTCAAAAAAAAATATTCTTTAATAAAACCTTAATATTTGGCTGATATAACTTCACATGTGAATAAAGTTATTTACAACTAAACAACTTAAAAGTGTTTGTCAGTACAGAATGGTCAACAAATAAGGGATAAATTATGTCTGATATAGGTAGTCTTATAGAAAAGTTTTTAAATATAGAGCTTGTACAGCAGTATCCTGGTGACCCCAGCGAGCTCAGAGAAAGATGGTTTTATATGCGCGCTCGAGAGGGACAACTGGATCTTACAACAGCTAGCAGCGAAGAGCTAAGATCAACAATGCCCAAAACTGATACTGTCTTGCGTGGCGATGAACGTCGTATATGCCTACGGGCATCTTATCGCAAGAAATTTGATGACGCTACCAGAAAATGGATTACAGATTATGATCTGATAAGACTTGACTTGGTGCATTCATGTATGCTAAGTGAAGTAGATCGTAAGTGGCATGATGACAATGGGTTTATTAAAAAAATAGTTCATAAGAGAACTCATATGTTACCTAGCTCAGATAGCGACTTGATTCTTTTAACTCGCCATGAAATTAAAAAGATTAATAGTTGTTTAGAAAGAGCTATTGAATATGAAAAAGCAAATACAAGAATGGTTTGTCAGGTCATGGCTCAAGCGAATAAAGAAGATAGTCAATCACCCTTAAACCGGATTCCTAATAATTTAAAGGCTTTAATAGCTGGTTTTTTAGGCTCTAGTGTTGTACATGATGACCTTGAAAGGACACAATATGCCCTGCAATTTCTAAATACACCACAACCCAGCGGTGCGGGCGCCGACCCTAAACCAGATGATGACATGAGACTTTCTGCTACAACAATTCAAAAAACTTAGAGAGATTATCAACAAAAAATTACACATGAAATTGAAAATAATCCGCCAACATCAGAAACACCACAAAGAAACTCATCATTATTATTTATGTTTTGCATAATTTGTAGCCTTTCTCCATGGTTGATATCTTATTTACTCCCTGTAAATAATAATAATACTGAAGAACCAGAACCTGTTCAGCCGTTCTTCTAGATAAAGAATGTGAAAACCATCCTGATCCAGTCTCATCTGGGATTAAATTTGTTTTAAATACTCAAGGAGTTACAAGTTTGGTTTTAGGAAGCATTAATGCCTCGCACTTAGAACAGAATGTTTTGGCTGCCTGTAATTTGAATAAATAAATATAATCTTAATAAAACCTTAATATTTATATTCCATACTGCATGTGAACTTCTATTATTACAATATTATATATGAAAAGGGTTATAAACATGTCTCACCAACAAAAGAAAGCAATCATTGAAAAATATTTAAACGTAAAACTTATACCAGCAAAGGAACATAACCCAGAGTTACAAGGATGGGATGGCTGGAACAATAAATACATTATCTGTCAAGCAGACGGCAGCCCTCTAGAATTTAATGATGATGAAGATAAAACTCATGGTACAGATCATGGTACAGAAAAAATGTACATACACTCAAGACCAAATGATCATGGCAATCTTTTGATAACCCTCAAGTATTGGTGTAAGGATAACGATGATATTTTTGAATATCGACAGAGGCTTTGTACAGAGGCAAAAAGAGTAAAAATGGATGAAGCATTCGTTATCGGTGGGCCCGAAGAATCATTAATCCTTACTAAAGGACAAATTAATAGAATAGCCAGTGGATTTAGAGCGGCTTCACCTTTAGCAGCTGCTAAAGAAGAAACCGCTGCCGCTGATGTCGCTGCCGCTGCTGCTACTTTCGTTGCTGATGTTATTAAAACCGCTACTGACGGTGCCGCTGACGCTCCCGCTCCCGCTGCTGCTGCTGCCGCTCTTAGCGCGGGGTCACCACCACTACCACGGCAAAAGGAAACAGATTCTGCAACGACAATTCAATGTTTATTAAGAAGAGTATCTGCAAAAGCAGAATTAAATAGTCGAAAACATCCTAAGTCTTAATCCCGGGGTAAAAAGTCTTTCATAGTGTTTGGAGTCCTGGTAAAAGTGGTACTAGTACTGTTGAAAATAGTATTAGTACCAAATTTTTTAGTACAGAAATTAAAAAAGCTGCTAATAAAAAAGCCTTTAATGAAAGATCTGCTAGTTCCGACCAATAACCAGCTAAAATTTAACTTTAGAAGCACCACTCAATAACTTAATGCGCCTTTGCTTGAAATTTGATATTATCCTGACAAACTAGAGTGGGTAAGTTTAAAAGGGTGTTAATAAACTATGGTTAACAAGCGCATATCAGTTAAAAAAGTATTATTACTAGGCTCAGCTGGAATTAAATTTGTATTAGATACTCGAGGTGTAACAAGTTTGGTTTTAGGAAGCATTAATGCCTCGCACTTAGAACAGAATGTTTTGGCTGCATCTGAGCTATAACGTATCTGAAAAAGCAATTTTTGCATCTAACGAAAGGCTATAAAATCTTTGCTTCCCATCTTTTCGAACTAATACACATTTTTTATCCAATAAGTTATTAATTAATTTAGAAATAAATGTTCTATTCTTATCTAGACCTTTAGCCATAGAAATAACATTAGATTCCACATTTATTGCTAGAAAACATATAATTTTTTTTTCGGAATTAGATAAAGAAAACTGCTCTAACCTTTCTTTTGATAGTACAATAATTGTATCTCTTGCAAGATCAAGAGATACTTTTTGAACCAATCTTCCTATTTGCAATCTATTTAATAATGAATAAATCAAGCCAAAGACATATCTCAACCTACCATCAGTAATATCATATAAATAATCGAACACATCTTGATTTAATGGAAACTCACTCTTTTTACTTAAACTATAACTATCAATACGCTTTTTAATTAATTTACGATAATCAACCTTACTTAATGGCTTAATAAATATTTTATCACTAATAATATCATCCAGCCTATCTACCTTACTTGCAACAAACGAGCTAATCCCCACATCTCCAACCAATAACCAAGAAATATTCTCTATCTGAAAAAAATCTCTTGCTGCATTAAATAAATATAGCAAATGCTCTTCTGAATGTACTATATTCAAATCTAGGTTATTAAGCTGCACTAAAATCCCATTTTTATAACCTAATTTAACCGCAAGCTTACCCAAATCTTGCAAATGATGCCCTAAAGTAGTCGAGGGTATAAAGCTTGGCTGACTAACAGAAGAAGATTTACCATAACTACCTCCAACACAAAAGGCTGTAACTCCAAAATTATTATAAGCCTCAGACAAACGATACGAAAGTGCCTTTGCCTCAATAAATATCTTATTTTTAACAACTTTTTTATCGGTTAACTCCATTTCTCTTACTATATTAGAAATAATGGCTATTAATAAACTTTCTAAATTCCAATGAGCCTCCACACTAACCTCTACTCTTGGAGCTAAATATAATTTTTTTTTCTGAACTGAAAATTTAAGATAATTGGCAAAAGAAGTTGTTCCAACTCCTCTAGACCCTTCTATTATTATTCTCAAGTTATTATCAGTTAACATATTTTTGCAAATATCTACAGCCTTATCATGCCCAGTAAATAAGTCTATCGTTTTCATAGAAATTGGATTAACTGAAAATGGATAACACTTAAAGCCTAATATCTCCCAGTCCATGTAGCACCTTTATATATCATATATTTATAAGTATCTATATGGTATCATATTTTAGATACGTATTCAATATATGATACGTATCTAAAATATGATACCATATAGATACTTATAGATAAATCAAAATTAAACAAAGCCTCCTCGCAACGACGGCGATTGGGCTTCTTTTTAGCCTTATAGATAAAATAGCAAAAGAAACCTGGTAGAGTGCGAAAGAAATATCTCATGGAATATTAAAATTATGAAATTTTTACGTAGTTTTCAGTAATTAATATAAGATCTATAAAAAAATCAAGAATTAACTATAATTTAACTCTAGATAAATAAAACAGAAATAAATATCAATTGGATAAAATAGAACAACCTCTTTACAGTAAAGACCAGGTCCCAGCAAAACATGTAATATGGTCGCTAGGATTACAATACCTTATTAAGTTCTCATTAACTTTAATTTGCCCCATTTTAATAGGGTAAATGGCAGGCATACCGTTTAGCGAACAAATTAACTTAGTTAGCGTGAGCCTAATTGCGGCCGTAATTTCAACTTTGCTGATGTCTTGCAAGAGGTTTTTCGGTGCGCATCGTTTTATTCCTTCACAAATCTCTGTCTCATTTTTTGCACTAAGCATTATGGCAGCTAAAATCGGCGGCTTGCCCCTAGTATTTGGAATCACTATAATCGGTGGCTTAGCTCAAATTTTAGCTTCAAGCCTATTTGCAATAAAAATTAAATTTTCCGATTTTAATTATTCAAATAGTTGGAATAAAAGCCGACCTTGCTGCTAGCTTTATTAGCGTAACCTTAATTGCATCAGCCATAGCAACATTTATTCAAGCAAAAAAAATAAAAAACTTTATTGGTGGTGGCCTACTACTACCACTTAGCGCCGCACCTGCTTATTTAGCCCCATCTTTGCTTGCTATAAAAATGGGAGGGCTGCCTCTTATGTATGGGATGACTCTATTTGCAGGAATCCTTCAAGCAATAATCTCCTTTGTTTTTACAAAGCTAAAACTCTTCTTCCCTATTGAAATAGCATCGGTAGTATTAGCCATAATTGGAATAGATTTATTTAAAATTGGGCTATCATTATATGCAAGACTTGTTAATTCAAGTACTCCATTTATTCACAATATAAGCGGTTACTCCATAGTAAACCTAATTCCTATTTTATTAATGATAATCTTATTTGTCTGGGGAAAAGGCTGGATCAAAACTTTCTATTTATTAATATCTGTAATAATAGGATATTTACTTATATATGCTTTTGGTGGCTTAGATCCAGCACGCTTAAATGATATTCACCAGGCTCATTGGTTTTTTCTACCTAAAATATCAGGAACATATACATTCAATAGCAAGTTAATAATAGAATTCGCCATTGTAGCTGCTATATATAGTATTAAAATTTTCGGCGCAGTAGGTAGCCTAACCGCAATTAATCAAGAAAATAAGAACCTTAAAGAAGTTGATATGAAAAAAGTCCGCCAATCTAATTTGGCTGATAGTATTGGAACAATATTATCCGGCCTACTAGGAGGCATGGGACTAAATGCTTCATCTAGCGTTATAGGAATGAGCCTAAGCACAAAAATACTAAGTAGATATATCGCATACCCAATTTCTATTATCTTACTTATAATGGCGTTTTGTCCCAAAATTGCACTATCTTTAGTCGCTATCCCGCCGGGAGTATCAGCAGGACTTTTATGTTTTCTAGGAGCTCAGTTATTTATAAGCTCAACAAAGCTACTGTTCAATCAAATGGAAAATGCAAAACAACGTTTAGCTATGTGTATCGCATTTATATTTGGACTAAGTTACTTTATTTATCCTAAAACTTATGCACAATTCCCAACTGAGGTTAAAATGTTCAGTGGGTCATCGATAGCCCTAACTGCAGTTGTTGCAATATTATTAAATTTTTGTTTTCTATTGCGGCTTAGAAAATCCAAATAAAATTAAATATCAATTGGATAAGTTAAAACACCCCCAATCGTTATACCTTGAAAATTATACTCAAAGTATTATACTCAAGGTATTATACTTGAGGTATAATGGGCCTGCTGACCCGATGATGAAACAAATTCTTTTAAATCTGAGCACTTAGAACTGAAAACCACAAAAAAAACAAATTAATTATATTTTAATAAGAATTTAGCATAGGTAAACGTTAAGCATTTATATGGTATTGACAAAAGGAGCAATTTAATAAAAAATGCACTAAGGATTTTTACATATATATATTTGGATATTAAAATGAGATTAATAACACTTAACACAATACTAATTGCTTGCGCAGCGGCATTAGGTTTATCTTTAGGCATAATTTCTACTAGCTTTGCTGATAATCCATATGCTCTTTATATTAACTCAGCCAAAGAAAGCTATGATCAAAAGCAGGTGCAGCCCAGCAATAATTCACAAGGACAACCTGAATCTAGCACACAAAAAGTATGTGGCACCCTAAATCAGGATAAAGATGATTTTATAAGCCAAATGAGTATAAATTCTGATTCTAAAAATTCTGCAAATTCAAACAACCCTCAAACTAAACAGCAACTATTAGCCAAACAAAAGTTATTGCAAAAACAGGTTTCTGATTGCCTATCTAGTTAAAAACTAACCAATAATCAACCACAAACCCTCACAACCTCAGCAACTGACTTAATAGCGCTTAGCTTATTAATTATCGACTCTAACAAATCAATACTAGATACCAACACCCTAAGCTCTACAACAAAAAGCTGCTCGCGCCTAACATAATAACTATTCATCCTAGTAATAGTGCATTTTTCATTAAATAATAGAACCGTTAGACTTTTTAGAAAATCCTGCTGCTCAGAAGATTGCACCTGTGGCAAAAAAAGCTTTAGCTGTGATGGCAAGTTTTGCTCAAAGCCTTCACTCCACTTTACTTTCATTATTCTTTGTGGATATCTATTAACCAACCTTGCAACGTGCGGGCAATTATTCCTATGAATACTGATCCCCCGACCTTGAGTGACATATCCTATAATCTCATCCCCCAAAACAGGTAAACAGCACTTAGCAGTATTTGACATGACTTGATCTATATCTTCAATAATAAATCCTTGATAAGATGCGCCTTTTCTATCTTCCTTACTTATCTTAGATTTAAGCAAAGGAGATAAAATATCATCTATAGTTCCAAGATCACTATCATCTTTATCTTTAGATTTAGAGCTCTCATCTTTTAGCCTTTTAATTTCATTTAATACAGAATTTAATCTTAAAACTCCTCGATCTACAGCGGCATATAAATCATTAGCTGTCTTAACATTAAATTTATCTGATACTGAATCAAAATCTATCTTCTTAAATCCTGCCAAAGTTAATGCTTCTATAAATTTTTGCTTTCCGTTTTGCACATGTGAATCATAATCATGCTTACTAAAATAATTACTGATTTTACTTCTGGCTCTTGAAGTATTAACTATTTTTAAAGATGAATCTAACCAGTCCCGTGATGGACTAGGATTCTTGTGAGTTAAAATCTCAACGTTATCTCCAGTTCTTAACGTATAATTTATTGGCACCATTTTATGATTAACCTTCGCCCCTCTAAACCTATGCCCTACATCTGTATGAATATGATAAGCAAAATCAAGCACTGTGGCTCCAACTGACAACTCAAACACATCTCCTCTGGGTGTAAAAACATAGATATGAGTATCAAGCTTAGATAAGCTCTGATCTCCCAACTCAGTAGAAACTTCTCTTTGCCAATCCAATAAACCTCTTAACCAATTAATTCTTTGATGATCACTAACTCTTAAAGACTCCCCTTCCTTATATTGCCAATGCGCTGCGACTCCAACTTCTGAGTCTTCATGCATTTTGAAAGTTCTAATTTGCACTTCTATATACTCATCAGGATTAACCTCTAATACTGCATGAATAGACTGATAACCATTGGGCTTAGGAGTTGCTATATAATCAGAAAATTCAGAAATAATCGGGTCCCACAGCTCATTTAATAAGCTTAAAACCCTGTAACACAAGCTTACATCTTCAACTAAAACTCTTAAGGCTTGAATATCATATAATCCTGAAAAATCTAAACTCTTTTTACTAATCTTTTTGCTGATACTATAAATATGTTTAACTCGACCTTGAATTACGGCTTCTATACCTAATTTTTTAAGCTCCCGCACTAAAGTATCTTTTGCTAAATCAAGACGCTCTTCTCTAGCTATTCTTTTTTCATTTAAAATTTGTTTTATATTTTGATAATTATCAGGCTCAATTATAGAAAAAGCCCTATCTTCTAATTCCCACTTTAACTGCCCTATGCCTAATCTATTAGCTAAAGGCGCATAGATTTTTAAAATTATATTAGCTATAGCAAGTTGGTCAGTAGGTGATTCAATCTTTTTAATATTTCGCATTATTATTACTTGATGCGCTAGTTTTACTAATACTATACGCACATCACTAACCATTGATAAAAGCATCTTTCTTATCATATTTGTTTGTTGCTCTAAAAGCTCTTTGCCAGCATTCTCGCCACCAGATAAAGCCTCTATTTTTAAAATAGATTCTAAAATACCAAGAACCTCTGTGTTCTTATCAAACTTACTGTTATTTAGATTACTTGGTGAGCCTTGATAAAATTTAAATAACAAACTTGCAATAATTGCAAATGGGTCAGCTTTCAACTCAGATAATAAAACTGCGCTCTCAATTCCAGATTTAAACTCAGACACAAACCCAGGCCCAGACACAAACCCAGGCCCAGGCACAAACCCAGGCTCAGGCTCAGGCTCAGGCTCAATAGAATTATTTGAAACTTTAGATTTTAAAAACTCTAAAGCATCTTTAACAAGCAAAACCTTTTGCTCTGGGTAAATTTTGTGCAAATAATCCAGCCAACTTACAAGATCAATATCGCCAGCTTTATCTCTTAATATCTCGGATGCAACTTGAACCATTATGCTCTGCTTAAAAATATAAAATATACTTTAATTATAACACTTTTAATCTTACTTTAAGCTATCAAAACTAGCGTCATCAGATACCGTATTCTCAGTTTTATTATTTTTATTCCAAGCAACTGTATCAACTTTGCGCTTTAAAGCTTGCTTTTTATAAGACCTTTCTCCTTTATCATAACCAAATAAAATCTTATCAAACGCCTCATTCATCACCGCGACACTGCCTTGCTCACCAAATAACTCCAGCTGCTTTTGCTGTAAAACTGGTTGCTCTTTAATAAAAGCTTCCATTCTCGCATGCACAACAGCCTCTATGGATGCTCCTTCTTGAATAGCTGCAAAATATAAACTTGCCTGCTCAGCTGAGCTACCCGCATTTAAAGCCCATTTAGCATCTAGCCCATCATACATAACCATGGCTAATTTAGCCATTAACTGCGCTGCACCAAACTCAAGAGCGCCTGAAACATTTAATAAAAGCTTTTGCCAGTCACCTTCTTGCAAACAAACTATTTCTTTACCATTAACCTCGATAAGCCATTGATTTAGCTCAGAGTCATAACTTGCACTCCAATCAGAATAAACGAGTGAGAAATGAAGCAGTTGCGTAACCTGCTCACCCTCTATTCTTAAACTTGCAACCGCATCATCTTGCGCATCATCAAATTTAAAATCCAAAGCTTTAGAGTAGATTGATGCTCTAGAGCTAAGTTTATCCCAATGCTTAAATCTTTCTTTTTGACTAACATCAACCGGCTCAATTGCATAAGATTTTTGCTTTAAACTTTGCCATAAATAAGCTTCATCTTGAGTATTTGCCGAGCACAACTGAATTGGCAGTTTTTTATGACTTGAAAATAAAATCGATGAAAATTCAATAAGAACGTCTAAACCACCTTGACGCAAAGATTTTAAATCTTTTGTATCCTTTAAATTTTTAGAAAGCTTAATTAAAGATACCTGTAAGCTGGTAGGCTGCTCATTTATAGCAAAACAATATTTCCCGATATAAACGAAATAGCCACTCTCAGAAGGCACAACTTTAAAAAACTTATGCTTTTTAATTAAACGCATAATAGGCGAAAGACGCTCTTCTTTTAAAGCTATACTAGGTTTTTGTGGCATTAAATTTGATATATTCGAAAAAAGGCTCATTATATAATCTCAATTTAAGTTCAAATAATTTTATGGTATCAATTAAATATTAAAATTTATAAGTATAATTATATCACATATAGCTATAAAAATAAACATAAATTTTAAAACAACCAATACATTACACTGCTTATAATACATGCTATAATCTTTTACTAATATAAAAGCAAAAGTTATAAACTATATAAAAAATTATGCAAAAAAAAACAAGCAGAACCCTCCCGCCATTTAAATCCACAACAAAGATTAAAAGCTTTTTTTGCGCCATAAGAACGATTCTTTTTAGGGCCGCTCTATACTTTCTAGCTATAATATGGTTCCCTGTTATAACTATTATGCTGCCTTTTCCTTGGAGGATAAGGTCAATATTATATAGATCATGGTGTTATCTATCTAGATTCTTAGCGAGATATATCTGCGGCGTAAAATATAATATTGTTGGGCTTGAAAACACTAAAGACCTAAACGTAAAAGATAAGACATCTGTTGTTTACATTTGCAATCATCAATCCGACTGGGAGACTGTAACTTTACCAGGAATACTAACCCCTCTTTGCTATATTTTGAAAAAAGAACTATTTTATATCCCCTTTTTTGGATGGTCTTTAAAACTAACTCAACACATTGGAATCGATAGATCTCAAAAACTAAAAGCTATGAAACAAGTTCTAAGAGACGGGAAAAAAAGAATAAAACAAGGCCTATCTATTTTAATATTCCCAGAAGGCACAAGAACTGCACCATTTGAACGCAATACTTTTAATAAAGGCGGAGCGCTGCTCGCAAAAACTGCAGGCATCCCTGTAATCCCAATAGTAGTTGACTCAGGTTTTTGCTGGCCTGCAAAAACACATATTGCCTATCCTGGCACCGTTAATATCATTATTGGCAAGAAAATATCAACTGATGATAAAAGCGTAAATGAAGTACATGAGCAAGCTACTAAATGGATACTAGATCATTTAGCTGAGCTAGAAAAAAAGTATTTATAGACAACTTATTATAATTTGTCGATTTTACAAAATAGATACGTGCTGCGCACGAGATTGCTTCGCCGCAGGCTTGCAACGACAGAGATCGGGAGTACCTTCCAAATTAAAAAAAGTTTAGCACTAGATTGCCTCGTAAGTATGCTCACAACGACAGCGATCGGTATTTTGAGTTATTTTATCTATAGACTCTCGATTTACACATAAAATTCATATTATAATAACTTAAAATATTCAAATAAATTTTAGGATTATCTAAAAATGGCCATAAGAAAAATGCAACTTCACTTTAACAAGGCAACAGAAGTCGCACCCGAAGTCATACATATGCACTTTTATCCAAAATATGAAAGCTCTACTGAACCTGAGAAAACTCCATTTGATTTTATCCCCGGGCAATTTATAACTTTACTATTTGACCATCCAGATAAGGTAAAACGCCGCAGTTACAGCATCTCAACTATACCAAATCAAGAAAACGGCATTGAGTTTGCTATATCATATATAAAAGGCGGCATTGCTAGCGAGGCTTTATTTAATATCAATCCCAACACTGTTATTAACGCTATGGGACCTGCTGGTAAATTAATCATAAAGGATGATCCAGATTACAAAAGATATATCCTAGTTGGCACTGGAACAGGCATAGCGCCATATAGGTCTATGTTACCAGACTTAGCAAAAAGACTAGAGCAAGATCCTAACTTTGAAGTCGATCTTATTTATGGCAACAGAAAACGAGAAGATTTATTCTATATCAATGATTTTTTAGAACTAGCTAAATCCCAACCTAGATTTAGGGTCCACGCCCAATTATCTCGGATGGATAAATCATCCGAACTCAAAACACATGAACATCACGGCTATGCGCAAACTGCATTCGATAGATTAAGCCTTAACCCCAAAAATGACATCATTTATTTATGCGGAAATCCTGCAATGATCGATGATTCCTTCAGTCTAATAACTAGCAAAGGATTTGAGACCACACAAATTCGTCGCGAAAAATACATCTCATCTAACTAGTTAAACATTAAAAAAAAATATAAAAATTTGACATCATAAAAATACTCGTCTATTTTTTAAATAAGACATAAGTCTTTTTATAGTAAATAAGTAAGCAAATAATTATCTACAGAGGAGAGTTTTTATGAATGATCAAAATCAAATCGGTGCAGGTCTTGCACTAATTTTCGCAATTATTGGGTTTATTATTGCCCTATATGATATTTTCTCAATGCACAGCGGTGTTCATGGTCACCCTGGAGCCTGGTGGGTTGGACTATTCACCCTACTGGCTTTAATCTTCTCAGGGTCAATGTTTACCTCAAAACATGCAAGCTTGCCAATTTTAGCAATTATCAGTGTGATTATTGCAGGATTAATTGGAATTTATTTGCACTCTTGGTGGTTACTAATATGCATGGTAATCAGCTTAATCGGCTGCATCATCCAAATGTGCTACAGTGTTAGCGGTGATGATGGAGACTCAAAGTCTAAATAATTTTTAAAAATTATTTAAATAATAAATAAAAAAGCCTCCCTCTGATACTAGAGAGAGGCTTTTTTTTGCTTTATTATTCTTGAACTTGCGACTTTTTTGCAGTGAAATGGACAATAGTCGCGACTTTTTTGCATTATAATAATTTTTATAAAAAATATCTTAATTGAAAATCATCATAAAATATGGTACAATAGACATTATTCACATGGATAGAACGTAAACTAAATTTATATAAATTAAGTGATATTAAAATTATGTCTGAACAACACAGGAAGAAGAGCTCAGAAAATAACAAATCAGATAAGCAATTATTAGATGATTTATTATCTAGTGATGCGTTTGACCCTGAAAAACTTCTCGATTTACCAAACAATATATCTCCTCAAAACAAGAAGAAAAAAGAAGACGGTGAAGGCGAGGGAGAAGATGAGGGCGAAGGCGGTTCTGGCGAAGGTCAAAAAGTTGATTGGCGAAAACTTGCCTTTGGCGGGGTTGAATGCCCACTTGGTCCAGATGAAATCGAAAGAAAAAACCAAGAAGCTCTTGCTTGCATAACGGCAATAGGAGCTCGAGATCTAGCTAAAGATAAAAACACTTATCCGGCCGATAAAGCCAAATCTAGCATAGAAAAAGGCAATGTTGAAGTTGCTCGCATGCATCAAAGCGCAGGCTATGAGGAACAAACTAGTGGCCCGCAGGCTAATCCTAATCCTTTGAATTAGACTAAAATTCATTAAGAAAATCCTAAAAGCACACTTCAAAATCAAACCTTGCGAGCAAACTTAAGAATAAAAAACCCCAAAACTGTCGTT
>CAJQSL010000079.1 GCA_905612315.1 uncultured Francisellaceae bacterium
TGAATTGTACATATTTTTATTTATATAAACATTAAACCAATTGTGATAAAAAAGTTAACGCCGGCACAATGACTGGTGTAGTAAACGTAAAGCAATCAATTTGTTGATATGGCAAATCCATCACTACTTGAAAAGCATGCTTGGCTTTGGTTAATTGTTGAAAATAATGTAGGTCTTTGCTAATTGAATGATTTGAACTAGATTTAACCTCTACCAAAAACCAGGGAATATTGCTTTTAGTCACAATAAAATCAACCTCACGTTTTTCTTTATCACGAATAAAATATAAACCATATTCACCCATTCCTCGATCTTCCCAAAAATTAATAGCTTTTAATAAATGAGATGCTACCAGGTTTTCATTGCGCGCTCCTTTATCATCAATAGATGCCCAATCCCAGAGATACACCTTGGGCTGTTTGGCCAGTGATCGAACAATATTAGTTGACCAGGGCGCAATTCTGAAACAATAATAGAAACTCTCAAGTGCTTCTATCCATGCTTGTATTGTATCTGCTGATACTCGGACCTGCTTTGCATAATTAGCATAAGTAATGAGCTCAGAAGCTTGTTGTTTAATTAGCATCGCTAAAAACTTCATTTGTTTAATTTCATGAATTTTTGTTACTTCACGTATATCCATTTCAAATAATTGCATCGAACGTAGTTTTTGCCATCGATTGTAAAAAGCCTTTTGTTGTTTAAGAAAAGGCTCGGGGAATCCACCAAAATATAGCAGTCCCTGAAATAAATCTTTTTCAAGATTTTTGGGATTTCGTATTTCAGTATCACAAAGCTTGCAGTCTAATAACTCTGCAACAGACAGAGGATGGATGCGATAAGGGAAATAGCGCCCCATTAAACTATCTCCAGAGTGACGATAGATATCCATTCTGGAGCTTCCGGTGATAATAAAACGAATAAGACCTTCATGTTTATCATAAAACCCTTTTAAGTAATTTCTCCAACCTTTAAATTTATGAATTTCATCAAGAGCCAGTATGGCTTTTTGTGGCATTGGTGTGTGCAAAGAATATTCATCAACAATTGCTTGTGCGCCTTTAAGAATTAAAAAATTATCTTGCTCATAATCCCAATTCAAATAAACAAATTGCTTAGTTAAGTTCGATGCTGTTTTACTAATGGTTGTTTTACCTACTTGACGTGGTCCTGCAAGAAAAACCATTTGCCTATCGTGCTGAAGGTGTTCGTCCATAATTATTTTGTATATTCTCTTCATGAGATTAACCTTTTATCTTATGTGTTATATTGTACTATTATAGACCATACTCGAGAATAGTCAAGACTATAATCCAGGAGGCTCGATTTTGGTCGGGGGTTTGAGTGTGTAAAATAGTTCGTTTATAGGAATCTATCTTCATGTTTTAGTTCATGTTTTTTGTAATAACTCGATAACCAACAGACGTAAGTTCGATATAACCCAACCCAAAAGTAGTCGTTGCGAGCAGCTTTGCTGCGCGGCAATCCCCTGAACCTCTGCTGGTGATTATAATATTACACATATTGCATTATGGAGGAGATTGCCGCGAAAGCTAAAGCTTTCTCGCAACGACTAAACGCGGTTTTGTTATATCGAACTTAGGTCAACAGAGATAATCGCATCTAAGTTGTAATAATCTATTTTTCTGCGAACTTTTTTAAAACCTTTTTTTTGAACTATTGTGAATTTTGCAACAGTTTGACCTATCTTGAGTTCTTTGCTTTTAAATCTATATGTCCACCTGTATCTTTTGTAAAAATTCTTTCAATACAGGGGAGACTCTGCCATGCCTTTGAAAAGATGATACAAATTTTGATTTATCACAAGCGGCCATTAAGCGATATTGGCCCAAAGCCCAATAAATAAACCTTAATACTTGCGCTATATCTAAAGCTTCTAATAAATATTTTTTAGATCCAAAAATCATATAATTATTTAAACAAGCATCCTCAAGCTTAATATAATCATCATCTTTATTTGTAACAGCATGATGTTTTTTAGCTTGGTATAAACAATTTATCAATGAGAAAAACGGATGTGAAATCGCTATTTCACCTAAATCAATGATAGTAATATCTTCAGATTGATCTGCTATAAGTGTGTTATTGTCATTAAAATCAGGTTGGACAATGCTTTGTTTGATTTTATAATCGGCTAATTTTTGACATAAGCTAGAAACTTTTGGTAATAGTTTTTTTAGTTCTATAAGTTCTGACTCTAATAATCCATCTGCTATTAACATATCTTTTTGCGCAAGTAATTGCATGTATAAATCAGGTAGTTTATCTAATCTCCAATCCGGTACGCCAATATCTATAAAATCATTTACATTATCTGCAGTTGCTAATTGCATCGATGTGAAATTATTTATAGCCTTACAAAATAAATTTATATCAAATTTTTGTTTCAAAATTTCTCGTAATGATCTGCCTGCATCTTTCATTAAGAAACAATTCAACTGCGCATTATGTGCAATGATTTCTGGAACACGAATATTAAATTTATCAGCTAATATATTTATGATTTCAGCCTCTAGAGATATTAGCTCTGGCGTTTGTTTTAAATAAATCAAGCCATCTGATGTCTCAAAACGAATAATATAAGACCAAGGTGTGTTTAGTATATTTTCTGGTAGCTTACTTTTTAGTTTATAACCTAAAGCTTCAAGGCTTTTTAAGGCCCAATCTATAGTTTTTTGATGAAGATTGTTGTTTTTTGGCATAGGGTTTTTAGTTCTCATAATTTACTTTTCTACTCACTCTAAAGTATTAGTTTAATAGTTTAATAGTTTAATAGATAAATTAGTTAACAAGTTGACTATAAGGCGAACCATCAAATCTTTTTGTCTGGGATTACTTTCTGGCTATATAGCATCTTGTAGTTAACTTAAAAAAAACATCATTGTCTATGCTTAACTGATTTAGGGTGCAGGGCAATCACGCCATCATCTAAAAAAATTCACAATAAAAATTTACTTTCTAGCTAATAACAACCCGAACCCAAATAAATAAAACACCGTCACTATTCCCACCAAAGATAAAATAGAGCTCAAAGGTAAATACCCTAAAATAACAACACTTAACATCGCTGAGAACATATTAATAAAAGACATCATGCTTGATGAGCTGGCTTTATCTTCTATTGCATTAGATGCAAAATAAGACGCACTTGGAAATAATAATCCGCTAAACAAATATAGCCCCGCAGTAGTTGTGAAAAACCATATCGCATTATTTATATTTGCATAAACACTTGCACAAGTTAGTAATATTAAAGATATAAGAGTTAAGCCCATAAAACTAAAGCCAATAAGTAAAACTTTTTTAGCATCATATTTTTTCATTAAATAAGCGCTTAAAAAACCACTTCCAAGCATTCCTGCCATATTTAAAATATTCCAATAGCCATACTGACTTGCCAAAAGGTGCAATTTATTTTGCGCATAAATTGGCGCTGCTGCAGAATAACAGTAAGAAAAAACCGAAACTGTCCCAATAATTAAGGAATAACTTATTAACTTTGTGCTTTTTAAAGCTTGTAAATATCCAGAGAATATAGTCGTTATATTTAATGCTTTAGGTTGCTTTAAAGTTTCTTGGTAAAGATAAGTTAATATGAACATTAATATTCCATGAAATAATAATACCCAAAAGCAATCTTGCCACTGAAAATACTGTGTAACAACACCACCGATAATTACCGCCAAACCAATGCCAATAGTAAGAGAAACTATAGAAAAAGACATAACCTGCTTAATTTTATTTTTAGGCAATAGCTCATTAATTAAAATAAAAGTAATAGATAAGCCACTGGCAGCGCCTAATGCTGTAATTAATCTACCTAATAATAAGAAAGAATAGTTATGCATACTTACGGCACTAATACATATCAAAATGCCTAAAATATTAATTATCAAACCTATTCTTAAAGACTTAAGGCGCCCGAATCTATTTGCTAATGGGCCATAAATTAACTGGCCAATTACATATCCTAATAAAAATATTGAAATAACCCACTCTAAAGCACCATGAGATAATGCAAAACTATGCTCTATTTGCGGCAATGCCGGAGTTATAATGGCGGCGGAAATAGAAGCTATACAAATATAGCTAAGTAAAATTGCGATTTTTAATCCTTTAATATGCATATTATCACCTTTCTTATTACCTTATGAAATGACAATTATACACTGTTATATTTAAATATACAATATATGATATAATTAACAATAGTAAACTAAAAGTTAACAATATAATTTTGCTAATATTTAATAAAAATTTATATTAAGGCCCATGATATGCCAAACCCTAACTTACAAAATTTTGAAACTTTTTTGTGTGTTGCTGAGAATAAAGGTTTTACTGCCGCTGCCAAAAAATTAAATATATCAAAAGCTGCGGTAAGTAATTCTATAAAATTACTGGAAGAGTCTTTAAAAATACCATTATTTATCCGTAATACTCGCAATATTTCTCTAACTGAAGAAGGAAAGTTATTACTAACTCAGTGCTATAGATTAAAAAATGAACTTGATACCGCGCGTAATTTAATTTCTAAATTTCAAGAATCTCCAACAGGAACTTTAAAAATTAGCTGTAACCCATATTTTGCTAGTAATTATTTAATTAAAAAGTTAGAAAAATATATGCATAAATATCCACAAGTAAACATTGAACTATTAGCTGAAGAAAGAATGCCCGATATTGAGCGCGAACAAATTGATATAGTATTTGGTATAAATTGGCCCGCCCCGCCTGATATAGTCAGAAAAGTTATTGGCAAAACTAGATATGTATTATGCG
>CAJQSL010000080.1 GCA_905612315.1 uncultured Francisellaceae bacterium
AGTGGTTTTTTTGATTATTTATCAATGTGTTACACGAAAAGGTCATTTCTTAAGGTGACGACTATGGCCCTAAGGACGGGGTTTTACGGCGTAGATTAGATAAACCTTAACTGTGCGGACTGGCTGGGCAATTACTTACTGGCAAGCGCCCCACAATAGTAACATGCTCTCCCATTCCAGTTTGTCGCTGGTAAATTTTTTGAAGGTTATCGATCGAGCACAAATGACACATATCACAAAGCGGCATTATATGGCCATCATTAAATGAAACAATTTCATAAGAGAATGGTTGTTTAAATATGTTATTTTCTTGGGATTCTTGCTCATTAAGCCATTTAATTAAATTTGTTTCAGCGCAATGTTGCATCATATCTGTTAATTGTTTTATTTCAAACGTGCACATGTGTAGCCATAATTTACTGAAAGCCCTGTAAGCTGATTTTTTTTCATCAGGGCTATCACCAAAAAATTTATTGATATCAGCTTTACATGTTAACTGAACTGGTCTTAATGTTTGGGCGTCTTTTTCTTTTTGTTCACCACCAAAAAGTTTAATGATATCATCTTTACCTGTTAACTGATCTAATGTTAGTGGTGATCCTTTTTTGCTTAAATCATAAAATACACATTCACCAAAACCACTACTTTTTAGTTTATCTAATGCTAGTTTACTCTGGGCATCATCTATATAGCATTGCCAACATATTTTTATAAGAAATTCCAGTGGGTTTAATGGCTTATTAATACTCGGGTGAACATTGTTTCTTTCTTCTGGGCTGGCATTACTCGCATGCATGTCATGTCTTAACTTATATTCTTTATATACGCCGGTTTCATTTAGTTTATGCAAAAGCTCCTTAATTTCTTTTACTGCGCTTATATGATCTTCATTTAAATAAAACTTTTCTGCAACCTCAGGGTTAAATTCTTTATCTGATCTTGCTGCACTAGTTAGTGTAGATAAAAACCGTTTAAAAAGGTCTTTTCTTATAGAGTAGATCTTATACTCTGAAAGTAGTTCTTTATGTTTGGGCTCTTGTTTTTTTGTTGGTTGTTCATAATAAGGGACAAAATGAATATCAAAATCTTCTGCTAATAAAGATTGTATGTCGGGTGATTTTGACCTTAATTCATGTAAGCAACTTTTTATATTGGCTGTTTTTTTATTTACTTGATTGCTTTTATCTTTATTACCAAACCCGGATATCGAAAAGTAAATTTTTTTTATTAACCCTACTTCATCTTTTTCAAAAAGAAAAGTTGTGGTTTTTTTTTCTTTTGTTTTTAGTGTTTTTCCTGATATTACTTTTAAAATTTCGAGTAATTCTTTATTTGATTCTTTATGGTCAATGATAGATAATTTTCCACAAATAAATTTGAGGCTATATGATGACATTATGATGGCCTGTTTAATGTGTTGTAATTGTCAGGATTTTACCAGATTATTTGCAAAATAAATATGTATTATTTTAGGTTTCATCTGTTTGGAGACATTCCATTATTAAAATACCCATTAAAAGAAACTTGCATCTGAGTTCCAATTTTATTTTCAGGAACTAATATTTTAATGTCAGCTTCATGCAGGCGAAGTATTTGCCTGACAATAGATAAGCCTAAGCCTGTTCCAGACTCTTTGTTACCTATTTTCCGATAGAACCTATCAAATATTCTTTCACGCAAATCTTCTGGTATGCCGGGGCCAGTATCAATAACATCTAAAATAACTTTGTTTTCTAATCTAGATATTACAACGTTAACCTTGCCGCCTTTAGGAGTATATCTTATAGCATTATCAATTAAGTTTCTTAGCAATATGCTAACCATGATTGAATTACCTTTTAGCTCAAACTTATCTATAGGTAGCTGCGTTTTTTCATCCATTTTGCCGCAACTTAAACCAAGATCGATATCTTTTTCTATTGCGCTATAGGCAATTTCAGCCATTAGATCATAAGCTACTTTAAATAAAGCGAACACATCACCATCTTGTGTACTTAAAACGGTTTTAGGTTCGATATGGCTTAAGATTAAAAGCTGTTCAATTACGTGGGTACATCTGTTGGTACCAATGATGATGTTTTTTAGAATTTCAGTTCGCTGAAGATCGTTACGTTCTCTAATTGCAACTTGAACTTGAGTTTTAAGGGCCGCTAATGGAGTCTTTAGCTCATGTGCCGCATCCCCGATAAATCCTTTTTCTCTATCCATAGAGCCTCTTACTCTGGCAAATAGGCCATTTAATTCTCTAACTAGTGGGCGTATTTCAATAGGTATTCCTCTTATATTTAATGAGGATAGATTATTGGCATCTCGAGTTGATACTTCTTCAGTAACACGTAGAAGTGGCGAAATACCATGTTGGACTATTAATATAACACCACCACCTATTATTAGATAAACTATAAATAATATAGTTAAATCATGGAAGAATATATCGGCGTTTATCTTATGATGAAAAGTTTCATTAATTGCGAAAATTATTTTTATTTGTTTTTTTACATTCGTATGAGAATAGGCATACCAAGTATTGTTCTTGATTTTTATCATTTTAAATCCATCATCGTTAACCCTAATTTCTTTTTCGGGTGATGTAGATGACTTCATGAGCATTTTGTTAGAGTGCGTGTCCCAAACTTGGAAAATCATTTGATCTTTATATTTTAAAAATAGATTTTGTGGTTGAGATTCTTTTTGCTCTATAAACTTTGCTATTGTCTCTTTGGCTGATTTGTTAAGCAAAGATGATAGCTCAATAGATTTTTTCTCATATATTTGTATATTTATTAAAGAGTCTAGTATTTGGCTCGATGTTATTAATTGCATTTGAAAAATACGTTGATTTTGTTTAACAATTTGCCAGTAGTTTAAGGATGCAATTATCCCAATAGCTATAGTTAGGATGCTTAACAATCCAATAATTAAAAATCTTCGGATTGAAAACAGATGTCTTCCTAAATAAACCTTCAGGCGGCGAGACCAGCGAGTATTCACTTTTAATGTTCTCTAATTTAGACTGTTGTTTTTGAGGGGTCTTGAATTAAGTATCCGATACCTCTTACAGTTTTTATTATGTCAGTATCTATTTTTTTTCTAAGGTTGTGTATATGAACCTCAAGAGTGTTACTGTCAATCTCGTCATCAAGGCTATATAAAGAGTTAATTAGTGTATTTCTTGTTATAACTTTACCAACATTGCTTAAAACTATTTTTAATATAGTGAACTCTCTTCTTGAAAGCTTTAATAACTTTCCATCTTTTGTTGCAATATGAGATGCTGTGTCTATTTCTATTGGTCCTAGCGTTACAGTAGTTGATGCTTGACCTTGTGATCTTCTAATTAATGCGTTTAACCTTGCAGTTAGGACATTAAATTCAAATGGTTTGGATAGAAAGTCATCAGCTCCCGAGTTCATAGATTTTATAAGATCATCTGAGGTGTTTTTAGCAGTTAGAATTAAAATAGGAGTTTTGATTCCGTTAGCTCGAGCAGACTTAAGTACACTAAGTCCATCTTTTTTTGGCAACCCTAAATCAAGAATAATGGCATCAAAAATTTCCATTTTTATCATTGAGTCAGCTATAAGTCCATTTTTTACCCATTCAACGACGTAATTATCTTGCTTTAGGCCTAGGCTAATTCCATTACCTAGTAACTCATCGTCTTCAACTAATAGTATTCTCATATAACAATTCCCTTTTATTTACTATCATATTATATACAATTATTTGCTAGAATTAAATGTTTTATTTAAAATATAAATATATATATATACATTAATTTAAATGTAAGGGCGTGGGGATAGGGGTTGTTATGAAAAGCAAAATTATTGCATTAGTAGATTTAGGTTCAAGCAGTTTTTATTGCGAAGTTTTAAAGAAACCTCCTGATAATGCGATGTTTGAGAGCATAGATGTTATTAAATTTCCATTTAAATTAAAATCTAAACTAGAGAAACTAGAGAAACTAGAGAAATTAGATGAAAAAGCAGGTTTTAATAGCAAAGAGTTAGATGGTATAGAGAAAATTTTTAGAAGTTTTTTAAGAAATCTAAAAAATAATAATATTAATTTAGATAATAACCTGATTTTAACGGGCGCTCATAGTTTTAGAGAGCTTAACACAAAATACAAAGTGGCATTAAAGCAAATACAAG
>CAJQSL010000081.1 GCA_905612315.1 uncultured Francisellaceae bacterium
AACCCGCCAAGTCCCTAAATAATATGACTTGAAGTAATTTGCCGTAGGGCAGACATGGCAAAGGTGATTTTTGAGATTTAGCTGCCAAAAATGATGATTTAGCTTCTCCTTTCCCATTTAATTGCTTTTGATATGTTCTTAACATCTGTTTGTCTAAAAAAGCATATGCCATAAGAAGCCGCCCACATTCTATTCTGTTTCTGGAGAAAGCCAATCTAGCAGGAGTTTGACCTCCTCTATCTGATAGCGCGCAATCAAAACCAATATCCAACAGCCACCTTACAAAATCCAACTTACCAAAGTAGGCCCCAATATGTAATGCGGTGCGCCTGTCATCATCGATCATTTTATGAATATCGTATTCATATTCAGCTAATAAACCCAATCCTTGAATATTGCCTGTAGATGCAAAAACGCGCATCATCTTTATCTCATCGCCTGACTGAATAACGCCTCTACCGCCATAATATAAAAAACCCTCTATAGCTTTTAGCATTAACTCATGCTCATCAGCTAATTTTTTGTTTTTAATTATCGCAAAAACTATGGGTTGTAATTTACCAGTAATAGCATTTGGCTCAATACTAGGATCAGCTACAACTCCATCTCGCGCATTATTTTCTAATAATAAACTCATCAATAATAAAATATTACTGGCTTCGCTATTATAAAATGCGATAGATAAAGCACACCAACCATTAATAGAAACATTATTTGGATTGGCACCTTGCTCTAATAAAAAGCCTGCACAGGTTTGATCCCCCGAGGCAGCTGCATAATGCATCGCGAGCATTAATGGGGTTTCTTGATTTGAATTTATAGTATTTATATGTATGCCTTTCTTAATTAAAAAATCACATAAACCAGTCATCCCATGTTGAGCTGCAGAATGTAATAAGCTATTCCCAGTTTTTCTAAGCTCTCTAAAAGATAACAATAAATCTTTCTGTGTATGTATGTTGGATTCCGGCATTTTGTTTGCTTTAACTACTTT
This sequence comes from uncultured Francisellaceae bacterium, assembly GCA_905612315.1. Lineage (GTDB taxonomy): Bacteria > Pseudomonadota > Gammaproteobacteria > Francisellales > CACEW01 > CAJQSL01. The sequence goes on from CAJQSL010000081.1 coordinate 995, forward strand.
GCAGACTAATTCCTCTTCTAACACACGATCCATATGCAAAGAAAATCCATCCATCCTCTGGGACTCATCAAGCATAAAAGAAAGATTTCTCTCTAGATACTCTAACGCTTTAGCCTCATCCTTTTTCTCTATAAAATTAAGAATATTCTCAAACCAAACCCTTATGTGCTCATGCATCGCTTAGCCTATTGCTTTTGTTTTTATTTAAGCATTATTATAAAGGTCTTATTATTAAACTTAAATTAACTATTTACCAATATTATTTGCTAAGCATTGCTCTAAAGATTTTCTATCTCATAATTAAGCCCATGATCTTTTTTCCGTCTAATAAGGTATACGACATACATTGAAATAACTGCAGAGAAAAAGCACCAAACTGAATTAAAAGCATAACTATAAAATAAATATGTAATAATTACTGAGATAAGGATTAGCGCCCCAAATACTTTAATTGCCCAATCTCGGCTAATAAATAATGGCAAAATAATAATTGCAATATATACATATTTTGGCGCAGAAGTTCCAATTAAAGCATGCCATACTGTATGAATACTATAATCAAGAGAATTAGCACGCATATTGATTTGAATTTCATTTCCGTTATATAAGAAGGATATAAATCCAATAAAGCCTGCCACTATACCAATAATTGCAAAAAACATTTTTATCCAAGCCCTAGGACACCTTCTGTTTTTAGCTACAAAATAAGCACTAAGAGGTATCCAAAATGGCCAGAAAAAATGCGAGAAGAAAACAAATGCAATAGAAAGACTTTTAAGCGCTAAGGCATGCCCTCCACCTAACGAGAGCCATACTCCGCCCTCAATTAATTGCTGAACCCCGAAGAAAAATGGCACTAAGGCAAGCATAAGATAATGGTATCGTTTTAAATCCCTTGCAGCATAAACACAATATAAACCAATAGGAATCAAAAAAGCTCCTGCGGTAAAACTTGCTGATGCAGAAAAACACATAATTACTCCTAATATTGATTATTACCTGAATAACCTTATTTTAGATCATACTTAAAGATAATTATACTTAATTAATTAATTAATTAATATACAGAGGCATTAAGCAAATAAAGGAGGCTCTCTTGCAGGAACACACTGCTGCGTAGTAACAAAAAATGGGGCTATTCTATTAGCACAACAAGTTTGTGGCTCGACATCATGAGCTTGCAAATAAACTGGCGCATTAGTTGGCACATCTATAAAAACTGAATAATCTACTATATCCCCTTTTTCAAAAGCTTCTTTTTGCAGCCGGTTCGCCTTATTAATACAGTTTTCTACTGAACTAGAACGAAACACATATGGCAACTGTAAATATCCTATTTTATTATCGGGA
>CAJQSL010000082.1 GCA_905612315.1 uncultured Francisellaceae bacterium
ATCACTTTGTTTTGAAAGCTCTTCCTTAACCTCATCACTATCTATCACCAATAACTCATCATGATGCAACCTGTCTAAAAAACCATCTTTGGCCACTACATCCTTTTGCGTAATAATTAAGCCTTCATGCGAGTCTTCAATCATATACTCTAAGCGATCTTGAGGATAATCTGGATCAAGTGGCACATAAGCGCCTCCTGCTTTTAATATCCCTAAGATGCCAATTATCATATCTAGTGATCTTTCAACACATAAGCCTATTAAGCTATCGGGTTTTAAATCTTTTTTATTTTGTTTTTTGTATTTAGCTCTAATTAAGTGAGCTAGCTGATTTGATTTTTTATTAAGATCGCTATAACTTAATTTTTGATCTTCAAATATTACAGCTATATTATTTGGGTTTTTCTTAGCTTGCTCTTCAAATAATTGATATATAGTTTTATCTTTTGGATAAGTGGCGGCTGTGTCATTCCAATCTATTAATATTTGTTTGCGCTTCTCACCCAATAAAGCCTGGTGAGTTTGTTTAAAATCTAAATCATCTATTATGCTTAATAAAATTCTATTATAAGCCTCTGCAATCATCTTAATTTGCTCAGCTGAAAACAAACTATCATCATAAGTTAGGCCTAGATTAAGTTCTCCCATTGATTGACCACACTGAAAAACTAATGGAAAACTTGTCTCTTCAAAAGCATCTGCTCCAACAATTTTTACATTTTGAGAAGCCTTAGTATCTTCATAAACATGAAAATGCGTATAGTTAAAAAGCACTTCAAATAAACTATCATTATTTGCTAGTTTATTAATTTCAGCTAAAGGATAACGTCTGTGTTTATAGACTTCTTGTTTTTTATTAAATACCGCTAAGATAAAATCTTTCCAACCTAGCTCATCAATTTTAACTCTAAATGGTAAAGAATTTAGAAATAAGCCCAAAACCTTCTCCGATCCTTCTTGCTCAGGCCGACCATTATGCACAACTCCAGATAAGACATCGTCTCTTCCTGTAATAAAACTTAAAACCCTTAAATGAGCCGCTAAAAATACAGTATCTAAGCTTACCCCAATTTCTTTAGCATAATATTGCAATGCTACTGCTTTTTCTTTATTAAGCTTAATTGGTATATTAGCAACGTCTTTTGGCTTATAACCTTCCTCAATAGGCAATTTGGGCAAAATCATTGAATCAACATCTGCCACTTCATTTGACCAAAAACCTCTATCTTCTTTCGATGACATTGATTTTAACTCTAGTGCCACAAAGTCTTTGTAGTCTATTGGCGATGCACTTACTTTTGGAGATTTTCCTTGTAACATTAAATCATATAGTTGAACAAATTCTGTAAATAAAGATGCAACGCTCCAACCATCCAGTATGGCGTGATGATGAGTAAATCCAACAGCAAAACTATTGTCATTAAACTTATGAATTGTCAGACGTAATAGTGGCGCTTTTAGAATATCAATACCCAAAACTTTTTCAACATCAAACCACTTACTTACCTCTTTGCTACTTTCTTTTTTAGTAAGTCTACTTAGATCAACAAAAGTTATTGGAAGATTCACTGATTTATGTATTAACTGCAACGGTTCTGAATAAGAGTTAAAATCAAACTTGGTTCTTAACACTGAATGTCGCTCAAGAATAATTTCCCATACTTGTGTTAATATTTGCTCATTATAAGACCCCTCTAATTGGTAATGTTCAATCTCTAGATATTGAACACTATCTTTATCAATTTGATAATGAAATAACATTCCAGCTTGTAAGGCCGTAACAGGATAGGAGTCACTAATTCCATCAGGCAGTTTACTTTTATCTTCTTTTGAAATCAGTTCAAATGGTTTTACTATTTTTATCTTTTGACTGACACCTTCTCCTTGTATTAAATTTTTGCCTAAATCTGCTATGGTTGAATGCTTAAATAAATCACTTACGCTCATCTCAAAGCCAGATGATCTAACTCGAGAGACAATCTGTATAGATAAAATCGAATCCCCGCCAACACTAAAGAAATTATCATGTATTCCAATTTGCTCAAGCTTCAAAACTTCACACCAAACATCAGCTAACTTTTGCTCAATCTCATTTCTTGGGGCTACATACTCTTCACCCATTAAACTCATATCAGGATCAGGCAGGGCACGCCTATTAATTTTGCCATTTGGTGTAAGTGGCATTTCATCTAATTTAACAAAAGCTGCGG
>CAJQSL010000083.1 GCA_905612315.1 uncultured Francisellaceae bacterium
ATCTAAAGAAAAATTTGTTTATATTTATTCAAGCTTTATATTTATTTTTATAGTGATCGCATATATAAAAGATTATAAAATCAGCAAAAATCAATCTCTTTTATTTTCGATGCAGCTACATGATGTGATAGATAAAAAACTAAATAATAAAATAAGCAAAGTATTCCAATTTAACACTAGTGAAGATACTTGGTGCGGAGGAGGGTATACATACTTAAACATAGATGCTCCATATAATTATCAAAATTGCTGGGGAAATAGCGAACAATTTTTAACAAAAAATGAATCTAATTTAGAAAAACCAAAAGTAATAATAACTGATAAAAATAAATTATTACTAGGAGGACAAAAACTCTATTGCGATAATAAGTTTTGTGCCTATACATATTTTAATAAAGTTAATAACACAAGATATTATCTATGGAGGATTTTGCCTTTTTATATTTAAAATAGGCGCCTTTAAATCGACTTCCCATATTGAGTTAAATTTATTTCTCATAATTAAAAACTTAATTTTAGCAACTAACCTAATATAGGTATATTTTAAAATTTCGATAGGAGTTTTAAAATAACAGCCAACTCTATCTCCTCGCTTTAATTTAAGCGTCCTAACTAATCGAACCCACTCTTTTAATAAATTAGTCCCTACACAAATTTTACCAAAACTAGAATTACATTTTTTACTAGCAACTATAGCATTAGCATAGGCAAATACAGGCTGAGCCGGATAGTAATTTAACTTTGAATATAGCATCCCCATCCTTTCTTTATGAGCACTTAAACTACTAGCAACTGTCTTGCAATCATCATAAACTCTTGCTATCGCTAGTGTTTTCTTAATATAGGAAAATTTAACTTTAGCTAAAGCAAGCCTCAGCCAAAACTCATAATCCATACAAAAATTTAAATTCTCATTAAGCATACCATGTGAGTCTACAATTTTTCTTCTAAAAAAAGTTGCTGGCTGAGGTATGATACAAGTTTGTTTCAAACGCCTTAAACTCATTTTCTCGACAGGATAAAAGTTAATTGGTTTATTATTAATATCAATAAAAATTTTATCTCCATATAAAACATCGACACTAGGATTTTTATCAAAAAAATCTAAAACCTTTTCAAAGGCTCCTGGCATGTAGCAATCATCTGAATTAACCCAACCGATAATATCTCCAGTTGCTCTTGCAAGACCTTTATTAACTGCATGCGCCTGGCCATTATCAGGTTCCATTATATAAGATAAACTATCTTGATATTTGTTTTTATAAGACTCTAGGACATTCTTAGTATTATCTTTGCTGCCACCATCCATAATTAAATATTGAATAGGTATGTTTTGATTCATAACACTTTTAATTGTGCTCTCAATAAACCTACCCTGGTTATATGATGGTGTTATAATTGTTAGCTTTAGCTTTGACATTCACATCCTCTTTCTGATCTTTTAAAGAATCTAGATAAAACTTATATGTATGTTTTATACCTAATTTCAAATCAACTTTATCTTCCCAGCCCATTGATTTTAGCAGGCTCGAATCTAATAATTTTCGGGACGTTCCATCCGGCTTACTAGAATCAAAAATAATATCCCCAGAAAAGCCAACTTCATGGCAAATCAATATTATTAGATCATAGATAGATACCTCATAGCCTGACCCAATATTAACCAGACTAGGCAATTTGTCCTGGTTCATAGCAAAAACACAGGCATCAGCCATATCATCAACATATAAAAATTCCCTAAGTGGCTTTCCACTCCCCCACACAACCATCTGTTTATCATTATTTATTTTGGCCTCATGAGCCTTTCTAATTAAAGCTGGCAAAACATGTGAGCTTTTTAAATCGAAATTATCATAAGGACCATATAAGTTTGTCGGCATTACAGCAGAGAAATTACATCCATACTGTTTATTATAAGCTTCACATAACTTAATACCTGCGATTTTGGCTATAGCATAAGACTCATTAGTTTTTTCTAAAACCCCTGTTAATAAATCATCTTCTTTCATAGGCTGTGGGCAATCACGAGGATAAATACATGAACTACCTAGAAATAATAATCTTTTTATAGAATATTGCTTTGCAGCCTCAATCACATTGCTTTGTATCATTAAATTATCATAAATAAATTCGGCTGGATAAATTGAGTTTATATAAATACCCCCAACTTTGGCTGCCGCAAGAAAAACATATTCTGGTTTATGCTCTTTAAAAAAGTTTTGAACTTCAACTTGGTTAGTTAAATCTAATTCCTGGTGTGTTTTTAATACTAAATTAAAATATCCAAGTTTATTTAACCTGCGAACGATTGCTGAACCAACCAATCCTCTATGCCCTGCGACATAAATTTTTGCATCTTTATCTATCACGCTTACTACTCTCTAAAAATATTTGCTCTAAATTTAATTTAAACTAACCACTGGACAATTATATTACCATATCCTCATTAACTCTAATATTAAAATAAAAATAAAAAATTATCGACTTAATCAAATAAAGATATTATATTCTTTTATTCTTAAATATAGGATTGATTAGGATAAGAACATGAATAACAAAATTGCTTTGATCACAGGAATAACCGGACAAGATGGCGCATATCTGGCAGAATTATTATTGGAAAAAGGTTACATAGTACATGGAATAAAGCGAAGATCATCTTTACTAAATACAGATCGAATCGATCACCTATATCAAGATCCTCATGAGAATAACATAAACCTAATTTTACACTATGGTGATATGACTGACTCTGCAAGCTTAATAAATATTGTACAACAAGTGCAACCTGATGAAATATATAATCTCGCAGCTCAAAGCCATGTTGCCGTATCATTTGAGCAGCCAGAGTATACTGCTAATGCAGATGCCTTGGGAGCTCTACGCTTACTAGAAGCCATTCGGATTCTGAACCTAACAAAAAAAACTAAATTTTACCAAGCGTCTACATCTGAGCTATATGGATTAGTTCAGGAAACACCGCAGACAGAACGCACTCCCTTTTATCCTAGGTCACCATATGCTGTAGCTAAATTATATGCTTATTGGATTACTATAAATTACCGCGAAGCTTATGGAATATATGCATGCAACGGCATTTTATTTAATCATGAATCTCCCAAACGTGGAGAAACTTTTGTCACCAGAAAAATCACTCGAGCCCTTGCCCGCATAAAACTTGGCATCCAAAAAAGATTATATATCGGAAATTTAAATGCAATGCGTGACTGGGGTCATGCTAAAGACTATGTTGAAATGCAATGGTTAATGTTACAGCAAGAGACTCCTAAAGATTTTGTGATAGCAACTGGAATACAATATTCGGTAAGAGAGTTTATATCATTAGCCTCCAGATTAATTAGAATAAATATAACTTGGAAAGGAGAAGGGGTTAATGAAAAAGGCTATGATCAAAATGGTAACTGCATCGTTATCTCAGACCCAAGATACTATCGTCCAACAGAAGTAGATAGTTTATTAGGGGATGCAACTAAGGCTAGAGAATTGCTTAACTGGACCCCAAAAATATCATTTGAACAATTAGTTCGGGAAATGATGGATAGTGAAATAAAAGAGGCTAAAAAAATAAAATTAACTGCCGAGCATGGTTATAAAACACACGAGTGCTTTTACGAGTAAATATATAACCACAAAGTTATTAATATAAATTTATTTACGAGAATCTATCTCACCACCTATAAATTCGGGAACTTTACGTCCCCGCTTTGGTGGGTCTAAACCTGTAATATCAGGTAAACTCAACCCATTTTCTTTCAACGAACTCTTTAAATTTTTTCTTAAAGATATCTTTTGAAAAACGTTTAGCGTTCTGTGTGCACGCAGATGTCAAAAATTTATCTAAGTTACTTTCAAAAAATTCAATTGCAGCAATCAAACTATCTATTGTTTGCTTCTTGAAAAAAACACCCGTAGGACCTACCTTAGAGTTCAAGCCATCACCCTTCTCGGATATACTTTGCAATGAAATAACTGTCTCCAAGCACCCACCTTTCCCATAAGCAACAACAGGAGTACCACATGCTTGAGCCTCAACAGGGAGAATGCCAAAATCTTCTTCAGCTGCAAACACAAATGCTTTGGCCCGCATCAAATAATCTTTTAACTCTTCATTGGTTTTATATCCCAATAAACTAACATTTGGGGTTGCTAATTTCTTAATTTTTTTCCAATCGGGCCCTTCACCAATAACAATCAATTTTTTATCTGGCATTTTAGCAAAAGCAGAAACAATCAAATCTATTCTTTTATAAGGAACCATTCTTGAAGCTGTTAAATAAAACTCCTCTTTATTATCTGCGCACTGATAATTATCTATATCTATTCCAGGATATAAGGTTTGTGACTCTCTTCTATATAATTTAGCTATCCTACGCCCAATATAATTAGAATTGGAAAAGAAATAATCCACACTATTAGAAGTTCTAACATCCCAATTACGCATTTTATGTAGCAGCCACTTTGCCAGCAATGCTTTAGGGCCTTTAACTAGCTTAGATGCTTTTAGATATTGATGCTGTAAATCCCAAGCATAACGAATTGGTGTATGTACATATGATATGTGCAACTGATCTGGACCTGTAATTACACCCTTAGCAACAGCATGAGAACTTGAAATAATAATGTCATATTCTGACAAATCAAATTGCTCAATCGCTAATGGCATTAACGAAAGTAACGCTCTATATTTTTTCTTCGCAAAAGGAATCTTTTGAATAAAAGTAGTATTAACTTTTTTATTTCGTATAAGATGCCGCTGACTTTTAGGCAAAAAATCTATCACTGCAAATAAATCTGCTTCAGGGAAGCAATCTATAATCTGAGTTAAAACCGACTCGGCACCAGCATAAAAAACTAACCACTCATGAACAATAGCAACTTTCATCTTTACAAAAATCTTATTCTTATTAAAATCAATATAACATTTAGTTATTGCAATACTATACTCTACTCCGTACTAAATCTACAGAAAGTCAAATAAGACGCAAAAACAGGAACAAAAATGAAAAAGTTAGTTAATAAAATTAGATAAAACAACGACAGGATCTCAAATGTACTTACCCTTAAAAACAAATAGACACGCCATTAATGCTAATAAATTACTTAAAAAATTAGGTATAAAAACACCAGATTTCGAATTTCAGGTTATGAAACAGTACGTTAATTACGCAGGTCAAAAAGCATCAGACCATATAAAAGAAACTATACTAGAAAATAAACCTTTAATGATAGCAAGGTTTGGTCGTACAGAGCTTATATGCATGCATCTGTACTGCAACTCAAAATCAGGTGTTTCTAAATATTTCAAGTATGCTATGGGAAGCATTGATTCATATAAATTCACAAAAAAAGTAAGCCGTAATATCTATCAAGTAGCAGGGTTATTCCCTATAACTATAGAAACTTTATCTAAATTTTCAGAGCTCTTGCTAGAAGACATGAAATATCTTGATATACTTGGATCCTGGGTTCCGCAAGAACTACACTTTAAAGAAGAGCTTCATAACATTACTAAAGTTAACCTAGAAGACCTTGAACCATATTATCACAATGATCCTTGGAGTAGCTCATTAACTGGCAAAAAAGTATTGATTATCCACCCATACGCCGACTCAATAAAAGCACAATATAAAAAAAGAGAACTTCTATTCAACAATCCCAATGTGTTACCTGAATTTGAGTTAAAAACCATAAAGGCCGTTCAATCTAATGCCTGTAATAAAACAAAATATTCTAATTGGTTTGAAGCTCTTGATTATATGAAAGACTTAATTGATCAAACTGATTTTGATATGGCTATTATCGGGTGTGGCGCTTACGGATTCCATTTGGCTGCTCATATAAAAAGAATAGGAAAACAAGCAATTCATATGGGAGGCGCAACCCAAATCTTATTTGGTATAAAGGGCAAAAGGTGGGAAAGCAATCAATTTATTTCTAATTTATTTAATGAACATTGGGTGCGTCCAAGCAAAGAGGAGACTCCTAAAAACATACACGTTGTCGAGGGAGGTGCCTATTGGTAGGCCAGTATAATGAGGTATATATTAATTAACACGATCTTAAAATATATTTTAACTTCCTAAGTACAACTACAAAAGGTAAAACAACTAACTCAAGATATGAAAATTTGCCATCGCACCAGTCATAGTCAACCTCAACCCAACCTTCTGGCTTTAAGCCTTTCCACCTCCTGGCACCTAAATCTCGAAACCATTTTTTTAGGCGTAACTACTATTTTGTTTTTATTAGCACTCAACTTAGCAGCCCACCAACTATATGAGCTATTAGGGATAATAAAATGTTTACAATTTTTCATTATTTCATGATACTGCGCATCATTTTCCCAATTATAATTTTTGTCAACGTAAGTAATAGAATAATCCAAATTAAGATTGTTTTTACACCACTCAATATCATCTGAAAAAACAAAAAATATTGGATTTTCCACGCGTCTTGTAATATGAGGTAGTGCGGCTTTAATATAATCTGCACCATGAAATCCATGATACCTATTGGTTGTTTCACACTGAACATAATCTCCTCTTCTTACATGTATGCATACAGAGTCAACACTTCTAATATGATTTATAATTTTCTCAAGATTTGTGGGTAAAGAGTCTTTTAAAGTAAACTCTTCACTAATAATATCTGCAACTTCCTCCACATATTCGTTTTTTTGAAAATATCCATCCAGTAAAACATTATAACCTGAATCAATATATTGTTTTACTTTGTTTTTTATTTTTGAAAAAGACCTTAAGCTTGCTATTTCAGTAAAAGTAATTATTTTATCTAGGGATTCAGCACTAGTTATAGTTTCTAATGTAATGTTAAATTTTTTTAAATCATATGTTCGTACTGCTCCCGTATGATTTAAATCAAAAAAAGAAAGGTCAAGTAAACATTCTTGATTTAATTGATGCGCAAGAGCTCTACCCAAAGAGTATTGAAACATTTGATTCCCCATTCCCCCCATTAATTTAACTATTATCATGTATTCTTATATCCGTTCTTCAATTTATAAAATTGTAATTGTACTGAAACAAACTTACAATAACCATAAAAAATGGTATCTTAAATAAACAATGATTAGCGAATCTCTATGAAATATAAAGTAAGTATAATTGTACCAGTTTATAATGCGGAAAAATATTTAGAAGAGTGTTTGAATTCTTTGGTTACTCAAACCCTTAAAAATATTGAAATTATATGCATAAATGATACCTCCTCTGATAACAGCTTGAATATTTTAAAAAATTATAAATATACATATCCAAATTTAGTTAAAATAATAGATTTAAAGCATAATGTTGGTGTGGGAATTGCACGGAATAAAGGGTTAGATATGGCTAAAGGAGAATATATTCATTTTGTAGACTCCGATGATTTCGTTGATAACATGATGTATGAAAAATTATATAAAGCAGCTAAAAAGAATGAAGCTGATTTAATTCAGTATGATTTTTTATTATTTTGTGATAAAGAATATGAAAACAAAGAACATAATGATAGGAAATATATCTATAAAAACACCAATGAAAATAGTTTTTACAACAATAACTTATTGGTTTCTAAAGCAGAATATTCAAAAAAAGCTCCACATGCGCCATGGAGTCGTTTTTATCATAGAGATATCTGGAACAAACTTAGATTCCCCGATATTCGTGGTGGTACAGAAGATCTTGCAATTAAGATTTTTCCCGTAATACTTTCTAAAAAAATTATACATATAAATGATGGCTTTTATTTTTATAGACAAAGACCAGGATCTTTAATGACTCAGTTTGAAGATTTTATGATTAACCATTTTAAAGCATATAACCACATAATTGAAACAAGCAAACAGTTTAAAGTATTTGCAGAATATAAAGACTCTATAACATCTATAATTTCTGGAAGCTATTTGAACTGTATTTATCTTTTCGCACATAAAAAATCTTTCTATCAAAGTCACTATAATATTTTTTCAGAAAAACATATTGGGCATATAAAAGAGATGCTCGATATAGACGGTAACTATAGGAAAAAGTTAATAAAAAATTCTCGTTTGATTTTTAAGCCACTTGTAATTCTATCAATATATAATCCAT
>CAJQSL010000084.1 GCA_905612315.1 uncultured Francisellaceae bacterium
TGGGTTTTAATTTCATATTGATCCCTTGCATCCTTATTCACATGCGGAGAGACCAGTATAGTAAACTTTTGTGTGCTGGTAGGCAATGGGATTGGGCCAATAATTTGCGCACCAGTCCTTTTAGCCGTATCGACTATTTCACTTATGGACTTATCAATCAATCTATGATCAAAAGATTTCAATTTAATCCTGATTCTTTGATCCTGTGCTTTTGCCATGATAATTTTCCTATTTAACTAATATCTATTCAGCGGTTTTACGTCGAGCGATTATATCTTCGCTAATATTTGATGGAACTTCAGAGTATTTCTCAAACTCCATAGAGTAACTAGCCCTGCCTTGCGACATTGACCTAAGGTCTGTAGCATAACCAAACATCTCTGAAAGAGGAACAGCTGCTGAAACAACTTTTCCAGCAGGAACATCCTCCATGCCTCTGATGATGCCTCTTCTGCGATTAAGATCGCCAATAACATCACCCATGTAATCTTCTGGCGTAGTAGCTTCAACTTTCATCATCGGCTCAAGCAAAACAGGATCAGCTTTCTTAACAGCTTCCCTAAAGCATTGAGAGCCAGCTATTTTAAATGCCATTTCATTTGAATCCACATCATGATAAGAGCCATCAAACAATGTAACCTTAACATCAATCAAAGGATATCCAGCTATTACACCATTTTTCATTTGCTCCTGAACACCCTTATCAACTGCAGGTATATACTCTTTTGGAATAACACCACCAACAATCTTATTAACAAACTCATAACCTTCACCCTTCTCTTGTGGCTCAAGCTTCAAGTAAACATGCCCATATTGACCGCGACCACCAGTTTGCCTAACAAATTTAGACTCATGCTCCACAAAGGCTTTAATAGTCTCTCTGTACGCAACTTGAGGATTGCCAACATTAGCTTCTACACCAAACTCTCTTCTCATTCGGTCAACTATAATCTCAAGGTGCAACTCACCCATTCCAGCAATCAATGTTTGACCAGTTTCTTCATCTGTTTGCACCCTAAAAGATGGATCCTCAGCCGCAAGCTTACTTAGGGCTACCCCCATTTTTTCTTGGTCAGCCTTAGTTTTAGGCTCAACTGCAACTTCAATAACAGGCTCTGGAAACTCCATCCTCTCAAGAGTAATAACTTGCTTCTCATCACAAAGAGTATCTCCAGTAGTAACTTGCTTAAGACCAATAGCAGCTGCAATATCGCCAGCTCTAACTTCTTTAATTTCCTCTCTGCTCTTAGCGTGCATTTGAACGATACGACCTATACGCTCTTTTTTACCTTTAACAGGATTAAATACAGCGTCTCCACTTTTAAGAATACCAGAGTAAACCCTAAAGTAAGTCAAATTACCAACAAATGGGTCAGTTGCTATCTTAAATGCCAACGAAGAAAACGGCTCATCATCAGATGGCTTACGATAACCCTCAGACTCATCAGGTAAAATACCTTTAATCGACGGAACCTCATCAGGAGCTGGCAAATAATCAACAACCCCATCAAGCACAGCCTGAACACCTTTGTTTTTAAAGGCCGATCCACAAAATGCTACCACAATTTCATTACCAATAACCCTTTGTCTTAACCCTAATCTGATTTCATCATCAGTTAATTCACCAGACTCCAGGTATTTATCCATCAACTCTTCATTTGACTCAGCAGCAGCTTCAAGCACCTCTTCACGACATTGCTTCGCCTGCTCGAGCATATCTTCAGGAACATCTTTAGTTACGAATGTCAAGCCTTGGTCTTTTTCATTCCAGTAAATTGCTTTCATTGCTATCAAATCAATAACACCCTCAAAAGCATCTTCCGCACCAATAGCTAATTGAACAGGAACAGTTACCGCACCTAATCTATCACGGATCTGATCAACAACCCGCAGAAAGTCAGCACCCATACGATCCATTTTGTTTACAAACACGACACGAGGAACACCATAACGATCAGCTTGCCTCCAAACGGTCTCAGACTGAGGCTCAACACCTGATGTAGCACAAAAAACAACAACCGCACCATCAAGCACACGCAGTGAACGTTCAACCTCGATAGTAAAGTCAACGTGCCCAGGAGTATCAATAATATTAAAACGATGCTCTTCATGCTGAGCCTTCATTCCACGCCATTTAACAGTAGTAGCGGCTGAAGTAATTGTTATGCCTCGCTCTTGCTCCTGCTCCATCCAGTCCATGACAGCAGCACCCTCATGCACTTCACCAATCTTATGACTAATGCCAGTATAATAAAGGATTCGCTCTGTTGTGGTTGTTTTACCAGCATCCACATGCGCAACAATACCGATATTACGATACAATCCCAACGGCGTTTTTCGTACTGACAATTTATAATACCTCTACAAATAATTTCTAAAATTAAAACCTAATTCATACCTACCATCTATAGTGAGAGAAAGCTTTATTGGCTTCTGCCATTCTATGGGTCTCATCTTTTTTCTTAGCTGCATGCCCTCGGTCCTCAATAGCATCCATCAATTCAGCAGCCAGCCTTTGAGACATGGTCTTTTCTTTACGTTTTCTAGCTCCATCGATAATCCAGCTCATCCCTAGCGCCTCTGATCTACCCGGCTGAACTTCAATAGGGACTGGAAAGGTGGCACCACCAACGCGCCGAGACTTAACCTCAACAGAAGGCATAACGCTCTCTAAAGCTTTCTCAAAAACATCCAGATCATTGCCAGACTCACCTTCGCCCTTAACAACATCAATAGCCCCATAAACAATTTTCTCAGACAAGGCCTTTTTACCATTTTTCATCAGCCTGTTTATAAACTTAGCCAATTTAAGACTCTTATATTTAGGGTCTGGATTTATCTTCCTTTTAGGAATGCCGTGTCTTCTTGCCATTGTTACTTCACCTAACTAATTCTCTATAATTTAATTCAAAAACCAACTACTTTCCTTTCTTAGTGCCGTATTTAGATCGACCCTGCTTTCTACCAGAAACACCTGAAGTATCTAATGTACCTCGAACCACATGATAACGAACACCCGGCAAATCTTTAACTCTACCGCCCCTGATAAGAACAACTGAGTGCTCCTGAAGATTGTGCCCCTCACCACCAATATAGCTGGCAACCTCATAGCCACTAGTTAGCATAACCCTAGCAACCTTCCTCAACGCTGAGTTTGGCTTCTTAGGTGTAGTAGTGTACACCCGTTTACACACACCTCGTCGCTGCGGACAAGCGCGCAACGCCGGAACGTTTGTCTTAACCTGCGCCTTCTTTCTTGGTTTTCTAACTAACTGATTGACCGTTGTCATATAAAATGCTCCGAGCTCTAAATATCTCAAAATATTAAAATAAAATTCACAATTATCTAAATAGCAATCAATAACACTATGAACCAGTAAAAGCCTTCGCTAGGAACTAAAGACTCATTAAGATGTCATTTTGCTATATTCTAAAGCTATCCTGGCGCTCCTAAAAGAGCCAGACGCGCAATTATATAAACTACACCGCACCTGAGTCAAGAACTTTCTGCCGATTTAAATAAACTACTAACTTATTTAAAAATAAAAACTCATATTATAATAAACATTATCCATAACTTTAAAACAATTTAATACACGCGAAATTCTTCCCATACCACTATAATATAGGAACCACAATAAACTTACTAAAATTTTAATTTTGCTTTTTTAGCCTTTACATCTTATCATTACATAAATATCACTGTGTTTTGCAATCTATATTGCATGCTTTGGTTTTTATTATAAACAAAACTAGGGTTCAACTTTCTATGATTAAAATACTACTAGTAGATGACCACGATCTAGTTAGGCATGGAATCAAGCGTTTAATTAGCGACTCTACCGGAATGCAAGTAGTTGCAGAAGCCACATCTGGCGAACAAGCTATTGATGTGGCAAAAGCATTAAGTCCTGACATTATACTAATGGATGTGAAAATGGCAGGCATTGGCGGCCTAGAGGCTATAAAAAGAATAACCAGACAAAATCCAAAAATTAAAATAATAGCCGTTACTGTTTTAGGCGATGAACCATTTCCGACACGCGTACTGCAGGCCGGAGCATCCGGGTATATAACTAAAAATGCAAAAGTATCTGAAATGATAGATGCCATACAAACAGTATACGCTGGTAAAAAATATATAAGCTCAGAAGTTGCCCAGCAAATGGCCCTTAGACAACTAGATGACCATGCTAAAAGTCCTATTGATTTAATATCAGAACGTGAAATGCAAATTCTACTTATGATAACATCTGGACAAAAAGTAAATGAAATAGCTGATAAGCTATGTTTAAGCCCTAAAACAGTAAACAGCTATAGATACAGACTTTTTGAAAAACTTGAAGTTGACTCTGATGTAGAACTAACCCACTTTGCCATACGCAACAAACTAATTAGCTCTGACGATTAAAAAATCAAAGAATAACTAAAAAATGCCATTTAATTACAAATCATTTATTCAATCTACCCCTCAAAAACCTGGCATATATAAAATGTTTAACAACAAAGACATTATTATATATATAGGTAAAGCCAAAAACTTAAAAAAAAGAATAAGCCAATACTTTTCCAGCAAGCAACTGGATAATAAGACTATCAATCTTAGAGGCAATATATACAAAATAGAAATAACTATAACTAACAACGAGACTGAAAGTCTAATCTTAGAACAACAATTAATAAAGAAACACTCCCCCAAATATAATATCTTATTAACTGATGGTAAAAGCTATATCTATTTAAAAATAAACACCCAACAAAACAAGGACTTTCCAAGCCTCAGACCATATAGAGACAACTCTTCTAAAAAATCTAAAAAAGATACTTATTTTGGACCCTACCCTAGTGCTGGCAATATGAAAATAGCACTTAATCTTATCCAAAAAACTTTTAAAATCCGTAATTGTACAGAGACTTTTTTTAAAAACAGAACCAGACCTTGCTTACAATATCAAATTCACCGCTGCAGCGCCCCGTGTACAAAGTATACAACTAAAGAGGATTATACGAACTCTATAAACTCAGCAAAGCTTTTATTAACAGGCAAAACTAAAGACTTAAAAACACTGTTATCTCAAAAAATGCAAGCTGCTAGCAAAAACTTAGATTATGAAAAAGCTATGCAATATAGAGACCAAATTAAAGCAATTGAGAAAACCACTCAATCTCAAACTATAGAATCTACCAGCACCCCCGCTCTTAGCTTAGATATTTTTGCTATAAGAACTATTAATAATTATACATGCATATACCTTATGCAAATAAGACAAGGACATCTATCCAATAATAAAACCTTTCCTTTAAAAAACCCTAATCAAAGTTCACAAGATAATATACCAGATAATATACCAGACAATATACCAGACAATATACCAGACAATATACCAGACAATATACCAGACAATATGCCAGACAATATGCCAGACAATATGCCAGATAAAATTCTAGAAACCTTTTTTTCTCAAAATTATCTTCTAAAACAAAAAGATAATATTCCTACTTCAATTTTATCCTACCCAACCCCATCACAACAGCAACTAAAATTATTTCAACAAGCCTTAGAAAAGCAAAATCTACCCAAAATAAAATGGCTAACAAAACCTAAGGCTCAAAATAAAGCTCGTCTAGAAAATGCCATAGAAAACGCCGAGTATCACTTAAGTAAAAATACTGATGATCAACAAACCAAAGCTGCTATTCTTAAAGATTTAACATCTCTAATCCAACTTGATGCTAAAAATCCTATAACTAAAATTGCCTGTTTTGACATAAGCCATCATCATGGCTCCCAAACAGTTGCCAGCTGTGTATATTTTAACCAGAATGGCCCGGTAAAAGCTGCATATAGACACTTTAATATACAACACGCAAAAGCATCTGATGATTATGGCGCAATGCGAGAAGTCCTTACGAGATATTTAACTCGCATAATAGAAGAAGATTTAAAAAATGCTCCCGACTTGTTACTTATAGATGGCGGAAAAGGCCAGCTGACACAGGCCATGCATGTAATAGATAAGCTTAAAATAAAAAACATTAGTGCAATAGGAATAGCTAAAGGCCCGATGCGAAAGGCAGGTTTAGAGAAAATTTTTATACCCAATCAAAGTGAACCGATAATAATCCCTAAAGACTCAAACATCCTCCACTTATTACAATATATAAGAGATGAGTCTCACCGTTTCGCGATCAAACACCACAGAGCAAAAAAAGCTAAAACTACTAAAACATCTATTCTTGAAAACATTCCAGGAATAGGCAAAGCAAAAGCTAAAGCTTTATTAAATCATTTCGGTGGCATATCAAAAATAAAAATAGCATCAATAGATGATATCGCAAAAATACCAGGCATCAAAAAAGATTTAGCAAAAAAAATTACTACCTATTTACACTAAAAGTCATTTATAATTCATAAATTAAATCATTTTAAAATTAATTTATACAATTAGGTGATTATATAAAGTGAAAATTTGGACGCTGCCAAACATAATAACTCTTATTAGAATAATTCTTATCCCGGTATTTGTAATATTCTTTTATCTACCATTTAATGGTCATGAATGGGTATCTATGGGTGTTTTTGTTTTAGCTGCAGTGACAGACTGGCTAGATGGATTTTTAGCGCGCCACTTAAAACTTATATCTCGCTTTGGAGCTTTTCTTGATCCAGTAGCTGACAAATTAATGGTTTGTACAGCATTATTACTTTGCGCATCCAAATTTGCTACTCCATGGTTTGCCATTCCTGCCATAATTATCGTCTGTCGAGAAATACTAATATCTGCTCTTAGAGAATGGATGGCTGAAGTAGGCCAGCGCACTAAAATTGGAGTTAGCATAATAGGTAAATTTAAAACATTCATTCAAATTATTGCGATTTGCTTTTTTATATCTCAATCAACTCAATTCTCAACAACGTTGCTTATAGGCTATATTTTATTATATGCCGCCGTTATCTTAACTATTTGGTCTATGTTTGTTTATTCCTGCGCTAGCATTAAGCATTTTAAAGAACAAAATTAACCAAAAGCAAATCTGGCAATCTATCCGGCAACATACCATTGACAACAAAAATAAATCAGTTATTATACTCCCCATAAAGCGGGAATAGCTCAGCGGTAGAGCACAACCTTGCCAAGGTTGGGGTCGCGAGTTCGAACCTCGTTTCCCGCTCCATTTTCAATGTTAATGATTACCCTGGCTGGGTAGCAAAGTGGTTATGCAGCGGCCTGCAAAGCCGTTTACGCCGGTTCGATTCCGGCCTCAGCCTCCAATATTATTAAATTGATTTGCCCGGGTGGCGAAATTGGTAGACGCAAGGGACTTAAAATCCCTCGGAGGTTAACTCCGTGCCGGTTCGAGTCCGGCCCCGGGCACCATTTCTTGATTTAATAAATAGTATGACATACTTAATTTGGCCTATGCCGTGACGCCGACTTCTTTCTTGGCCCTTTTTTTTGATCTTCCGCAGGAATCAGCAAAGGTACAGGCGACTACACCATCAGCATCAGCATCAGCCTTCCGTTTACTATCCTTCTCCCCCAGGGCGTGTGATGATCGAGGGCGGCATCTAAACAGTGATATGTCATAATCCAATGGATCTCCCCTAGAGGCAAGCGGCGGCTTTCCTGATAAATCAGAACCATCTAAATACAAACAGACTATTCGAACTGCTACATCTAGGTGTTTATTATTTGTAGTAGTTGGCAATATACCCCGAGTCTCTTTTCCCAAAAATGTGGCCTCGGCCATTTTCGTTTTATAGTCTTCCACCAATAAATCCTTATAAGCTATAAATGCATCCTTTCCGGGTTCTAGCAAGTGCAAACCATTAATTTTTTTTATATTAGGAAATCGTGCCAATAAAATTTCCAACGCATGCAGTTCATCCTCCACATAGTCACAAGGATAATCAACTTCTTCCACTTTCTTAAAATCTTTTGTAAAGTTTTCAATTAACTCATCACATATTGCCGTTAGTTCATCTTTTTGACCTTGATTAAACCATGATGCCTCTTTTCCCTTTTTTTCATAGCCTAAATCTTCTATTACTAATAATACAGACCACAATTGAACTTTTTCAAAATCACTCATGTTACTAAAATTTTGTTTTAATTTATTAAGTATTTTAAAATATACTTCATTTTTTAGTTTTTGAGCTTGTTCTTTTGCTTCACCCCAATATTCCTCAAATAGTCTTTCTTGATGTTCTATACTTTGACCATTAAACTTTTCTTGATTAAAAATGATTCTTTCTAAATAAAACTTGAGCTTTAACATCCCAAAGATCGAAGCTATATAGCAGTTACCTCTTTTTTGTTCTGATATGTTTTCCTGTGCAAACTTCAATGCTTTTACAAACAAATTTGTTTCTTCAGAATCCTCAGCTTTTTTTAAACCATGAGATAAAGCAAAATCATCTATACTTGTGTCTCCAAGCTTATCAATAAAATAGCCATCACCAACAGGCCCATCATCAAAAGGTTCAAAATATCCATTGTTACCATAATAGATTGAAGGAATTTGCTTATCTAGGATAACCACATCAAATGGTAGACCCAACTTTTTTAAACCACTCAATGCAGCTACCGCATGATCATCGTTTGAAATAGTATGTATCCATCTTAGGTCATTACTTGCGAAAAGTTCGCCTAAATTAGCGACCGTCACTCCTTCATCAATTACACCCGACACCTCGACAGGAGTCATATTTGCAAACATCCTAATTAAAGATTTGCATCCTGAACCCATAATAACATCCTTATAATCCAGCGCGGGCATTATTCCTAATAAAAAAATTTAAAGCTGTTTAGCTAAAAAATTCTTGCTTCTACCATCCTTTTCAATAAATATACTTACATTCTTGTATGAGAATATGCCATATATTAACATATTTTCATGTATTATGCAATCTAGAAACAAAATACGTCATATGTTTATCACGTATTTTAAGCCTCACCCAAAATCCGCCCCCATTGCACATTATCCCAAAAGCTTTATACTATTCTACAAATCAGAATAAGCAAAAATTAAATTTTATGCCCAACTTCTCCAACACACTGCCAAGCTTCGCCTCTATTTGGCAAAGAGTAAGCACAACCTACGGTAATTTGACCGGGGTTGATAAAAAATATTTCTACTGGCGTGTTAGAATTTTATATAGCATGTATTTTGGTTACGTTGTTTATTATTTCACGCGCAAAAGTCTTATTTTCGCACAACCATTATTAATGCAACAAATGCATATATCAAAAACTAGCCTTGGTTTATTAGGCTCTAGCTTTTATTTAACTTATGGAGTTAGTAAGTTTTTATCCGGGGTGATATCTGATAAATCCAACCCGCGCTATTTCATGGCCTTTGGGCTAATTATGACGGGGATTTTAAATTTATTATTCGGCTTTACCTCATCAATGTGGTTATTTGCATTGATTTGGATTTTAAACGGATTTTTCCAAGGATGGGGCTGGCCACCTTGCGCAAGATTGCTAACCCATTGGTATGCAAAATCAGAACGCGGGATGTGGTGGGGAATATGGAATACATCACATAATGTCGGCGGGGCTTTGATTCCTCTTATAGTGGCATTTAGTGCTATTCACTGGGGTTGGCGTTATGCGATGATTATCCCTGGTGTAATCGCAATTATCTCAGGATTTTTACTACTTGAGCGTCTAAGAGATGTTCCAAAAAGCATGGGGCTACCTGAAATTGAAGATTACATGGCGCAAAAAAAAGAAGATAAAAATCAAAATAATAATGAAGCTGAAAAAATAAGCAAAACCCAACAAGCCAAATCAGATCACGCCACCCACCTACCAACAAAAGATATTTTATTCAAATATGTTTTGAATAATCCTTATATTTGGGTTTTAAGTTTGGTTTATATTTTAATTTATATAGTTAGAACTGCCATTAATGACTGGGGTAATGTTTATTTACATGAACAAGGCTTTTCACTTATGGCCTCTGATTCTGCTTTATCATTTTTTGAGATAGGCGGTTTCTTTGGTTCTCTAGTAAGTGGTTTTGCATCTGATTTACTTTTCAAAAGTAAGAGATTACCTGTGATTATTATATTTTGTGTCGGGACTTTAATAAGTGTTATTGGATTTGGCCTATTACACTCCCATAGCTTTATTTTAAATGCAGCCTGCATTTTTATGATTGGATTTATGGTATTTGGCCCGCACATGTTAGTTGGCATGGCTGCAGCTGAATACTCTCACCCCGATGCCGCGGGAACTGCAACTGGATTTTTAGGATTATTCGGCTATCTTGGGGCGGCTTTATCTGGTTATCCACTAGCAGAGCTAACCCAAAGTCTTGGATGGCATGCATTTTTTACAGCTCTTACTATCTGCTCTGCGGTAACTATTGTTATCCTTATGTTCTTAAAGAAGAATCAGTAAACATATTTGACACCTGTACCAATGTGCGGTACAATTACAAAAAAGGAGAGTTAATATGCAAACAGTGAGTTCCTACGAATTTAGAAAAAAAATGAAAGAATTAGTCGATTTGTCATGCAATAATCATGAGCCTGTCGCAGTTACTAGAAGAAACGGGGAAGACTTTGTCGTCATATCGATGAATGACTATATCTCAGACCAAGAGACTATATATGTAATGCAAAATGATTCTTTACGTGAACAACTAGATTCTTCTTTAGAAATGCTAAAAGATAATCCTAAACATGGAAAAAAAATAAAAGATCTAGATAAATGAGAGATATCGTATTTGCTGGAAAAACATTTGAGAAATATGAAGATATAAGAAATAAAAATAAAACTCTTCATAACAAGTTAATAAAAATTTTAAAAGAGATGCAGAAAAACAACCCTGAAGAAGGCTTAGGGATGCCAGAGCCTTTAAAGCATCAGTATTCTGGATGTTGGTCAAGAAGAATATCCAAAAGGGATCGAGTTATATATAAATTTGATGAAAAAAATATTTATATTCTATCCTTAGGTGGACATTACGATTCTAATTAAATTGTTATGAAATAACACCTTCAGATTCTTTTTCAAAAACACTTAAAGATTCGCGCAATAAATCTCCACTGCCGATGCCTACTTTATGCATTTTATCACCAAGATTACCACGCCAAAGTTTCCCACAACGCTCACCTGAATAAAGCCCTAGCATTGCTTTTGCTATATGCGAAATTTTAGTTTGGTATTTACGCTCGCGAGCTTTGTTTTCATTACTTAATATCAATTTATCAGCATAATCAGCCATTTGATAAACTATACTCTCCCTGGAGATATTATTTTCAGATAACTGCGCCAATAAATATGGATTATGATAAAAAGCACGCCCAACCATTACTTCATCAACGTAATTTAAATGATTATTTATCTCATCCAATGTTTTAACTCCGCCATTGATACCAATACTAAAATCTGGAAAATCTTCTTTAAGCTTATATACAATATCATATTTCAAAGGAGGAATTGTCCTGTTTTGATGAGGATTTAAACCTTCTAACCAGCCTTTCCTTGCATGCACTGTAACATGATCACACCCAACTTTTATTAAACTTTCAATAAATTTTACTAACGTTGCATAATCATCACAATGATCATAGCCTATTCTGGTTTTCACCGTGACTGGAATATTTTTAACTTCTGCTTTCATTGCAGCAATACAATCTATTACTAACTCTGGAGTTTTTAATAAACTTAAACCAAAACAACCTCTTTGCACTCTATCACTTGGGCAGCCGACATTTAAATTAACTTCACTAAATCCTGCCTGCTCAACCCAACTGGCACATTTTGCTAAATCTTTTGGGTCCGATCCACCAAGCTGATACGAAACTGGCCCAGGTAATAACTCAGGTTGCAAGTAATGCTCACGGTCTCCAAAAACCAAAGCACCTGTTGTTATCATTTCTGTGTATAACAAAACATCTTTAGATAATAATCTGTGAAAATAACGACAATGCCTATCCGTATACGCCATCATTGGCGCAACAGATATCATCTTATTTGGGTTATTTAAATTATTTTGCATTCTAGCTAACTTACAATATGAAAATTTCAGAGGATTATATAAAAATTATCGCTACTTTTATATAAACACCTTAACTTTGCCCTAAAAGCCAAACTAATCTAAACTAAATAAATTACAACTACACTCAATATTACTTATGGCAAAATTAGTTAATAAAGCAAAACCTTGGAACAAGGGGAAAATTGCAAAGCAAGATTTGTATAAGTTCCACCTTAAGACAATTTTAATATACATAATTACTGCTATTATCTTTTTCACAGTGGATTTCATGAAGTTCCCAGGGTTTAGCACGCAGGCCCAAAGTGCTTTTGCCGTATTTTGTGCCTGCGCATTTTTGTGGTTATCTAATATACTACCTTTAGCCATCCCTGGAATTGTAGCCTTATTTTTACTGCCGCTATCAGGCGCTGTATCTTCGGTAAATACTTATAAGTATTTTGCTAATAGCACTGTGTTCTTTGTTTTAAGTGCAATGATTCTAGCAAGCCCAATTATGCGATCAGGCTTAAGCTCGCGCATCGCCGTAACTCTTATTGCTAAATTTGGCAAAGGAAGGATCCGAATCTTATTTTCAATTTTTATGCTATCAGCATCTAGTGCATTTGTTATATCTGAACATGCGGTAGCTGCAATGATGTTCCCGATAGTTTTAGAAATTGTTAATGCATCAAAAGTCAAACCTGGCAGCCGCTTTGGTTTCGCGTGTTTTCTTGCTATGGGTTGGGGAGCTATGACAGGAGGAGCTGCAACTTTATTAGGTGGCGCCAGAGCTCCATTAGCATTGGGTATGCTGCAAAGCACCACAAACTATAGCATCTCATTTATCCAATGGATTGAATACACTATCCCTATTGTTATTTGCATGCTGATTGTAGCTTTTATAACTATTTGCTTAGTTGTTAGAAATTCAACAACATCAATCGATGCCGCTAGAGCGCAGTTAAAACTTCACAAAAGCAGCATGGGAAAATTATCCAAAAGAGAGCTAATGACTATAGCTATCATACTATTAACCATAGTTCTATGGATAATCTATGGAACTTATATCGGCCTTGAAATAGTTGGTTTATTCGGGGTTTTATTAGCATTTGCATTTAGAATAACATCTTGGCAAGAAGTAGAAGAAGATGTGCGCTGGGGAATTATTATTATGTATGGCAGCGCGATCACTTTAAGTGCTGCTCTTCAAAATACTGGAGCAGCTCATGCATTAGTTAATTTACTTATCCAAGCAGGATTTAATTCTCCACAACTGGTAATGTCACTTATGGTTATGCTTGCGTTTTTCTTAACAGAAGCTATGAGTAATGCCGCATCGGTTGCTGTACTTATGCCAATAGGGCTTGCCCTGGCTGTAGAGTATAATATCGACCCAAGAGCAATTACTGTAGCTATTGCAACTGCTGCAGGCTTAACGTTTGTGCTCCCTGTTAGCACCTGCGCTATGGCAATTATGTACAGTACAGAATATGTTGATCCAGGTAGAACCGCACGACTTGGACTTTTGATAAAAATAATTGGGGTATTTATTTTATTATTGGTAATCTGGTTTTATTGGCCTGCTATTAACCTACCTGTTTTTCAAAAAAGTATTTCATAAATAAAAGGTTTTAATAAATATGAGCATCTATGCAATAGGCGATATTCAAGGATGTTTTGGCTCTTTCATAAAATTATTGAATAAAATAAATTTTGGCAAAAACACTGATAAGTTATGGTTAGTTGGAGATGTTATAAACAGAGGCCCTGAATCAGCTAAAATGCTAGATTGGCTATATAAAAATCAAGAGTCAGTACAAATAGTTTTAGGAAATCATGATCTACACTTAATAGCCGTTTATTATAAAGTACGAGAACTTCAAAAATATGACACAATAGATGATATTTTAAAACATAATGACTGTGAGAAATGGATTAACTGGCTTAAAGAGCAGCCGCTTATTCATTATGATAGTAAATCAAATTACCTTATGGTGCATGCAGGCATCCCGCCGCAGCTTGATTTAGAAGAAGCTTTAGATCATGCAGAAGATTTATCTAAAAAATTATCTGGCAGATTATTTAAAACAGATCAAGCTTATACTGATTTTTTGAAAAATTTATTTGGAAATAATCCTAATAATTGGGAAGATGCAAAAAATAATGATATAGATAAAAACAGATACTTAATTAATGCTTTCACCCGCATGCGCCATTGTAGTGAGGCAGGAGAGCTTGATTTAAAATATAAAGGCCCGGATCTTACACAAGATAATAATTTTAAAGCGTGGTTTCTTTGGAAAGACAGAAAAACTAAAGATATAAAAATCATCTTTGGACACTGGGCGGCCTTATCTTCAAAGCATGAAATAAATGTGATGCCCAATATTTTTGCATTAGATACAGGATGCGTTTGGGGAAATAAGCTTACTGCAATGAGGCTAGAAGATAATACGATCTTTAGCCTCGATTGTTAAAAACAACCTATTACCTACAGTTTTCTATTCCAACGCCTTCTGGTTTTTTAGAGAGCATTGGGGTGCTAGTTGCTGTAGTTGGATTCTGTCGAGTACCAGTACCAAGAGCATTACAGTGAAAAGTTGTTATTTCGACCTGCCTTCTTTGTCTAGTACCCCGCCCTCGTGTTAAATTTAAACCATTTCTGCACGCATGATCTATTGCATCTATGATTGAGAGATCGACATGCCAACGAGATAGCCCTGCTCCAGCACCTCCAGGTAAACCTGCACCTGCACCTCCAGGTAAACCTGCCCCTACACCTCCTGAAGTTGCTGCCGATGATGATGATGCTGCAGAGGAGGAGGATTCATCTTTACCCGCTGATACTAAATGCTTACTTCTTTTAGATGAAGCATCTTCTGCAGGTGCTCTAGACTCACTATCTCTTTTCCTTTTAGAGCTAGCCCCAGAAGCTGAAGATGCAGAAGCTGATGATGCAGCAGCTGCTACTGGTGCTACTGGCGCTACGGCCTGTGCCCCTAGTTGCGCACGAATAGCTTTTTTCACCTCCGCAATCAGAGACCTTACCTCTGCCAAAAGAGCGTTATTTACCCCATCATTCAGAAAATCCAGGAAAAACTGCCCATCAGTACTGCCTGCAAATAACTCTTGCCCTTTCCTAGTTGCTCTTTGATTACCATATATAAGCTTTTTAATTAGGTCGGCTATGTTTCTATTGTCTTCTTGACGATTTTCTTCTTCACCAGTAATTATAGCAAATGTAGGAGACCCAGCCTCTCTTTTTCCAAAACTGTTTGCTGTATTAGCTAATACTCCTGCCTTTTTGTACATTTTTTTTTCAACTGCACCCAGCTGTTCCGCTTGACTCATAATTCACTCCGAAATATTTTTATTATTATTTTAACTCATAAATCATAACTTTTAAATATTAAGACTTTATTAAGAAAACAAAAAAATTATTATTTTTTGTGACATCTTCTGTTTTTTACTAAAAAACTCATAATAGCAGCAGGAAAGATTAAAGATAAAAAACAAAAAATAAGAGAGTTAAAATAAAATTGAAAAATAAAAAACATAAAACAGCTGGTTTTACATTAATAGAACTGATGATAGTAATAGTAATAATTGGATTACTCGCATCAATTGCCCTACCAGCTTACCAAAAATATGTAAATCGCGCCAAAATCACAGAAGGATTTCAGCTCGCTAGTGAGGATCAAGCTTTATTATCTGAATGGATTAGTCTTCATGGAAGCCTAGATGAAACGCCATTTGATATACAAGATGAAGAAGAACAAGAACAAATACATGGCAAATATGTAGAGAACATAAGTATCAGCCCTGAAGGTGAGATAAAAATTAGGTTTAATTCTAAATCTGGGAAATTAGCGGATCATGGATTTATTCTAAAACCCAAATTATCAGAAGATAAAACTAGAATTTTAGAGTGGATATGTGAAGCGCAAGATGAATCTGAAGATCAATTAATCAACCCCCTATTACCTAGCAGTTGCAGATTACACAAAGAAGAATAAATAATAAAAAGCAGAAAATAATGTCAAACAATAAAAAAGAAATTATAAATATTTTAGATTACGCTGTTTTGCAAAATGCCAGTGATATTCATATTGAACCTCAAGAAGAATCTTTTGTCATAAGAGTTAGAGTTGATGGAATACTCAGGCCCTACCCTGATTTAGATGATATCAAATCACATCAGCATTTAATAAATACTATAAAAATAATGGCAAAACTTGATATATCCGAAAAGCGTCAGCCGCAGGATGGCAGTTTTAAATATAGATATAACACAATAAATTTAACAAAAAACTCCCATACAAAAACAAAACATGAAATACAAAATATATTACAAGTTGGAGCAAAAGTTG
Source organism: uncultured Francisellaceae bacterium (assembly GCA_905612315.1). GTDB lineage: Bacteria > Pseudomonadota > Gammaproteobacteria > Francisellales > CACEW01 > CAJQSL01. The sequence goes on from CAJQSL010000084.1 coordinate 16,368, forward strand.
CAAATAAAGAGCAAAAAGAGGAACTTGAAATAAATATAAGAGCAAGCACCTGCCCATCTTTATTTGGAGAGAAAATTGTACTTAGAATAATTAAATATAATCAAAAGATAATATCTCTTGATAAACAAGGTTTAACTTGTGATCAAATAAGAATATTATCCAAAATAATAAATAAGCCTCAAGGTTTAATATTAGTTACCGGCCCGACAGGCAGCGGCAAGACTCAGCTTTTATATAGTATTTTAGATAACTTAAACTCCCCTGATATCAATATTATTACGATTGAGAACCCAGTTGAAATAAGCTTGCCAGGAATAAATCAAATCCAAACTCAAGATAAAATAGGACTTAACTTTGCTAAGATATTACGCGCTATTTTAAGGCAAGACCCGGATATTATTATGATTGGCGAGATTAGAGATGCCCAAACTGCCAATATAGCAATTAATGCCGCTGAAACAGGCCATCTTGTTTTAGCAACATTACACACCACAGGAGTAGCCCAAGCTATTAATCGATTAATAAATATGGGAGTTGCTAATTACTTAATTGCGGATAATTTAAGTTTAGTAATTGCCTCACGATTAATTAGGCTAAAAACCAAAAATAATTTTAAGGGCCGAACTGGAATATTCGAGCTGATGCCTATAACTCAAAAACTAAGAAATCTTATTTTTAATAAAGCATCGTCCATAAAAATATATGAGTGCGCCCTAGAAGATAAAATGCTAACTCTTAAGAAATCTGCCGAGGGTTTGATCAAAAATAATTTAACAACTATTAGCGAGATAAAGCGTGTATTGCATTAAAGATCAGTTATTAAAACATAAAATTAAAACAACTCATATAATATGCGCACTTGAGCAACTAGGGCAGCTTATCAAAGCAGATATCCCAATTTTGAATGCTTTGGATATGCTTTGCCAGCAATTTAAAAATAACAAATTATCAAATATAATTTTAGATATATCAATGCAAATTAAACAAGGAGAAGCTTTATCAAAAGCTATGGCTAAATATCCAAAATATTTCCCACTAATTATTAGCGAGCAAATAAAATTAGCCGAAGAGACTGGGACTTTAGCTGAACAACTTGAATATATTGCAAAATCTCTAAAACAAACTTTAGAGATTAAAAATAATATAATAAAAGCAATAACTTACCCATGCATAATGTTAGGAGCCGCTATCATCCTAGCTATGATATTATTAATATTTGTGATCCCAACTTTTAAAGATATTTTTAATGAATTTCATGCCAAATTACCGTTTTTTACCCAATTTTTAATAAACTCAAGTAATCTTATTTGTAAAAACATAAAATTCTATCTCATTCTTATACTTAGCTGCATCTTAGTCTTAAAAATATCTTATAAAAAAAGCTATAAATTCAAATATTTACTTGATTTTATTATATTAAAAACTCCTATCATAAGAAAAATCCTTCAAAATAATCTTAGCGCACAATTCGCTCAAACTATAAATATAACGACTAAAGCAAATATGCCAATAGATCAGGCTTTATCACTAGCTGCAAATATAACTAAAAACTCTTTTGTATCTTGTGAGATAAAAAAAAGCATCTCTAAAATAAAAACAGGTGAAAGCTTAAGCAATGCTCTTATAAACAATTTTTCAGATTTTTTAATCCAGATGCTACAAATAGGCGAACAGACTGGAAATTTAAGCCAAATGCTACAAAAAGCAGCAGATTATCATCAGGTGAGACTAAAGGAGTCCACTGAAAAACTACAACAACTGCTTGAACCTGCCTTAACCATCATAGTTGGGGGCATAATTGGGGCTTTTGTAATTGGGATGTATCTACCTATTTTTCAGTTAGGAGACATCATGTAATCCAAATTAATTGCTAATATTGAATATATTATATATATTGATGTCAGTTAATTTTCAAAAACCTAATATTAAGAAGAAGAAAATGGTAAAAAAAGCAGCGGTTCATAATCTACAGAATAAATATCTAACAAGATCATTTTCAAAAATTAAAAAAAATAAAAAACCTTCCATCGGAAGCCTTATTAGAAAAACCGCAAAACAAGAAAAAGTTATAAAGCTAGATTGCTCATATTTGGCCAGCCCAATTGATGCTTTCTGGTCATCCTTATCTTTGGCTCAAAAAGAAGATAAAGCTGCTCTCAAAGAAATTATAAAAGATATTATATTGCAAAATATCCACCCAAGACATTCTGCTTACTTTGACAAAGTTAGCAAAGCAGGTAAATTTATTTCTGGAATTTGTCTAACTGGTGCTTTCACTATTATTGATGAAGCTCTAAGTTATATTGTGCATGAGGCCTTATCCGAATTATTTCACCTTAAAGATATTAAATTCCCCTATGAGGATCACAAAAAATTATATCTAAAAAAAGAAGGCATTGGAGTAACCGGATGGAGTAATGGCTCAGGAGAAATATCCCCACATAGTGATGATATATATGAAGATATTGAGATTGACTTATTATCTCTTACTGTTTGCAAGGATAAATTAAATGTTCCTACCACGTTTTATCAAATGCATGATATTTTCCAACATTTAAGTGACCCTGAACTTGAGAAACTAAGCCGAACTAGCGCAACTTTTATATCTGGAAAAAATGTTAGAGATATTACTAAAATGAGATCTAGAAAATTAGTTTCATTCGATGGTAAGGATGTAACGATGTTTCTTGATTTTCGTATAGATGATGAAAAAGGTGAACGAATGATCCCAAGATTGCGCTCTGATAGAGCTCTACTTGATAAAATAAAATCAAATTTGGACAAGGATAACTGCTATACCTCAACTCCTGGAACTGGCACTTTCTTAGTTATTGCTAATTTCAAAGGATTACACTCTAGAGCTGAACTTGATTTACAAAAAATAACTGAAGAAGAACATGATGACGCGGCTCCCAGAATTCTTTTTCGCAGTAAAGGGCCTAAATTTTGACATCCTATCCGAATTAAGTTCAAACAAAAATCACTAAAAATATAGTCTATAATTACATAAAGAGAACTAATCTTTTTATTTATACAAGGAAGATAGGCTATGGATGCCAATAAAAACAAAAAAAACTCATCTAACTACCCCCAAAGAAGTGGCTGGTGGAGTGTTGTCTTTTGGATAATGCTCATCTTAGGAGCCTATTACCTTTTTGAAGGCGCCCTTAGGCATAATATGAACCCCAATCAAAAGGTTCAAACTCACACGAGCATCAAAGATAAAAAACAAAAAAAAGTTATTGTTCTAAAGAGAAACATTTACCACAGCTACTTGGTGTCTGGCACTTTAAACCAACAATCAGTAACCTATCTAGTTGACACTGGAGCTACTCATGTAACAGTCCCGGATCACATAGCTAAAAAGCTCAAATTATCTTATGGGCGCGAAGGTACAGCACATACAGCTAATGGAAAAGTAACTATTTATAAAACGATTATCCCTGAGATAACTATTGGTGATATAAAACTTAATAATGTACCTGGAAATATCTCCCCTGGATTAAAAATGGATGAGATTTTACTTGGAATGAGTGCTCTTAAGCATCTAACTATAGTGCAACAAAATGATAAAATGTTTTTGATACATTACTCTCATCAACCTAAAGGTATAGTTTGATATCCTAAAAGCTTAATTTAAAACGGACTAAGTTATATACTCACCTTACGCA
>CAJQSL010000085.1 GCA_905612315.1 uncultured Francisellaceae bacterium
CTATATTTGTTAATCCTACTCAATTTAATAATAAAAATGATTTTGAAAAATATCCAAATACAATAGATAATGACATAATTTTGGCTACCAAAACTGGCGTAGATTATATTCTCATATTCTCAAAAGATGAGTTATATCCAGATAATTATACTTATAAACTATCGACCAACTCCCCTATTAGCCAAGTTATGGAAGGAGAATATAGACCAGGTCATTTTAATGGTATGTTAACTATTGTTTTAAAGATGCATTGCCTAACGCTACCGACCAGATCTTATTTTGGTGAAAAAGATTATCAACAATATCAATTAATTAAAGATATGATAGCAGCTTATCTTCTGCCTACTGAAGTTATAGCTTGCCCTATAATTCGCTCTGATAATAACCTGGCTCTTAGCTCAAGAAATAATAGATTATCAAAAGATGAAGTTATTCATGCTGCAAAATTTTCTAATTTATTAAAAGATGAAAAATTATCTGATGAACAAATAAGAAATAAACTAACCGAGCTTGATTTTAAAATAGATTATATCCAAACAACGAATAACAGAAGGTTTGGCGCTGTTTATATTAATGATGTAAGATTAATTGATAATGTTGAGTTTAATCAAACCTATGCAACTTGATCTAAACTATAATCTGGAAACAATATAACCGCTGGATGAACATTCAACGCTTTTGCTAAAACTATAGTCCGATCTCGACCTAACTGACTCGAACCATTTTCAATTGCAGAAATATTTGATTGAGGTATTCCTGTAAGCTTGGATAACTCATTCTGACTAACACCTTGCAACTGACGCAAAATGCGCAATGCCTCTCCGGGAGTCACTTCAACATTAACTTTATCTTTTTTAAATTCTATTCTGCTCATATCTTTATCCTAATATTAATATTGGCTTATACATATCAAATAAACTAACAAACATTTCCCTTCTACATTGTATAAAACTCTCCATTTATAATTTAAACGCGATGAACGATAACCCTTCCATTTTCCTTTCAAAGACTCATCATTAAATCCTCTAATCTTTTTTAAACCATCAGGCCCTTCAAGCTCAACGATACGCTTCCAAACTTCATATCGTTTTAAAATTTCTTTCGGGATTTTATTAATCCCCTTTTGAAATGTATTCTTTTCTAATATTTCCCACATATACTATAGTATATATCCTTTTTAGTGTATATTCAAGTCTTAAATGTTTTACACTATAATCTAGGTTAAATACAAAAAAAGTAAAGAAGAAAAAATGACAAAAAAACAAATAATTGCAATTGGCGGTGGCGGATTTGGCAGATCTTTAGGAGATCTTAAAATTGAAAAATATATCTTAGACCAAGTTCCAAATAAACAAGATAATAAACCTATTAAAGTTAGCTTTTTACCACAAGCCTCAGCAGAAGAACATGCTTATATTTCAAGATATTATGAAGCCTTTATAAAACTTGGTGCTAAACCAAGCTGGCAATCTTTATTTGGTAGAGTTGAAGCTGGCTGGGAAGACAAACTACTTGATCAGGATGTAATTTATGTTGGTGGTGGAAATACCAAAAGTATGATCGCGCTTTGGCGTGAATGGGGAGTAGATAAAATTCTTAAACAAGCTTATGACAAAGGAATTGTTCTAGCTGGTGTCAGCGCTGGTGCAATTTGTTGGTTTGAGCAAGCTTGTACAGACTCTGTTTGGCCGCTAGGCGCAGTTGATGGTTTAGGATTTTTAGCTGGAAGTTGTTGCCCGCATTATGATGGCGAGCTTGAGCGTAGGCCATCTTATATGAAAATGGTTAAAGATAAAAAAATTATCCCTGGAATTGCTTTGCAGGATTTAAGCATGGGGCATTATATAAATGGGGATCTAGCAAAAGTTGTTATCGCCGAAGAAGGCAAAGCTGCTTTTTGGGTAGATGAGCAAGGTGAAGAGGCAAGGTTTAAGCCTGTTTTGATATAAAGCGCTCGTTGCGAGGAGGAGGGAGATTGCCGCGCTCGCTAACGCTCACTCGCAACGACAGCGGTGGTGTAGCCTCGCAACAACATCAAGCCATTTACTAAAATTACTCTCACCCCCAGTTACAACTTGATGATAAAAATCTCTAATCTGATTAGAAATTTCACTTTTTGTAAATGCAACTTCATCAATACAAGTAATTGGGGTTATCTCAACGGCAGTCCCGGTAAAAAAAGCTTCATCGGCTGATTTGAGTTGCTCTAAACTAAAAATTCCTTCCACAACTTCATAACCTAAATAGCGCGCCATATCGATCACACTTGCTCGGGTTATTCCAGCTAGAATATTCCCTAAACTTGGGGTATACAAAACTTTATCTTTAACAAAAAATAAGTTTTGCGCCGCACCTTCTGCCAAATTACCATTGGTATCTAAAAACAATATCTCATGAAAATCTGAGCCTTTAAGTTGTAAGTCCCCAATTATACTATTTACATAATGCCCGCATATTTTAGCATCAGCCACCGTGGATTTTGGATGAATTCTAATATAATCACTTGTTTTAACTTTAACTTCAGGTTTTTCTAGAAAATCACTAAGAGGAAATGCTGCCATAACAACATCAACTGGAACTCCCGCAGGATTTACCCGCAAAGAACCATAACCATAATGCGCTAAAATTCTAATATATCCTGTAGGTAATTTATTTTTTATAATTAAATCTTTTAGATTTGATCTAAGCTCAGACTTTGTATATTTAATATCCATACCTAATGCATTAGCCGAATAAAAAAGTCTATCTAGATGCTCATCTAGTCTGAATATAGCGCAATTATTAGTTTTATCTTGCGGGTAAAATCTTAAGCTTTCAAATACTCCAGAGCCATAATGTAACCCATGAGATAAGCTGTGAACTTTCGCTTCAAACCAAGGCAAGATTTTGCCATTTTGCCAAATGAATTTTGCTTGTTCCATAAATATAAGTAATTCCTAAATTTGATATGAGAAATTATATCAAATTTCCTGCTGACAAAAAGCAGCATCCTGACTAATTTTATATAGAACATTTGGCCAAGTATCATTAAAGCTCTCATATTCTAACTCATCTGGATCAAAGTAACGCCAAAAAGCACTTATAAATTTATTTACCAAAAAATTTTATTATTATTCTAATTCTGCAAGAGCTAATTTTACTCGATTTAGCATGCAAGGAGAATCACCTACCATATTTTCATCATCTGCAGTGATTATTTGGCAAGCATCCTGCTCCCATTGCTTAAGTATTTGAATTTTTTGTTCTTTATTTAGAGACTCATCATCTAAAACTTCTTGTGGAAGGCTGTATACACATGCCGGACACTTAATCGCTTGCTCAAAATCATTCATATTTATTATCCTATAAGTAATTTACTTATATTGTAAATATAGCAGATAAAAACCAAACCGTCGTTGCGAGGAGGCCTTTAGATATACTGTAATCTTCCTCCACAGGAAAAAGAAAAGTTGACACTACCCGAATTTTATATCATCAACCTCAGTAGCCTCAGCACCCCCGCCTTCAGAACTCGCAAAAGCAAAAACGCTTTGCCTTCGCGCGGGACCTTGTTCTTGCCCAACCAAAAGTAATAAATATTCTCTTTTGGAACCTAAACCTTCAGAAGATTCAAGTGATATCCCATCAAAACTTTCAAGAATATCCAAACTTACTTTATCTCCCAAAGAATCTATAAGAATCTTCTCACAATCTATACCAGATCCAACTTTATCAAAAAGTAAAATTAAAGCACTTAGA
>CAJQSL010000086.1 GCA_905612315.1 uncultured Francisellaceae bacterium
CTGGTATAGGAGTATTGGGTCTACTAGTTTACTGGTTGATAAAATTTAAAGCTGCCGAACGCAAAAAATTATTATGCTTCGTAACTTTATTAGTAACTGCCCAAGTATTCTGGATAGTTTATCAACTAGCCCCTATGGGCTTGATGGTCTTTGCGCAAGAAAATGTCAATTTGCATATATTCAATTTTGCAATTGCCCCAGCTTGGATACCAAATATAAATAGTGTAACTATAATCCTTTGTGGCCCGTTACTAGCTTTTTTATTTAATCGATTACGTAAGCGAAAAAAATGGCGTATAAATGAACCGCAGCAATATGTCTTAGGCTTGTTCTGCTGCGCATTTGGACTTTTATTGCTTAAGGTAGGAATAAGTAACACGCAATCAGCAGCGCTGATAGCATTTTCCTGGCTATTCATTTACTGCGTTCTACAAGCATTTGCAGAATTATTAATAAGTCCAATAGGATTTACTATGGTCGGCAGTCTTGTGCCCAAACGTTTTCAAAGCATTATGATGGGAACCGTATTATTAAATACTGGTGTTGCCGCTATAATTGCTAGCCGAATATCAAATATTGCCTTAAGTGGTGGAGGTAAAGCTACCCCAGCCTTAGTTAGGGCTAACTTTGGTGCAACTATATTTGATTTGGGAATAGTTGTTTTAGTATGCGCAATCATACTAGGACTCTTGTTACCAGTTCTGAATCGGCTCACATGTACAGAAAAACCAATATAAGAAGTAACATACATATTGACAAAACCACCAAGCTTAATATATTATAAGCCCAATTCCCCGATAGCTCAGTTGGTAGAGCAAGTGACTGTTAATCACTGGGTCGGCGGTTCAAGTCCGTCTCGGGGAGCCATTTCTTATTATTCTTAAATCCACACCGAAATAAACTTCCTTTACCTTCTTCAGACTTAACAACCAGCCTAGCTTTGTGCCTGATCAAAACATGCTTAACGATAGATAACCCCAAACCTGTACCACCTCTATCACGACTTCTTCCTTTATCCACCCGATAAAATCTTTCGGTAATTCTCTTAAGATCTTTTTTAGCTATCCCAATTCCCGTATCTTTAACTTCAAAATACTTAAGCCCTTTGGCTTCATCTTCATACCAATTTACAAAAATTTTACCACCCTCTGGAGTGTATCTAACGGCATTAACTAATAAATTAGAAAAAGCACTGGTAATCTCATTTTTTTTGCCGATCAAACCAATATCATTATTAATATCAACTATAAATTCATGCTTATTATCACTTATTAATTTCGCATCAGCTATTAAGCTATCTAATAAAATATTTATATTTATATGCTCGAGCTCAGCTTTATTTAAATCGGCACTTTCAATACTTGCTAACAATAATAAATCAGTTACTAACTGCTGCATCCTGTTGGTCTGCTGCTCCATTCTATCAAAAATTTTACACCACTGCTCCCAAGGTGCATTATCCGGCCAGTGATCCGGCGATGCATTTTTAAGAAAAATAAGTTCTTCTAAATAACCTTGCAGAACAGTTAATGGTGTACGCAACTCATGCGAGACATTAGCAACAAAGTTTTCTCTAATTCGATCAAGCTCTTGCCTTGCTGCATCTTCCTTTGATAATTGCTCATCTTTAGGATCAATCATGATTTAACCTTAAAGCAATAACCAAAGGATCTTATAGTTTGAATATAATCAGCATATTCTGTATTTTCTAAAGCGAATCGAACGCGCCTAATATGCACATCCACAGTTCTATTGGTTAAAGTTGGCTTATCATCCCAAACTTTTTGTAATAATTTATCTCGAGAACATACATTATTTTTATTTTGAACTAAATACACTAATAACTTATATTCGATTGGACCAAGCGCAATAATATTATCTTTAACTTTGACTTCACAATTGTTTAAATCTATAGATAACTCTTTTATATTTATATAATTATTGTTTTGGTCCTTTGCTTTAAGCATGTCTGATCTATTTAATAAGGCCAATATCCTAGCATGTAACTCTTTTGGCGAAAAAGGTTTGGTAATATAATCATCAACCCCTACTTCAAATCCTTTAAGTTTGTTTTTCTCATCAGCTTTTGCTGTTAGCATTATTATTGGAAGTTTTTTCAAAGAATCGTCCGACCTTATTCTTTTAACCAAACTTATGCCGCTTTTATCTGGCAGCATCCAATCAATAAGAATACAAGAGAAATTAGAATTTGAATCAGCCAGAGCAACAAGAGCAGATGATACATCACCAACGCAATTAACTTCGATATCTCGCATAGAAAGCGTAAAAGAGACCATCTCTTGAATAGGGGTCTCATCCTCAACCAATAGAACCTTTATCATGTATAAAATAATCCTTTTAATTATGTTTATGTATTTTATATGAAAAACTGCTATAAATCTAAATTGCTTTTATAAAAGTTTTGAACTAACCTTCAATCATAGCTAGTATAAAGTATGCTTTTAGTAAGTTTTTACTGTGATATCTTGTTAATTTTGCTAGGATATCGCGCATAATTTAAAATTGTATATCAAAATGAAAGTGAGGAGTTTAAATCATGGCAAAACAGGTAACAAACAGATCTGATCTAATGGATATTATTGGAACAAAACATAATTTATCTCCTGTTGATGCCGAAATATTAGTTAAAGTAATCTTAGATAAAATGGCAGCTGCCCTATCTCAAGGAAGTAGAATTGAAATAAGAGGGTTTGGAAGTTTTGAGCTCAGATTTAGAGCCCCAAGAAAAGCGCGTAATCCCAAAACTGGCGAAACCGTACAAACTGAAGGCCGACATGCAGTTCATTTTAAACCTGGAAAGGAAATGCGTGAAAGAGTTAATACGTAGCAAAACCTGAAGAAGATTGCCACGTCACTGCATTCCTCGCAAAGACTTTATAATAGCTTTTATCTCATCCAAACAATCAGGGTTCGCCAAAGTGGAGACATCTCCCAACTCTTCTTTTTGATAAATTTTACGTAACAATCTTCGCATTATCTTGCCCGATCTGGTTTTAGGTAAATCAGATACTATAAAACAATGCTCCAATGTGGCTATTGCCCCTATTTTTTCTCTAACCCAACTTATCAAATCAGAAGAGTAAACATCACCAGGATTAACTCCACCCATTAAACACACAAAGGCCATAATGCTCTCACCTTTAATAGCATGTGGTATCCCAATTACCGCAGCCTCACTAATAACATTATGCCCAACTAATGCACTTTCAACTTCAGCAGTTCCAAGTCTGTGCCCTGAAATATTTAATACATCATCCATTCTGCCTGTAATCCAAATATCTCCATCATCATCTCGCTCACAACCATCACCACTAAAATAGCTACCAGGATAATCAGATAAATATGCTTTTATAAACCTACCATGATCTTGAAATACATCTTGTAACATCCCAGGCCATGGAGCCTGAATAACTAAAGCGCCTTTTGCTTTACCCTCTAATACATCGCCATCACTGGATTTAAGCGCAGGCGCAATGCCATACATAGGTTTAGCAGCACACCCAGGCTTTAACTTTTCTCTATCAGATAAATCAACCAACATCATCCCGCCAGTTTCAGTTTGCCACCAAGTATCTCTAATTGGACATCTTTTTTTGCCCATATTTTTATCATACCAATTCCATGCCTCTGGATTAATTGGCTCACCAACCGTTCCTAAAACTCTTAAAGAGTCTAAATTTGTATCTTTCACCGCCGCATCACCTGATTGCATAAGCGCTCTAATTAAAGTAGGTGCAGTATAATAAATACTAACTTTATGCCGATCTATCATCTTGGCGACTCTTGTAACATCCGGATAATTCGGCACCCCCTCATAAATTAAGCTAGTTGCCCCATTAAACAATGGTCCATACACAACATAAGAATGCCCAGTAATCCAGCCGATATCAGCACCACACCAAAAAACATCATCATCTTTTAAATCAAAAACATGCGCATGCGTAAAAGCTGCATATAATAAATACCCGGCAGAACCATGAACTATACCTTTTGGCTTACCCGTAGAACCTGAAGTATACAAAATAAACAAAGGATCAGTAGCACTCATAACTTCAGGCTCGCAATCAGCTGCTACATCTTTGGCTACTTTAAAATAATCATATAATTTAGCATTATGCCTGGAGTCCTGCTTACCATCAAAACCAGCAGTTGGCATAACATTATCATGATTAATAATTAAACAAGATTTTACACAAGAAGATTTTGCTAACGCCTGTGCAACGGCATCATAACAATTAACACCTTTAACTCCGCGAAAGAAATGCTGTGCCGTAATCACACAACAACAACTTGCAGCATTTATTCTATCGGCTAAAGCACTAGCTGAGAATCCTGCGAAAACTACAGTATGAATAGCTCCAATTCTTGCACATGCAAGCATCGCAAAAATAGCCTCAGGAACCATCGGCATATATAAACAAACCCTATCCCCTTTTTTAACCCCGAGATTTTTTAAAATATTGGCAAATTTACACACAGATTCGTATAAATCTTGGTATGTAATATTTCTAAGACTATCTGGCTCATTGCCCTCCCAGATAAAGGCTATTTTATCTTTGAGCTTAGGCAAATGCCTATCAACACAATTTACGCATACATTAAGCTTGCCATCTTCAAACCAACGCACATCACCTTTGGATATATCTCCACTATAAGCTATTTTAGGAGGAGCGCTCCAATCTATAGCACCTGCTTGCTCAAGCCAAAAACTTTTTGAATCTTCTATTGATCTTGTATAATCCGTTGAATAATTTAATTTTTTAAAACGCAAAAAAGAACCTGTCATATAACTCTCCTATAGATAAGATAAGATAAGATAAGATAAGATAAATTAGATTATTATTAGCTAATCTTAGTACATCTAAACTCTAGAATATATTTATAAATACAAATTGCTACTTAAATAAAATTATGCTTAAATCCCAAGGCCGAGTATCTCAAAGAAATAACGCCTAGCAGCTTTTTGGAATGCTCGGTTCTGAAAATTAAGTTTTTTAATTAAAGTAAAGTCTCTTGCATTAGCAAACTAATATCTGCTCTATCATCCCTAGCACCAAGTCGAGTTGCAGCAAAAGCACCTTGCATTTGCACAGGAACAGAAGATCCTCCTTGCTGAATACTCCCGAGAACTTGCTCAACTATATCCAAGTTTATACTCGGGTCATCCAAATAAAATTCTTTTATTTTTATAACAAGCTCACCTAAAGTTAAATCTTCATAACCATGAGTTAAAACCTCCCGGCCTTCTAACTCCCGCAATTTATTATAAAATTTATATGTTTGCTCATATATTGAGCGCTCAGAATCCAGAATTCTTTGAGTTATAGGGCGTTTTGATTTATCCATAGCTCCAAACTCTCGTGCTAGATATTTAACAAACTTCATCGCCTTCTCACCTTTAGTTGTAACTTGGGATACAATCTGGGAGATAACAACCAGAACACTAAACACAAACCAAGCTGAAACTAAGCTTTTATTATCTTCTGGAAATGGGCTATCTTTAGTTGATACTAATGCCGTAAAAATTGCAGCAAGAACAGTTACTGAAACAAGCCATATATTTGCCAAGGCCTGAATTACCGAATTAAATTTACGCCGAAAATCATGAAAACCCCTTACTTGATGAACCAGCTCATCATTTATTTGATAATAACTACCAGAGATAACTATTTGATCAAGGTTAATATTACCTAGTTCACTAGCTTCAATCCTAACTAAATCAGCTTTAACAACAGCCAAGGCTTCAATACCCTCAATATTAAAACTAATATGATTTAATATTGACAAAAAACCTAAAGTCCAAGCTAAAACTTCAAAAGCTGTTTCACCGCCCTTATGCTGTGCTAAAAAACCTTCCATACCTGGTATATTCGAAAACGGTGTTTTAAAACCAAATAAATTTTGATACAAACCTATTATTGCTAATGGATAAATAATCCCACAACGAAAGGTTTTATAACTTGCAAAATTACAATTTAGTTTTTTATACAAACTATAAATATATTTTTTAAAAAACGTTGAAAAAACACTAGCTTCAACTTCTGCCACTCTAAATCTATATTTTTTACTATGGTCAATTAAATCTCCATCAAATAATAATTCGAAAAAATCTTGCACATAGTCTTCAAATTTTTCGTCAAACCAAATAACATCGGCAGGAATATCTTTTGCTAAGATATGTTTTGAGCTAAGCCTAGCATTATCAAAAAACAACTTTCCAGCTCGCCTTACATCCATAACATATTTTGCAAATAATTTGCGCTTTTGCAAAAGATCATCCTCAGCTTTTGATTCATAACAAAAAGAACGTATATTTTTCCTTAAAATACCAAAATAATGAGTCATCTGCTTCCAATAACCTTTGGCACCAAATAAGGTAACAAATGAAGTAGCCGCAAATCTTTCCCAACCAAGCTCATAGTTATAAAAATATTTTTGCATATTATCTTTAAAGCCCAGCTCTTTTTGAAAATATGGCAAAGTCCAAAGCTGAGCTCCTATCCAGTAGGACTGCGAGATTACTCCAGTAAGAGCTATCAGATACATTAAGGATCTACTTTCCAAAAGACATGAGCCTATTCTTCTTGTATTAGAATTAGCCAGCTCAGACTGATCAGGCTCAATAGCTCGCATCATTGCAAGCTCTATTTTGCGATATTTATTAGCATAATCCTTTTTACCTTGTATAACCAAACCTGCCTGCGAAAAAGCACACGGAAATGATAACAACACACAGGTCCAATAAGCTGTACCAGGGTTATAAGCCTCAACTTTCATATGCTTAATAAAAAATCCTAAAGCAGGTTCATATTGTTTTAATGATGAAAAAATTAGCCCTAACCAAAAACCAGTATTATAAAAAGCTTTTTGAATATGATCCTTATAGCTACTAGGCGCAAACCAACCTGAATTATGTAATTCCTCCATCACCCTATGTTCAGAATTAATTGCACCTATATCAACCCAGTCATCTGATTCACTAGCATCTCTTCCTTGAAAACTCGTTGGAAATACTCTATTAAATAAATTTTCTCTACTATCAACTACTCCAAAACCTTCGACTAAGTCATGTGAAGATAAATCAGGCAATGAACTAAAATCCCTTTCGATATCACCGCCGATAATAGGACTGAATATGGATAAATCAGGCTCAGAAATTGCTTGTTCTAGAGCACCATCGTCACCAGAACTATAACCAATATCAGACTCGCTATTTAAATCTGTTCCATGGTTTAAATATGACATTTACCCCCCCTAGATCTTTATTTTTATTTTTATTTTTTATTATTCTATATATAAGTCACAAGATAAAATCTCGCTCGTATAATAGTATAAGTTATGCTAACAAATCAATCTGCTAAGCTAATTGATGCATTTTTAGAATAATCCGGGTATTATTCTCTAAAATCTATAAATCTTACAGGTAATATCAATGCAACCAACATTAAATATCGCATTTAGAGCTGCTCGAAAAGCAGGTGAACATATTAATAGATTTTTTGATAGGCCAGATCAAATCGAGATTCATGAAAAATCCCCTGGAAATTATGTCACATCTGTTGATACTAACTGTGAGGCTATTATTATTGACTCTTTAAAGCAGTCTTTCCCCGATTCAGGTTTTATCTGTGAAGAATCTGGCGATAATGATATAGACAAAGATATGGTATGGATTATAGACCCGCTTGATGGCACTAATAATTTTATTCACAGATTCCCTTATTTTTGCATATCTATAGGCTGCCAAATTAATGGCAGGCTTGAGCATGGGCTTATTTTTAATCCATTAACTCAAGATGTATATTTTGCATCAAAAGGCCAAGGTGCGCAAAAAAATAATCAAAAAATTAGGGCAACTCAACCTAATAAAAAATTAAAAGGGACTTTAATATTACATCAGGCTAACTTTAGCAATATGCAAGAATCACACTACATAAAATCTTTAATTACACTTAAAAAACAAGTAAGTGGCATAAGATATACTGGCTCTACTGCTCTTGATTTGGCTCACGTAGCATCAGGGCAGGCGGATTTGTTTTTTACCTATAATCCTAAACCGTGGGATTACGCTGCCGGAGTTGTCATTGCCAAAGAAGCTGGTGCTATTGTGTGTGATTTAAAAGGTGGTACTGATTTTGGGCAGGAAAATGGAATTTTAGTTGGGGGTGCTAAGGTTGTTAGTGCGGCTTTAAGGGTGTTGGCTACAGATTAATCATCTTGCTTGGGTGTGTTGGGTATTGGGTGTTGGGTGTTGGGTGTTGGGTGTTGGGTGTTGGGTGTTCCGCGGCAGCTGCAGCAACAGGAGTTGTACTGGCGGCTGCTTGAAGTCCTGCAATAGCAGAAAAAATCGCATCGTCTGCTAATTGCTTGGCCAATGTCTGAAGTTCAACTAATGCCTTTGCACCAGCAGCAGCAGCATCTTCAGAACCAGAAGCATCATCTTCAGCACCAGAAGCAGAAGCACCAGAAGCACCTTCAGAACTAGACTCATCATCTTCAGAACTAGACTCATCATCTTCAGAAGCATTTAAATTGATTCCTGTTTCTTCTAAAAAAGTAGCTAAAGATTCAACCTGAAAAGTTGACAACTCTTTAAGCAAATCTCTATCTGCAGCTGCATCCCCCAAGTTATCCACTTTTAAATTCTTTAAAAAAGACCTTAACCCTATTTCAACTCTACTTTTAAAAGCATCATCTGAAATATTAACAATATTTTCATAAGGACACGAGGGTGCGGCTGACATTAACATTAGTAATTTGGTCCGCCTTGCCTCTTCTAACCCCTCACCCTCAACAAAAATTTTATTAACCAAGCTACTAGCTATATCATCATAAAGCTTTTCTTTAAATACAATTAACCGTGATTCAGCAACAACTTGATTCTCAGAATCAACATACATCCTAGATGCAAGATACAAACAAAAAAATGCACTAAAGCAAACCTTGCCAGGTAATAATGATATTTCAGATTCTGGTAGAAGCATCTGCTGCATAACTTCAGAAAACCACTCTGCCATCACTAAAGATCCAATAAAAGATAAAAACAAAGCCAAGCCATTATGACGTTCGCCATCTTTCATCATAAGATAGCGCCTCCAAACAGATGCCAATAAAGAACCTACAAAAACTATTGCGACACTAGATTTATCTGTATCAGCCAAAGTACGCTTATCGTCATCCCTGAAAACAGCAACAGCAATAAAAATAGGAACCAGTGCTGCAGCCATATAATTAACTAAATCTAAAAATAAATTAACTTTACTGCCACCGAGTACCCCGGTTACTCTTGATAGGTATTCTGAAGGAAGCTCACCCGCTTCTTTTTTCAATTTTTTCCTCATATCAGTCGTCATAACCAGAGAATCAAATAAAGGTTTCATTGCTCCTTCATCTAGCTTCTTTCTTAATAGATAGAATAAAGGAACAAGTACAGCTGAACCTAGAGCTACACACCCTTCATTTTTATATATGGCAACCTGTGCCTGTTCAGTTTCCTGCGCAGGAAGATCGCTAATTAATACCCCAAAAATACTAGCATTCAGAAGTGAGAGATGAAGCTCTAATAAATCAGCAATCCATTCAAGAAATTTATCAATATTCTCGGTAGTAATCCCCAATCTTTCAAGATAGCCTTTAGTATCCTGCCAATCACTATCATCATCTGCAGCCATAATCTTCTTTAAAACTTTCCTTAAAAACTGCAGCGCTGCCGCTCCACCCAAGACCCCTACAGCCCTTTCAGGCTCTTGCTCTTGTTTCAGTGAACCTCCCCCCATAGACCATAGCATAAAAAGGTATGATGCCCAGTTAAGATTCTCATTAACTACTCTAATTACTACTGCACGACCAGGCGAATAGTCAACCAACCTTTGCCTTAATCTAGCAGCAATACCATCTCCTACAGCATGAGCATTAGGTAAACCTGCTTCAAGATAATCATTATTAATGCTAAAAGGAAGCAGCGGTGTACTAAAGGGTGCCAACCAACTATCTCTTCTTCTACTTAAAGAAATCGGCCAATCTCTAGGAAAACCACTCATCATATATCCTTATATAAAATAATAAAAATTAAAATCCTTTACGGAATAATGCAGTTAGGATTTACCCCACCACACTCACCAAAATTATCTATAAACAAACTCATAGGACTAATACTAGTTACTTTACCTTTAGGAAAATCAAAGCCAATGCCCGCAACTGGAGTCAAATTAAATTGTAAAGACTTATGCGCTTTATCTGATAAAACCTTTAAAGATGTAACTTTCACTACTTCATGATATGGTTTTCCTTTAAGAAAATAATGAATTATTGCATCAGGTGGATCCTGTTTAACATTATTTTCTTTGGCATTCCAAATTTCATAAAACTCACTTGGGCTAATAAACTCTTGTGGACCTCTTGGTACTATTGGCAAAATTCCAATAGTTTTCTTATCAACAGCCAAATTTAGCTTATAAGTATTATTAGCTAAAGGAGTTACGCTTGATTTATGATCAGCTAAAACTATTACTGATGATATAACATCTTTTTGTTTTAACGGAATCAACTGCCCCTGATGCTTAAATGAGGAGTTTGTGATATTTGCAAAAGCAATACTTGAACCACAAAACATAAATCCTATAGCAGAAGTAGCTACTGATAATTTTAAAAATTTTACCAAATATTTAAAATTTAATACCATAATATTATTCCTTTAATTAGTTATAAACTTCATAACAATACCGCATCATACCAATTTAGCGCAAAGAAGTATAGATATCTTCACATATAAATATGACAAAAAGACAATAAAAATGGCAACTAAGAACAAACTAATATAAAATAAGTCCCATTTAATTATTTTTAAAAGAGCCTAAATAAATAAAATGAAAACCATCAAAGAGAAAACAGGAATTTTACTAATAAATCTCGGCACCCCAGATGCCCCAACAAAAAAAGCGGTCAAAAGATATTTAAGAGAATTTTTATTTGACCCAAAAGTCATACAGCTGCCGGCTATTCCAAGATGGATATTGGTTAATTTAATAATTGCACCTTTTAGAAGCAAAAAATCAGCCCATGCATATCAACAAATTTGGTTTAATAATAAAAAAAATAACAAAACAGGGTCTCCACTTAAATATTACACCACAGCATTAACAAAAAAGATGCAATCTAGTTTAACAGCAGAGCAAAATTCTCATATTCAAATAGAATATGCGATGCGCTATCAGAACCCATCAATATTTAAAACTCTAAAATTATTTGACACAAAAAACTTAGATAAACTAATTATTGTTCCTCTTTTTCCACAATACTCAGAAGCTGCAACTGGCTCCGCTATAGATAAAGCAAAAAATATTATTCATAAACATTATCCAGAGTTAAGAAACAAACTTAAGATTATAAAAGATTTTTATAATAGCCCTGATTTTATAAACCCATTAGCAAATATTATCTCTCAAACACATGACAAATATAAAGAAAAAATAAATTTTGATTATTATCTATTTAGCTATCATGGCTTACCAGAGAAGCAATTAGATAGAGTTGAGGATAAAAATAAAACTAACTGCGATAGAATAAAGCCTTGCCCACAAATTAGTGATAATAATAAAAACTGTTATCGCGCACAATGCTATGCCACTACAAGGGCAATTCAAACAAAGCTTAAATTACCAGAAGATAAAGTAATAACTTGCTTTCAATCTAGATTAGGCAAACTCCCATGGATAAAGCCGTATACAGATGATGTGTTAGCTCAGTTAGCTCGAAAAGGCGCAAAAAATATACTAGTTAGCTCTCCAGCTTTTATATGTGATTGCCTTGAAACTATTGAAGAATTAGGTATAAGAGCAAAAGATGATTGGTTAAAACTTGGAGGAGAAAATCTTATTTTAGCTCCATGTTTAAATGATGATAATTTATGGGCAAAAAGTTTATTAAAAATTGCACTTAAACTTCAGGATCACTAACCACAAGCTTACTAATAGGTGCATTCACAGCAGATAAAGCGTGATAAATCTGATCAGCATAATTCTGGCACCGAGCATGATTATCCGCCCTACTCCAACCTACTTTTTGCCCATAATCACTGTATTCATCAATAGCAGATCTTATCTTATCCATTAACATTGTGCGCTGCTTATCTCTTGTGTATTTTAAAGCTAACCTAGTTCCCGCTTGAGCGTTAGCTTTGTAAGATCTAACTATAGATGCAATTTTTATTTTTAAATTAAGAGATTTGACTATGTTATTAATCTCTTTAGGCTCAACCTCGACTTTAAGCTTATTTAATTGATCATGCTTAGAAATTACTGAAGCTAAAGAAGCTAAAGATTCAGACTTTGATTGCATATTTTGCGACAAATCTTTGGTTCTTTTACGGCCAGATAAAGTAGCTGTTTTCATGATTTATCTCCAACAATTAAAACTTAGGATACTTTAGTTTATCAGCTTTTAAAAAAAAGTTATAAATTTTATAGATATTTTAACAATTACTCTTGAAATTTGGAAATTTGCCTATATATATCTATTAACTGATAAAAATAGGAGAAAATCATGAGTTTACCCAAAATTACGGGAACTACCATTCTGGCTGTAAGGCGAGGTGACACAGTTGTTATGGGGGGTGATGGCCAAGCCACTATGGGCGAGTCGATGGTAATGAAAGATAATATCAAAAAAGTACGTAAAATTCATAATGGTAAAGTAGTTGCAGGTTTTGCAGGCTCCACTGCTGATGCTTTCACTTTAGCTGAAAGATTTGAAGGCAAGCTAGAGCAATATCATGGCAACCTTGAGCGAGCTGCTGTAGAACTAGCCAGAGACTGGAGAACAGACAAAGCTCTAAGGCGCTTAGAGGCAATGATTCTAGTTGCGGATAAAGATAAAACTTTACTAATCTCAGGAACCGGTGATGTAATGAGTCCCGGCAAAGATGGGGTTATGTCTATTGGCTCAGGCTCTGCATTTGCGAAATCCGCAGCTCGCGCCCTAGTTGATAGTACAAAACTATCGGCAAAAGAAATTGTTGAAAAAAGTTTAAATATCGCTGCTGATATTTGTATTTTTACCAATCATAATTTAGTAATTGAGTCTCTAGATACCAAAGATAACAAATCATCTAGCTCAAAAAAATTAACGAAATCTAAAAAATAATTTAATTTTTAAAAAAGGATTATAAAATGTCTGAAAATAATACATCTGATAATACAATTGAGAACATGACTCCCAAACAAGTTGTAAAACTTTTAAATGATCATGTTATCGGGCAAGAAAGTGCTAAAAAAGCAGTTGCCATTGCCCTAAGGGATAGATGGCGCAGAATGCAATTAAGTGATGATTTAAAAGATGAAGTTGTCCCTAAAAATATTATGATGATCGGACCAACTGGTGTTGGTAAAACCGAAATTGCAAGAAGGCTTGCTAAACTTGCCAAAGCTCCGATGATAAAAGTTGAAGCGACTAAATTCACTGAAGTAGGTTATGTTGGGCGTGATGTAGAGTCCATGATAAGAGACTTGGCCGAAATCTCAATTAAAATGGCACGAGAAAACGCTAAAGAAAAAGTACAAAAAAGGGCTGAAAAAGCGGCTGAAGAGAGAATTCTTGATAAACTTGCTCCAGCTGCTAAGTCTAATAAAAACAAATCAATTATAGGTTTTGCCAATGAGCCTTCCAAAAATACTAAAAAATCTAAAGATAGTGATTTCAAAGATTTTGCCCAATCTGAAGAAAAAGAAAGCGTATCTAGAAAGCTTTTTAGAGAGAAACTAGCAGCAGGCGAACTAGATGAAACCGAAATAGATATCGAAGTTAGTGCAACTCCAATGAGCATGGAGATAATGGGCCCTCCAGGAATGGAAGATATGACCAGCCAACTGCAAGATATGTTCTCAGCATTATCTAGCAAAAAGAAAAACACTCGCAAAGTTAAAATTAAAGATGCCAGGAAACTCTTAATAGATGATGAAGCTAGTAAACTTGTTAATGATGAAGATCTTAAAGTTGATGCCATTACAAACATTGAACAAAACGGCATAATTTTCATCGATGAATTTGATAAAATAGCAAGAAACAAAGAACGCCAAACTGGCGGCGATGTATCTCGTGAGGGTGTACAACGAGACTTGCTTCCTATAGTTGAAGGCTCAACTGTCTCAACTAAATATGGCATGATAAAAACTGATCATATTTTATTTATTGCATCGGGTGCTTTTCATGAGGCTAAACCTTCTGATTTAATCCCAGAGCTACAAGGCAGATTTCCAATTAGAGTAGAGCTTGAGTCTTTAACAATTGAAGATTTTATAAAAATATTAACAGAACCTAAAGCCTCACTGACAGAACAATATACCGCTCTAATGCAAACAGAAGGAGTTAAGGTTACTTTTACAAAAACTGGAATCAAACAAATTGCTGAAATTTCTTGGCACGTTAATGAAAATGTTGAAAACATTGGTGCAAGAAGATTACATACAGTTCTTGAAAAGCTGCTAGAAGAAGTGTCTTTTGAAGGGCCAGATCTAAAAGGTGAAACTATAAAAGTAGATAAAGCATATGTTAATAACAAATTAGGTGATCTTGTAAAAGATAAAGACTTAAGCAGGTATATTCTATAAATAAATATTGATATTATTTAATAACCTTGCCATCTGCGCTTGCTTCCGTGCTACGTGCTTTGCACTTCGCACGAGATTGCTTCAGCGTAGCCTCGCAACGACTGCATTGGGGGTTTTTTAGGTCAAAATCATGTATAATATTAAAATTAAACATATATAACCTAGGCCTTAGAATGCAAAACTCAAACCAAGATAAAACTCACTTTGGATACGAGTCTGTAGATTGGTCTGATAAGCAATCAAAAGTAAATGATGTCTTTCACTCAGTTGCGCACCGCTATGACATAATGAATGATCTTATGTCAGGCGGAGTTCACAGAATATGGAAACACAAAGCTATTGCAAAAGCGGCCCTTCGCCCAGGCCACCAAGTTTTAGATTTGGCCGGCGGTACAGGCGATATGGCACTTAGAATCGCCAAAAAAATAGGCCCAACAGGATCTGTTATTTTATCTGATATAAATCCATCAATGCTAGCTCATGGTAGAGAGAGACTTGAGAATCTATCTGAAGCTAATTTAGTGAAATATTCTTTAGTGAATGCTGAGAAAATACCTTTTGCTAAAAACAAATTTAATGCTGTAACTATGGCATTTGGCCTGCGCAACTGCACTGACAAACAAGCTGTCCTAAATGAAATGTATCGAGTTTTAAAACCTGCAGGAAGAGCAATTATTTTAGAGTTTTCCCACCCGGTTGTGCCAGGGCTTAAAACTTTATATGACGCGTATTCATTTAGCGCCCTACCAGCGCTTGGCAAAATAATTTGCAATGATTCAGAAAGCTATAAATACTTGGCTGAGTCTATCCGCATGCACCCAGACCAAGAAACTTTAAAAGGCATGATGGATAAAGCTGGATTCTTACGAACAAGCTATGAAAATTTAACAGGCGGTATAGTAGCAATTCATATGGGAATAAAGCTATGAGCAAAACTTTGAGCAAAACCATGAGTAAAACTGTGAGCAAACCATGAGCAAAACTGTGAGCAAACCATGAGTAAAAAAAGACTTAACCTTATAAGCTCTATAGTAACTGGCAATATTAACAGAATTCTAAAGCTAGACCCTGAAGTAGATAATCTTTTAAAATCTCTAGAAAATGAAAATCTATGGCTATATATCTTAGATTGGCATTTGCTTATTTATATTAATAATAATGCTAGCTCAAACAAATTAAACATTGAGTGCTTTAAAACTAGCAAAAATTTAAGCAAATTAGATGATTTATTAGACAAAAATCTAAATAAAAATCTAGACCAAAATCTAAATAAAAATCTAAATAAAAATCTAAATAAAGATCTAAATAAAAATCAGGCACACCAGTTATTAATTTATGGTAAAGCTCATAATTTTATAAAATTATCTAGAACACAAAATCCGCAAGAAGTATTTCAAGATAAAGACATGAACTATGATGGATCTTTTAACATCTTATTACACTATCATAGATTTTATCAGCAACTAGATTTAGATTTAAGCACACTTTTAACTTCTTTATTAGGGGATCATTTAGGAGGATTTTTATCCCAAAAAATTAAACCTTTTATAGATAACAGAAAAGATACTTGTAACAAGCACAAAGAAAAACTAGTAGATTATCTAGAGCGCGAAAAAAGAGTAATAGTCCCCAAAGAAGAAGTTGAGGACTGGATTGAAGATATCGCTCAACTAGTTCAAGATGTTGAGCGAATCGAAGCTAAAATCAAGATGTAGGCAAATTCTTCGCATCACATTGAATTGCACACTCAGAAGCACTTACTCCAGGAGTATTACATGGCTCCATTTGATCAGCAGTTGGATTTGTGCAGGCTAGGATTATGTTTAAAGTATATCCACCAGATGTAGTTGGACTAATATTTGTTAATAAAGAGACGTTAGTCAAACTAGAGTTGGATACCTCTTTAAATCCTTTAATAGTTGCATCTGAGTTCCAACCATCAACATAGTTTAATGAGCCATCATCAGACAACGAAACAGAGCCAACAACTTGATTATCACTTCCTAAAGTAAAAACCAAACGACCCAAACCACCAGATTGGTTATTCAAACCAACATCATAAGAGTAATCTCGTTGCGTACCGGGAACATAACGTAACGGTTTTAAATTATTAGATGCCAAATCCAAAAAAAGAGAATTAAAATAATAAAGAGGAAACACATAGTGGTCACTCAAAGACCCTAGCAAATAATTCTCCCCAGAGACACTCTGAAATATATATGAATTATCACCTGACTGAAGGTTATCAGTTATAGGGTCAGGATTACCATTACATCCGCTACTGCCACACCGACTAAGACTTTTAGGCTGAGTATAGTTATTATCATATGGGAAATCCTGTACGAACCCACGAACACACTCTACAGAGTTTGCACCTATTCCTTTTGTTAAATCATCTAACGTATATTGTGTAATAACAGTATCGCCATTTTTAAGTGAAGTGCCTCCTCGACAAGATGTATAGCCCATTTCCCCATCTTGTGAAGATGGCACATATTGCACAGTAACCTGATCAGAGCCTCTAAAATTTATTTGTCTATAGTTAATAGTAATTGGCACTGCATTATTTTTGCCACACGCAAAGTCGGAATTTGAACAAATAGCAGGGCTATCAGCATAGGAAGCGCTAAATAAAGCAAAAACGCCAACACAACCTAACAATAATCTACTACCCCTAAATCTACCCATAAATCTATCCATAATTATATTCACAACCTTCTCCAAAATTAAATAAACTACTGTCCACGACCGCCACGGAAGCCTTGCGCAACTTCACCAAGATCTTGTTTACCTCCACGAGTAGCACCACCATAAGCCTCGGCACTCTTGAAGTCGCGATCTGTCGCTGTTTGCGCAATTTTCTCGCCAGCTTGCATACCTTGCTGCATTGTTTGACCACCAGCTTGAGCGCCCTCTTTGGCCATCTGTTGCCCTGAGCTTTTAAACTCTTGCGATTCTTGCTCACCAAATTTGCTACCCTGAATACCAATCCAGCTTAGGACTTTTTCAGGTATCACATAAATGGTAGAGAAACACTTATTAAATGCCATTGTTATAAACGTTGCATACATCATTATCATAAATGCTGACATAATCCCTGCCGCTGTAATACTAGCATTAGTCTCTGACCCACTGGCAAAATTAGCCATACCAAGTATTTCTTGTGAAATATAATGAAACCCTACTGCAGAGAAATGAATAACCACATAGGTAAGCACAATACCGCACAATAAACCAATAATTAGTAATGCCGGCATCAAAAATACATTAAGCAACATCTTCACTGCTTGTTCTGCATAACCCCAAATTTTATGCCCATCTGGGTGAATCATAACACTTACGACGACAGGTGCTGCCGCCAAAGCCTCTAACACTAGCAACAGCCAAGCAACCTTACCCGCCCAGAATAAAATATAAGGGGTAATAGGAATTATAATTGCGAACATAATCCCAGTTGTGAACAATGATGTTAGTATGAAAAATAAAATAGGTAGCCACATCATACTTTGAGAGATTTGAGCCAACCCAAGTAGAAGGCCAAACTGTAGTTTAATCTCTTTAGATTTCACAAACGCTTGACCTATTCCACTCCAACCCCACTCTAAATACTTAGTCTGTATCGTTGTTGACTCTGCCGTAGCATGATCAATAATTGATTTATATTTATCCATAAAATCATTATAAACACCAGTCATGATGTTTAAAACACCTGAGATAATATTCACCCCAACAGTTTGTACCTGCTGAATCATGCTAAAGTGTTTCGCCAATAAGTTACTGTAAACCCCCTCGCCAGATGAACTTTCTAATAAACCAATTTGGTAGATCTGCCCTAAAAGACCTTGTGTTAAAGCAGCACAATTATCTCCGTTACACCTAGTGCTACCAGTTAAAGTTTCCATCCACAAATCATTATCCTCTCCAGAACCTCCAGTATTATGCTGATGCGCGGTTGGGCTATTATCTCCACTAAATGAACCAAAAAGCGGGGACTTATTAACTAACAACCCATTAAAAATACTCCCCAACAAACCAGATTTTTGTAGATAATACATAGGGTTTGCTCTTGGAATGTAGTTTTGTGGTGTTCCGGAGCCAGAAGTACTTCCAGATGTAGCAGGCAGCAACATTCCAGCTTGATTTAAAAACTCTAAAGCTGCAGATATTCTGCCATAATTATCTGTAGCAACTGTACTTTCGCCAAACAGTTTACTACAACTCCTACCGCTACTTTTACATTCCATATTAAAATAAATACTGAAATATTCTTTTAGATTACCGTAAATTGGATTTTCTAAGCCTTGTAATAAATGCAAAGTTTTATCAGATTCGGCAGACGGTTTTCCTGATATAGGTGCTGAGGTCTCATAAGCTTTTTTAAATTCAGGTGAACTAAAATCACCCGCAACACCAGATGAAAAGTTAATATCTATTATATTTTGATCTTTAAGTGCACTCGAAACTGCATCCCCAAAACCAGAAACAGAAACAGGAGTAGTAGGAATCAAACCAGTAGAGTCAACAGCAAACTGCTCAAACACACCACTAGCAGATAAAACTTTACCTGTTATTTGATCGGCAATATCACCATCAACCAAAAGATCCAAATCTTTAATTAACTCATTTACTTTCTGTGAATTCTTAGCGAACTGCTGGTCAATTTCAATATAGTGCCAGTTAGCATGCCACCAACTGAAATATTGGCAATCAGATGCATTGTCAACAAAACCTGCAGTTGGAGTATCAGACCCACTTACAGATGACTTTATTGATGGACAATAAAGCTGGCCACTCGTGCTAAAATCAGCACCAGAGGTAAGTTTATTAACTATATAATCTGTAATTGAACCTTTTTCGCCTATTAAATTATTACAACTAATACCGTCTGAACCATCAACAACACAACCGCTAGTTTTCTTATTTGTATAAATATAACTAGCTATTCCGGATGCCATAGCATTAACCCATGGAAACGCAGCCTCAAGACTTCCCGCCCCTGGAGCATTATGATTAATAGTTACATTAACATTTAAATTATCTAATTTAATAGCATTTATATGTTTGTTATCAGCACTCTCAACAACACTATAATCATAATTACCGCCCTGACCTAGCTGTTTTAATACATCGTCACAACTAGCATTTCCGCCACATGCTGAACTATTTTTTATAAGGTCATCCAATTGCTGATTATAAGCAGCTACCCCACTTGTGTAATCTCCCGAATTTAGCATATGTCCAAAAATAAGCTTTTGAACTACTAAGTTTGCAAAGTCTGTCGCTAATTTCTGATTATTTTGATAATTAATAGTGGGTATAGATTCGCCACTTGAATAAATATGATAATTAACATTTGTCCATAAAAAATTAGCAAACAAAATACTTGAAAACACTATTTTAAATACAATAAATTGCATAGTGTTAAAACCTGTAGCCAGGGGTATTGAAAACATTGTCCCAACTACCATCCTAATTGGAATCCAGTAGGAGTCCCACTCTCTACCCAAAAAAGCACCATCACGCGCAGTATTAATAGTACCTGCAAAGAAAGTCCAGAACAAATAAATCATAATCATGGAGAAAATCCCCATGCTAAAATCACGGAATAAATGCGGCAAAATTAAAGAGTTAATATCAGCAGCACTGCTTTGCCAATTATCAATCCAAACCCCAAATAAATTATGCAACATAATTATTGAGTAATCATTCTGATTTGCAAATCCATCAAAAACTGCCATAACTTATACTTCCTTTGTTTTAACTACCTATAATTTATAAATTATTAATTTGTTTTAACTAATGCTTTGTGAATCTTACGCAATTGATATAACTGCGCATTTTGAGCGGCGTTATTATTAACTACTAGAACATCTAATAACTGGGTGATTCTACTTAAAGCTTGCACTTGCACTAACTGTAATTTGTATGTCTGTAATGTTAACATCGTATTTAATCTAGAAGCTTGTAATGCTGATGCATTAGGTATAGATTTACCAAGCCCCAAATTTAAAGGGTATGTTAAAGAACCATCTAAACCGGATTGATTTGCTGCTAATAAACTATACTTTATACTTTTATCATTAGTTAAGTTATCAGCAAACTGCATCATCTGATTGTCACTTAAAGATGAATCCTGTGATTTACTTTGATCTACGAAGACCTGCCAAGCCGGGAATGGCTTTTTAGGATATTTTGATTTGGACTCCATCTTAACATAATTATTCCAATAATCTTTTTGATTATCATTAACTTTATCTAACTTATCATCCATCTTTGATAAAGTATCTTGCGAGCTTGATACGTTTTTATTAATTTGATCTAAAGAACTTTTGATAGAATTTAAAATAGTTATAATCGAACTTGAAGCAGGATCAATTTTTGGACTATCTCCAGAGGTATCAGCAGATTTTATTTTGACATCTGCTGTGCCAGCCTTTGATTTTGAAGCATCATTTGACAAATCATCCTTTTGTGGCCAACTATAATGTATATCTGAATTACTACCTGAGCCATAAGCCATATTAGCAGCCATTGCATTTTTCATACAAAAACAACCAAAAATAACACTCAAGCAAGAAATAGAAGTTAATAGGGTAGATAAAAACCTACGTTTATATCCTATCACTTTATTTCTTAACCTTAATATAGATGTATTTCCAATAACAATATTCATAAACAACTCCTTTTAAAAGCTAAAAATAGTCCCTAGGTTAGCCATAAATCAATAAAAAACCTAAAGAAAACATACCGTTAACTAACTCACATAAAAATATACTGGGGGAATTCTGACATAAAATCTACTAGTTTTCAAGGTTATGACAAGATCCTTTCGTAATGATTACAATCTTTATCTAAAATAAAGCTAGCGTTTTACTGTAAGCATATTAAGATAATAGATCTTTAAGGTATAAAAAAATAATAATTATGTTGTATTTATTTTTGTTACAAAAAGCTATACAATTTGTATATATCAAGCTAAAATACAAAAATATAGATAAAAATATTTCAACTTATCGATTTTTACAAATTGATACGTGCTAAGCACAAAATTGATTTGAGATAGCCTTGAAATGATGGCAGTCGATGTTTTAATTTTTTTCTATATTTAGCAATATAATCTGGGATAAATATAAATATGACTATACTAGGATACATAATATACGCATTTGGAATACTACTTATTTTTGGCTTAACTTATCTTGCCATCCAGCAAATAAAGCGGCAAAAACAGCCCAAACATCCTAATCAATATAACCTACCACCTGAGTTAAATAATCTAGAGGCAGATCATTGGCTTGATTTAGAACATGCTGAACAAATAAACACTCAGGCTAATAATCAAATAAAACCAGAACCAAAAATAAAACCTGAGCCAAACATAAACCTAGCAGATAACAAAACCTATACACCTAGCACATCAAGTAATTCAAATAATAATACAAATTGGTCACAACGCTTTAAAAATCCCTTTAATTTAAATATAAAAAATAAGCCAAAATCTAATTACATAGCATATTATTTAATAGCCCCTCCGACCCATAGCTATCCTCTTATTTCATTAAAAAGGATTCTAAACCAATGCGGTTTAGATAATAACGACTCTATTTTTATAGCTAATAATACTGAAGATAATTCACCAGGTAATTCATCAGATTATTTATTTGAAGTAGTTAATGCGCATGAGTCAGGCAAGTTTGATTTTAAAGCATACTCAAATAATGACATTAGAGGCATTGTTTTTATTTTAAATCCAAAAAATTATTCAGGCGATTCTTTCAGTAAAATGCTTAGTGTTATGCATGAAGTGCAAACTAAACTTGGTGGAGAACTATTAGATGAATACCAAAAGCCAATAAGTGACACTCATCTTAACAAAGTGTATGATACTTTATAATTAATATTATAAAATATATGTCATCGCTTAAAATCTTATGGAAGCTAATAAACAAACCAAAAAATATATAATAAATCGCATTAGCGAATTATCAAATTTAATTACTCAATATAATAAATCTTATCATCAATTAGATAATCCAGAAGTCCCCGATGAAGTATATGATGCTTTATTTCATGAACTAATTGATCTTGAAATAAAACATCCAGATTTGAAAAAACCAGACTCTCCAACACAAAGAGTTGGTAGTAGTGCTCTGGGTAAATTTGAAAGCTTTAAACATAAAGCACCGATGCTATCTTTAGCTAATGCCTTTAGCGCACAAGATTTAAAAGATTTTGAAAAAAGATTATTAAAACAAATTCCAGGTTATAGCTCAGAAGATTTAAAATATTTTTGTGAATGTAAACTCGATGGTCTAGCCATAAGCTTGCATTATAAAGATGGAGTTTTAACTCACGCCGTAACTAGAGGAGATGGCTCAACAGGAGAGCTAGTTACTAACAATATTAAAACCATTAGAAATATCCCTCTTAAAATAGATATTAAAGATGAGATAGAAATTCGCGGTGAAGTTTTAATCTATAAAGCTGATTTTGAGAAACTTAACAAATCTATGCAAAAAGTTGGTAAAAATTTATTTGCAAACCCTCGTAATGCAGCAGCAGGAAGCTTAAGGCAACTGGATTCAAAAATAACTGCTACGCGCCCCTTAAGATTCTTCGCATACACCCTAGTTAATCAGCTTAAAAAAAATCATAATAATGATTTAGATTTATTAGAAAAACTAGGATTTGAGCTAGCTCACCCAAGCTTACTAGCTGATAATATAGATCAGTGTATAAATTTTTATAAAGATATTACAAATAAGCGCGACTCACTTCCTTATCAAATAGATGGGATAGTTTATAAAATTAACAATTATGCGCTGCAAGCTAATATTGGCCTGATCGCACGCGCCCCGCGCTGGGCAATTGCGTATAAATTCCCAGCTGAGCAAGTTATGACAAAGCTTCAGGATGTCGAATTTCAAGTTGGTCGAACAGGAACAATCACCCCAGTTGCAAGATTACTCCCAGCATTAGTTGGCGGTGTGACCGTAAGTAATGCAACTTTGCATAATAAAGATGAAATTAAGCGCAAAGATGTAATGATAAACGACTGGGTTATTATCCAGCGCGCCGGCGATGTTATCCCAGAAGTAGTGAGGCCTGTTTTAGAAAAAAGAAATAATAATACAGATAAACTAAAACCAATTATATTTCCTGATAATTGCCCATCTTGTAACTCTAAACTTATTGAAATATCAGATGAAGCCGCTATTCGCTGCGATGAGAATTGGCTTTGCCCCGCTCAAAGAAAAGAGATGATTTGGCACTTTGCATCCAAATATGCCATGAACATCGATGGGCTTGGGCGAAAACAAGTTGGAATCTTAGTAGATAAAGATTTAATTAAAACACCAGCTGATCTTTACAAATTAGATAAAAACGATTTAGTTAAATTAGATAGATTTGGGGATTTATCTGCCAAAAATTTATTAGAAGCTATTAATAATTCAAAAAACACAACTCTTACTAGGTTTATAATAGCCCTTGGAATAAGAGAAGTAGGGCGAGTAATGGCTGAACAATTAGCCGAACACTTTCAAAGCTTAGAAAATTTAATCGAAGCATCAGCAAATTATCTTGTAAATATAGATAGCGTCGGGCCAAGAATAGCTGATTCTATTAAAAGCTTTTTTAATAATCCTAAAAATATGGAAACTATTAATGAGTTAATAAATCTTGGAGTTAATTGGCCAGAAATTTTAAATACAAATAAAGCTAGTCAAACCAATGCTAACCCAGAAATTACAAATAAAGTTTTTGTTATAACTGGAAGCTTAACAGGTTATTCTCGTGATGAATTATCAGATAAAATAAAACAACTTGGCGGCAAAGTTACAACTTCTGTCTCTAAAAATACCGATGTTTTATTATGCGGTGAGAAAGCTGGATCTAAATTAACTAAGGCTGAAAAATTAGGAATAACTATTTGGGATGAGGCTAAAATGTTAGACCTTTTAAAACTTGTATCCACCTAAAATTTTCATACAATATAGACAAACCATTTCAATCTATCGTTTTTTATTAACCAATACGTGCTAAGTGCCACGCACTAAACACAAGATTGCTTAGCTAATTGCTTGAAAAGCGGCGATCGGTATTTTGATTTGTATATAAATAAACATAATATTGGCGCAAAAAAATATGACTTCAAATTCATCATTTAAATCTCCTAAAGAGCAATTACAAATTATCCGAAAAGGCTTAGACACCTTAATAAATGAGGAAATGTTACTTAAGAAGCTTGAAGAAAAACGCCCTCTTCGCGTCAAATTTGGGATGGACCCAACAGCATGTGATTTACACATTGGCCACACTGTAGTACTAAACAAATTAAAACAACTACAAGATCTAGGTCATGAAATTTTGTTTCTAATTGGGGATTTTACCGCCCAAATTGGTGACCCAACTGGCAAAAATGCAACTCGCAAGAATTTATCTAAAGAAGAAGTTGCAAAAAATGCAACAACTTATACTAACCAAGTTTTTAAAATATTAGATAAAGATAAAACCAAAGTTTTATATAACAGCGAATGGCTAAATAAACTAAGTGCTATAGATATGATAAAACTTGCAGCAAGCTCAACTGTTGCCAGAATGCTTGAGCGAGATGATTTCTCAAAAAGATATAAATCTAATCAACCAATTGCAATTCATGAATTTATTTATCCATTAGTTCAAGGTTTTGATTCAGTACACATGAAAGCTGATATAGAACTCGGCGGCACAGATCAAACTTTTAACTTATTAATGGGCCGAGAATTACAAAAGCAGCATAATCAAGCACCGCAAGTTGTTATGACATTGCCTTTATTAGAAGGCTTAGATGGCGTTAAAAAAATGTCTAAATCTCTAAATAATTATATTGGTATCGATGAGCCTTTTGATGAGATTTTCGGCAAAGTTATGTCAGTAAGTGATGATCTTATGTGGCGCTACTTTGATTTAATCAGTGCCAAATCCCCTGCCGAGATAAAAGAACTTAAACAAAAAGCTCAAGCGGGTGAAAACCCAAGAAATATCAAAATTATGCTAGCAAAAGAGATTGTCGCACGATTTTATGATAAAGATTCTGCTGATAAAGCTGAAAATAATTTTATTGCAAGATTCCAGAAAAAACTAATTCCGGATGAGATTCCTGAAAAATCCATTAAATTAGAATCAGGTGATAATACTATAGGATTAGCTAATGCTCTTAAACAAGCAGGCTTAGTTACGAGCACCAGTGATGGATTTCGTATGATTCAACAAGGAGCAGTTAAAATTGATGAAATTAAAATATCTGAGCGTAACTTTGTGCTGGAGAAAGGTAAAAGTTATTTGTGTCAGGTTGGGAAGCGCAGGATCGCAAAGGTTATTTTAAATTAATCTTTAGTACAAACATTTCAGAGATTATGGACAATACAGACAACACAGACAACACAGACAATAAAGACAAACAAATATAACGTAAAAATAGTCATTTCTTTATAATTAGAAAATAATATTGGCATTATAGCAACTTTATGCTTAGAATTCACAAAGCTTAATTTTAACCATAGATTATTTTGTTATTATTTTTCAAAATTAGTTGTTACATTTAATACAATAAAGAGAGGTGCTACTGATGTCGAAAGGCCCAGCATTACAAGACCCGTTTTTAAATACTTTAAGAAAAGAGCACTCTAGTGTTTCTATTTTTCTTATGAATGGCATTAAACTTCAAGGACAGATCGAATCTTTTGATCAGTTTGTTGTTGTTCTTAGAAACAATAATATTAATCAAATGGTTTATAAACATGCGATTTCCACTATTGTTCCTGCAACTGCTGTTAAGCTTCCTTCATATGATGAAGAAAAGAAAGCTGAAGATAAAAAGTAATATTAAAAATAATTTTAGAAATAATTATAATTGACTTATATGAAAAATAATTCTCTAATAGCTGAATATTATTTAAACACACCACATTTATCTTATGTTTGATCGCCCTGAACTTGGTGAACGATGCGCCATCGTTCATATTGATTTTAAATCTAGACAAATCGCATCCCTCGAAGAATCTGATCTCGAAGAATTCAAAGCTTTAGTAAACTCAACTGATGCCGAAATTATTAATATTTTAACTGGCTCCAAAGATAAACCTAGTGCCAAATTTTTTATAGGCACTGGAAAGCTTGATGAGCTGAAAGTTATTGTCAAATCCCAAAAAATAGAGCTGATTTTATTTAATCACAAACTAACCCCCTCACAACAAAGAAATATAGAAAAAGAGCTAGAATGTAGAGTACTTGATAGAACGGGATTAATTCTTGATATATTCGCACAAAGAGCCAGGACTTTTGAAGGCAAACTTCAAGTTGAACTAGCGCAATTAAGTTATATGGCGACAAGATTGGTTCGCGGTTGGACTCACCTTGAGCGCCAAAAAGGTGGTATTGGTTTAAGAGGCCCTGGGGAGAAACAATTAGAATTAGATAAACGAATGTTAAATTTGCGCATCAAGCAAATAAAAAAAGGCTTAACTAAAGTTAAAAATAGACGAGAGATGAGTAGAAATAGTAGAAAAAAAAGTCATATTCAGACCATATCTTTAGTTGGCTATACTAACGCTGGCAAGTCAACTTTATTTAATGCTCTTACAAATGCACATATTTATGTGGCTGATAAACTTTTTGCAACCTTAGACCCAACCTTAAGAAAGCTAGATATCCCTCAATTTGGTGAAGTTATTCTAGCTGACACGGTAGGATTTATAAAAAACCTGCCGCACCAGTTAGTTGAATCGTTTCAGGCAACGTTAGAGGAAACTCAAGAAGCTGATTTAATTTTACATGTTATAGATTGTGCTGATAAAAATCGGGATGAGCATATTCAAGCGGTCAATGAAGTTTTGGCTGAGCTTGAAACTCAAGATATTCCAAAATTATGCATCTATAACAAAATTGATCAGTTAGATAATCCGAATATTTCTGAACCAAGGATAGATTATAGTGATAAAAATATTCCATCAAAAGTTTGGCTAAGCGCTGCAAATAAAAATGGTTTTGATGAGCTTTTTGAGGCTATTGCCCTTTTGCTTAAGCCAAACAGATTCAAAGAGACTTTAAGCCTTAGCCCTAAATATGGAGCATTAAGATCTGATTTATTTAAGAACCAATGTGTGATTAATGAGAGTGTAGATGCTGAGGGCAATATGATTTTAGATGTTATTATAGACCATATTGACCTGCAGCAGCTTAATAAAAAATACAAAATTAATCTGGAAGATTTTATTAAAAATTAAAACTACAATAAAATAAATCTATGTGCTAGTATATTTGGTAGCTAATTATAAATAAAATATAAAATAGATTAAGTGGAGTGATAAATGGGCTGGAAACCTGCCTATAACCAAAAAAGATCAGATGATCAGGGCCCGCCTGACATTGAAGATCTTTTCAAAAGAATGTTCTCTGGCAAGAAAAAAAGTTCTAATAAATTTAAATCAGGTAGCTCTGGAGGATCTGGCAAATCAGATAACTCGGATATATCTGAAGGAAAATTCTGGTTTGCAGTATTAGTATCTATAGCCGTTGTTATCATAATTTGGGCATTATCTGGAATATTCACAGTTCAACAATATGAACAAGGTGTAATCTTAAGATTTGGCAAATATAACCGTACAGTAAGCCCTGGTGTGCATTGGATGGCTCGATTCGCCGAGACCAAATATGTACTAAATATTCAACAACAAAATAACTTTCCTTGGCAGCTGCAACCTATGCTAACAGAGCCTACTCAAACTAAAAAATCTGGCAGCAAACAATCGCAATTAGTAGATGTCTCTTTTAATATTCAATGGAAAATAAATAATCTAAAAGATTTCTTATTTAATGTTGATAATCCTCAAGCGAGCTTAAAAGAAAGTATTGATAGTGCCATCAGGCAAGTTATAGGGCAAACATCTTTTAACCAGATCATCTCAACTAGCAGATCAGACGTGCAAAGCAACGTACAGGATGAATTAATTTCTCTTATGAAACGCTATAAAACTGGTATCGAGATTATGTCAGTGAATATGCAAAAAGCCATTCCACCTCAACCTGTAAAAGAAGCTTTTCAGGATTTGGTAAATGCACCACAAGATCAAGAAACCACTATTAACAAATCTGAGATTTACAAAAGCAACTTAATTCCAGTTGCTGATGGTCAGGCTCAAAGAATAGTAATTGAATCTCAAGCTAAAAAAGAGAACTTAATCTTAACAGCTAAAGCTAATACAGCTCAATATAAAGCTATTTTAGGAAAATATAAAACTGCACCTGTTGTTACTGCTGATAGATTATACTTTGACACTTTACAATCAGTGTTTAGTCACAGTCACTTAATGGTAATAGATGGTGCAGGCAAAGGTGATAATAATTTATTTTATATTCCACTAATGCCACATCAAGGAGCTCAAAATGCGTCTACCAGATCATATGCTAGCTCCAGCAGCCAAGATACACACCACACGGCTGATAACAGCAGTAATAAATCAACACTAGATCAAGACTACAACCGATGGAGGGTCGCCCAATCATGAGTTGGAAAGGATGGCTTTCGGCCTTAATAATTATAATAATCATCATATTACTTGGTAGTTTTTATACCATTAATGAAGTTCAACAAGGCTTATTGGTTAGATTAGGTAAAGTACAATATTCTGCTGATAAGACTGTAAATATTTTAAAACCTGGTTTACATATTAAATGGCCACTTGTAGAAAAAGTACAAAAGTTTGATATGCGCCTTAGAATTTTAACTCTTGAAGAAGACAACTTAGTAACTGAAGACAGACAAACTGTTGATGTTAGTGCTTTTATTAACTGGCGCATTACTGATGTGTTAAAATACTATTTAGCAACTAGTGCTTATGGTAACGCTGAGAGTAACTTATCAACTAGAATAAGTGCTGCAGTTAGAACAGAGTTTGGTAAATTACCACTTACAGATTTAGTCTCGGGCCAGCGAGTTAATGTAATGGAAAAAATCAAAGACTTGGCCACCCAAAAAGCTGAATCTCTTGGTATTACAGTTATTGATGTACGAATTAATAAAATTGCCCTGCCGCAAGCGACATTAGAGCGAGTTTATAAGAACATGCGTACTGAGTTTAGTACTCAAGCTACTAAAATCCGTGCTGATGGTTTAAAACAAGCTGAAGCTATTAGGGCTGATTCTGACAAGCAAAAAACTATTATCTTAGCTACTGCAAGAGAACAAGCGGCTAAAACTATAGCTGACGGGCAAGCACAATCCGCGCAAATTTATGCTGATGCTTACCAGAGTGATCCTAAGTTCTATCAGTTCTATAGAAGTTTGGAAGCATATCAAAATGTGTTTACTAGCAAAGATGACACCATAGTTTTACATCCAAAAGGTGAGTTCTTTAAATACTTTAATACTCCGCTGATGAATGGGGTTTCTAAATAGAGGGCTAGGTTTGTTGCAGTTTGGATGCCCCCATCCCAACCTTCCCCCACCGGGGAAGAGATTAGCTCGCAACTACTGAGCTAAATATTGTGATATCTAACTAAAATTTACAGGATAAATAACCGGATCACTAAAAGGTCTTTTTTCTAATAAATTTCCGAAATAAAATTTCTCAATTATTAATGCAGCCTTATTTATACTCTTAACAGCTTTTTTATAATCCTTATTTTTTTGATATAAATGCGCAAGCTTAAGATTTTCTTGTGCCCTAACTAATGCAAAGTTGCCTCGAGCAAAAGTCATATGTGACCAATTAGCTTTATGTTTGCAATTTAGATCTAGCACTAAGGCAGTATTTTTAATAAGAGTTAGCCATTTCTCAAGTGCTAGTTTATGATCTGATAATTTACAAAAATCCGGCATGATTTTTCTTATTGCTTTAGATATTACCGGAGGGAAGACTTTAAAAGCCCCACACTCTTTTCCTACTTCTGGCACCTTGGCGCAAATAGCCTTATTGATATTAATGTTTTTATTAATTAGCGCCCATCTTTTCTTGCCTTGATCTATCTGTTTTGCATATAAATGACTTTGCTTAATATGCCATGATCTAATATCAAGAGCCATTGCTAACCAGGTAACCGGCCCAAAAACTAATTTATGCCTTCTTTGATTTTGAGTGACTTTAGGATTTTCATCTCTAAAGGCAACTGGGTTTTGATTAGTATCTACTGGATGAGTCCATGGCATACTAAGAAGGCTCCCTGATGCATAGCTTTGCTGCCATTGCCCAAAACCGATAGCACAAGAATCTAATTTAATATATTTCATTACTAATGCTATAACAGAATCTGCTGCTGCAGAATTTAAGACTGGAAACTGCTCACCCAATGAACTATTCCAACTCCAGTGTGAGGCATTAACAAAATCTTTAGCACCTCTAATAACACTAAGACCACTTTTATACCCTACCTGCAATAATCCTCGCTGATTCCAAATAAAATCCTCACTCTTATAAGCAGAGCCAATGTAATAATCTAAAAATTTCTTATCTGGGTCACTCTCATTAAGCGACTGATAAAGTCCATTTGCAAAAACAGTAATATCATTAATTTGATTAACCGGACACCAAAATCCAGGCCCTAACTTTGAAACATTTACTAAATCCCCATTAAACCAAATCTCTTTTGATGTATCCCACTTAAGATTACTAAGAAGATCGATGCTTTCAGATGTAAAGGTATGTTCACCAATAGCTAAAACATATGTTCTAGCTGATATCAAAATATAAATTAGTGTATTAGTAATAGTTTTAATCATCTTTCATAATTCAGGCATAATTCAGGAATAATTCTAGTTATTACTAGAGTAGCAATAGATCACACATTGCGCCATGCCACCTTAACTCTTGAGAATTACCTATATATTAGTTATCCTCACCATTCACTATGGGCAAAAATTATTTAACATTTATAGGAATAAAGATAATGCTTAATAACATTGCAATTTTGGGCTGTCAATGGGGTGATGAAGGCAAAGGTAAAGTTGTCGATTTATTATCTGACAAAGCTGATGCTGTAGTTAGATTTCAAGGAGGACACAATGCTGGCCATACACTTGTTATTAAAGATCAAATTATAAAATTAAAATTAATCCCATCAGGAATTATGCACCCAAAAACGCAGGTTATTATTGGGCAAGGTGTGGTCGTCTCTTTAACAGCCCTGCTTGAAGAAACCAAAATGCTAGAAGATATAGGCATCGACCCATTTAAGCAACTTCATATTAGTAACATGTGCCCTATTATATTGCCTTCAGCTCAACAACTAGATTTAGCTCGAGAGCAAAAACGTGCAAAAGATAAAATTGGTACGACTGGCCGTGGAATTGGTCCTGCCTATGAAGATAAAGTTGCACGCCGCGCCATAAAATTAAATGATTGTTTTTACCCTGAGCAATTGCATGAAAAACTTGAAGATATTTTAGATTACCATAATTTCTTATTAAAAAATTATTATAAGCAAGATGCCTTATCACTTAATGAAATTAAAGAGCAGCTATTATCTCAGTTTGAAAAAATAAAAAACAATATCACTGATACCACAGCGTTATTACATGATTTAGTCTCACAAAATAAAAAGATTATGTTTGAAGGTGCCCAAGGTGCTTTATTAGATATAGACCATGGCACTTATCCATTTGTAACTTCATCTAACACTACAGTTGGTGCAATAGTTTCTGGTGCTGGAGTTGGCCCCAAAGCGATAGATGAGATTATTGGAATTGTGAAAGCTTATACAACAAGAGTTGGCAGCGGACCTTTTCCTACAGAAATAGTCGGCCCAACTGAGGAGCACCTTGCAACCAAAGGTAAAGAAGTCGGAACTGTTACTGGGCGCAGGCGTCGCTGCGGCTGGTTAGATTGTGTTGCTCTTAAAAGAATTATTAATATTAATAGCATAACGCAAATATGTTTAACTAAATTAGATGTTCTTGATGAACTTGCTGAAATTCCGGTTTGTATTGGTTATGAAATTGATGGCAAAGAAGTTAAACACTTCCCGCAGGATCTAAATAAGCTTGAGAGATGCAAACCAATTCTAAAAGTTTTACCAGGCTGGCAGCAATCAACTGAAGGGCTCACTGAATATAATCAGCTACCGCAAGCTGCAAAAGATTATATAGATTTTGTCGAGAAAAGATTAAACACGAAAATTAATATGATCTCAACCGGTCCCGAGCGTAATGAAACTATTTTTATGGATAAAAATATTCTTTGGTAAGAAACTTTATACATAATTGACCCAATAATTGACCCAACATGGCAACTCCTGAGTCAATTGAGTCAATTATTAAAAAAAATTGACTCAATTGACTCACCCACCTTACGCAAAAACAT
This sequence comes from uncultured Francisellaceae bacterium, assembly GCA_905612315.1. Taxonomy (GTDB): domain Bacteria; phylum Pseudomonadota; class Gammaproteobacteria; order Francisellales; family CACEW01; genus CAJQSL01. The sequence goes on from CAJQSL010000086.1 coordinate 32,960, forward strand.
ACCCAACGCAGTCGTTGCGAACGAGCCGTAGGTGAGTGCGGCAATCTCCTTCATGGAAACTGATGTTATTACCCTAGTTGCAGTTGGGTAGGAGATTGCCGCGTCGGCTAAAAGCCTCCTCGCAAAGACTGCCCGTGGGCTTGTCTTAGGTAAAGTTGGAACTTTTGCTTTAAATGCGTAAGGTGAGCAACAATAAACGCCAAATTAACAGCAAGCTGTTGCGCCTGATATCCCCACCCTAAAGAGACGGGGTTTTACAGCGAAGATTAAAGAAAATATTCCGTATAGGAAAAGGCCCTGCGATAAAATACAAAAAATGCTAATATAGGTATAAGAGAAATTTTTCAAATCAGGAGATCTCCTATGCCCGGCAATACAATTGGCCAATGTTTCACCCTAACAACCTTTGGAGAATCTCATGGCCCTGCCATCGGTGGGATCATAGATGGTTGCCCTCCTGGCATAGAGCTTGATGAGAGCATAATTCAAAAAGATTTAGATAGAAGAAAACCTGGGCAAAACCGGCATACAACTCAAAGGCGCGAAGCTGATAAAATAAAAATATTATCTGGCGTATACAAAGGCAAAACCACCGGCACCCCCATTGGCTTATTAATCGAAAATATAGATGCAAAATCTAAAGATTATAGTGCTATAGAAAATCAATTTCGCCCAGGTCATGCCGATTTCACTTATTTTGCAAAATATGGTCATCGTGATCCTCGAGGCGGCGGGAGATCTTCTGCTCGAGAAACTGCTATTCGAGTTGCAGCTGGCGCCATTGCCAAATTAATTTTAAAACAAAAAGGAATTGAAGTTTTTGCCTGTATCACTCAAGTCGGTGATTTAGAATTTAATTTACCAAATACCAAATCTGAATGGGAAGTTGCAGCTAATAACCCATATTTTTGTGCAGATAAAAATAAAATTCCTGAACTTGAAAAATATATGGAAAATATAAGATCTGAGCAAAATTCCATCGGCGCTAAGATATCAGCATGTGTAACTGGGGTAAAACCTGGCCTTGGTGAGCCGGTATTTGATAGACTAGATGCTGATATTGCCTATGCTTTAATGAATATTAATGCTGTCAAAGGTGTCGAAATTGGTGATGGTTTTAAAGTTATATCTCAAAGGGGCTCTGAACATCGCGATGAAATACGCAAAAATAAAGGCTTTTTAAGTAATCATGCTGGCGGCGTGCTGGGAGGCATTTCATCCGGGCAAGATATAATTGCTCATTGTGCTTTTAAGCCGACATCAAGTATTACAACTCCCGGTAAAACAATTAATGAGCTAGGCGAAGATGTTGATATTATAACTAAGGGCCGGCATGACCCATGTGTTGGCTTAAGAGCGGCTCCCATAGTTGAAGCGATGCTTGCTTTAGTTCTAACTGATCATCTTATGCGAGATTTTGCCCAAAATAATTTACTAAACCCAAATAGAAATACAGACAAACTGCACTTATAAAAATATAATAATTATAATTAGCTTTTAAAAGGAAGACATTATGTCACCACATATGCAAGAACTAATCGCCCACTACGGCTATTGGCTCATGCTACTTGGTGCCCTAATAGAAGGTGAGACTTTTTTAATAGCCGGTGGAATAGCAGCGCATCAAGGTCTACTTCACTTACCTGGGCTTTTATTATTAGCCGTAGTTGGAAGCCTAATTCATGATCATGTGTTTTTTTATATAGGAAGATTTACTAGATTTGAAGTGCTTTTATGGAGTTATAAGAAAAAACTATCATCCTACAGAAAATTTAAGAAGAAAATAAACAAGAGCCTGACCATGCTTGAACGCTATGGGGTCATATTAATCATAGGTTTTAGATTCATGTATGGGTTACGCACAATTGTACCAATAATTGTGGGCCTAAGCCCTATTACCAAGAAAAAGTTTTTTATGCTTGATTTACTAGGAGCTTTACTTTGGTCTTGTATATTTATTTACGGCGGATACTTTTTTGGCAGTGCAATTACACATGCGTTACGAGTAGTCCACGACAAATATCAAATATCATGGATTGCAATTATTCTAATTGCAGTAATTACTATCATAGTTTTATTAAGTATCTATTTAATAACTAAAAGTAATATTCGAAAATTCAGATCTAAAAATTAAATTATAATCTATAATTTATAACCTATAATCTATATTTAGATATAAATAATAATAAAGTTATAAATATACCATGTCATCAGAACAAAAACGAGACGAGATCTGGGAGAATATAGTTGCTATTTCAGATAGAACTAGTCGCGTAGTATTTGCTGATTTATTATCTAGAAAATGTTATGCAACTTTAATATATTCATGCCTGCAACATTCTGACTTACTAATAAGAACCAGCTTAATAAAAGCTGTCCTTAATTATCTTAAGACAACAACTAACTCTGCAACCAGGTTAATTGCTGTACCAATTGATGACCCCGAGCAATGGCAAAGGTATCTTTTATTATCTCTAAAAACAAATTATTTTGATTTATCTGCAAAAATATTAAATAAAATATATGATTCAAACCACACAAAACCCAAGCATCCACTAATAAATAGTGATATTGCTCAACTAATATATCTATCAAATGATATGCCCTTGATAAATTACTTTTTAACATTGCCAGATGCAGCCACTTGGGTTAAGAATTTTCCGATTAGTGAGATAACTCAAGATAAAAAATTTCTAGATCACGCCAGACACCCAAGAGTAAATAGCAAACTATTTATAAAAAGCAGATATCCAGACTCCTGGCTAACAGCCGCAATTAGGAGCAGCAACACTCAGCTGGTACACCTTTTATTGCAATATCCTAAAATCAAAGACGCTTTATTAAATAAAAATGGTGATTCCGACCTTCCACCATTACTTTTAGCACTTAGAGATGCCGATGAAAAAACTATAGATTATTGCTTAAAAGCATATCACCCAACTTCTAAATTAAATCTTTATAATAAATCTTTAAAACCTATAACCGCGCCAGGTGGTGAGACTCTCCTAACGTACTATCTTAAAGTTGCATCTGCGCACGGTGCGTTAATAGCTGTAAAAACTATTGCAAAAATAGATCCAGAATTAATATTCCAACCCAATAAAATCAATCAAACTCCGTTGATGCTATTTTTTACTGACCCTAATCTTATATCTATTTTTATGCATGATACCTCAGTACGCTCAGAATATAGCGAGATTTTACACAAATACTCACATCTATTTAGCAAAAATATAAATATTGCTGATAAAAACCGACATACTATTATATATCATGCCTTGCAGCTTTATGGAATGAGAACAACTGGAATTCCAGTAGTAAAGTTATTAATGTCTCTTGGTGCTAGCATAGATTATAAAAGCGCAAGTTTTATGGCTATAAATGGGCACTACGATGATTTTTTAATAACTTACTTAGAAAAACATAATTTTAATCCTCCTTCTGAAATTACGCTATCATTAATTAGTGCTAATAATATGGATTTATTATCCAACCTAAACCCTAAAAGTTTTTATGAGCCGATACCTACAGACCCATTACTTCATAAGCTAAATACATTGTTATCTAAAGATAATAGCAAAAACTCAACTATTTATTTTCTAGTGCATCAATTTTTAAGTAAGCACAATGATAATATGCTCACTATGACATTAAGAAAAGCTACGCTACACCGCGAGACCAACGCCTTACAAAGGCTGGCGGCAGAACATCCTCTTTTAATAACCAAAAGAGGCTCTTTTGGTCACTCAGCTTTACAGCTGGCTTTAAGAAAAAGAGCAAATGGAAAAATAATTCTATATATTTTATTAAACACTCGCCCTAATAAAACCCCATCAACTTCTCTCATTTCAGATAATGGCGAAACTCCCTTAACTGAAATAGCAAAATCTGGCCTCAAAAAAAAGCTTAGAATTGTATCTAGAAACTGGACTTCAATTTTAATGCAAAAATCAATATTGTATTATCTTTATATAAATGGTTTTGAAAACCCTAATCAAGACCCAATTACTAAACAAAATTTTGCAGGATTAGCATCTGCTATTAAACAAATATGGGGTAATGAATCCAACGATGAAGACGACCCAGACATTTTGTTTTGGATCCAATTTAGACGCTTATACCTAGAAACTGTCTCTTTTAAAGAATATCAACTTAATATTTTACAAGTAACTAATAATTTACCCTTAAGTTTAGCTCATAAGTACTTCCCAGAGCTTGCCCCTGCGCGACAAGAGGCTCTGTTGCATGCAATAGAGCATATGATAAAGAAACAACATTCTATTATTAGCCAGAATCAACTAGATGTAAAAGAGCATATAAACCTTCTTGATAATAAAGGCAAAACCCCACTGGATCATGCTTGTGAAAAGCAAAAATGGGATATCGCAAATATATTTATATGCAGATTTGGATCCAATAAAATTGGCCCAGGCTTAATTGAACTTATGATTTCTCAAAAAACCAACCTTCTAAAAAAAATTCTTAGAAGCTGTGATGTAACTATTAAACTTCCATTTGATCAAGAAATTAGTAACAAAATTATTATTGAACTTTTATCTAATAAACAACTACCATATATTCATTGGCTTATAATCACAGGCTTTATTTCAAAACCCAATAGTTTAGGGTTAGCTGAAATATTCCCAAGCTTTTTACATAGTACAAAGTTAAATAACTATAATAAATTGATATTATGGCAAAAAGTAGACTCATACTTTGGAAAAATTAATTCGCTAGCACTAAATAATTTCTATGAGCAAAATGAATCTATCTTAACAAAACAAATATTAATGGCATTAAAGTTTACTTCTATGCTTGATGAAAAGAAGTTTTTTCTAAACTGGATTCTAAATAAATTTAGCTTTGTTATAACTAAAAACACCGAGTTAATTTACTCTATTTTTAGATTTGGCACTGTTGATCTTATTAATAAATTTTTTGCTGTCATTCCTTATAAAATAGCTAGCAAAAAAATTAACAGCATTGCTAAAGACCATAGAGATTTTCAAAAAATTCATGATCATAAACTATGGTTGCTCACCAAATCAGATAAGATTAATCTAACTCAAGTATATAGAAGCATTGCTTATAGACTGCACCTAAGCGATGGATCACATATGCGCTATATATCTTGGATGAAAGAGTCATTAGATACAGCAATTGATAGCGGCAATTTAGAATTATTAAAAATAATTTTATCTGAAGTAATTAGAATTAGATCATCTTTGAAAATGGAACCTGAGAAAATAGAGAATTTTAAAAGTGTTTTTCAGCAAGTTTTAGAACTTCAAGATGACTCTGCTGTAATTACAGATGCGAAACAGATAATTTCAGATAGACTGATTGAGCTACAAGCCATTTGATTTTTAATGGCTATTAGTCTTATGTACTCGTCATTTATCTCTCCAAACCTGATGTTATTAAATCTTTGTGACTTGTGGATAATTTTTTGCTAAAAATACAACAGCCAAGGGTTGAATTGTAGAACTTAGTAAGGCATCTCCTATGCATCTTTAATGCTTCAAATGCATTTGCTTTATAGGGTGCCTCGGTAGTATCATCGCCACAAATGCGTTCCAATTCATTTTCGTAATCATTAATAGCATCCCACAGAGCTGTTTCCTTTGGTCCTGCTGTGCCTTGTGAACGACGTGCATTGGTCAACTGATCTTGTAACTGTTTGGTTTGACATATTTGTGTAACTTTAGTTCTAGCATCTTCAGTATCACCCAAAATGGATCTATATATCTCTTCGTTCTCTCTCACTTCAAAACCTGCTTGATATAAAGCAGTTATTGCCCTAACTCTATCACTATTCAAATCACTATCAGATATCAGATCACCACCACTAAGACCTAATTTGGTATTAACTTCATCAATTAATAATAAACTTAAAATATTTTCTGCGGTGTAAGCTTGAGAACCTAGTAGTCCAAAAATGTTCTTTCTTTCTTTTTCTGCCTGTTTCATATGGCCATCGCTTTGCAGACGTAGGCCCTCCCTATGCAGACGTAGGCTATCGTAACCTAACTTCAATAGCATTTGAAGTCTAGGACTTTTTACGCCGCCTCTTTCCTCTATACTCATAAATTCAGATATCGTTATGATCAACGCTAGAATATCTAGCTTTCTAAACTTATCAGGGCCATCGTGGTAATCCCTATCCATAATAGTGTAGCCTGGCGTGCCACAGAAACCTTCGTTATTCATTAAACCAAAGTCAATAGGGTATAGCCTTTCATCTTCAGAAACCCATAAAAAATTAGATGGCTTAAGGTCTCGACAATTTTTTCTTTTGCGATGAAATCTGTTATGCAATATTTGCGCAGCCTTCTGTGCAAATGTACGCCAATCTAGCCCGTGAGGGAGAGTGAAGCAATCCTTGCCAAGTTTAAGAAATAGTGTATTCGGGGTTATTTTATGATCCTTTCGTTTACTACGATCAATACTACCGAATAAAAGCTCGGGAGCATATTCTTTAAAACCATCCTTTTCACTACCACCCCTTTCTGAGAGCTTTGCAACCTTATTTATATTTCCATCTGGAGTAACAATATATGCAAGTTTAGGAACTTTGAAACCCCCTAACGTAAACTCATTACCTTGAATAATTGCAATTTTATGCCATGCTACTAGATTATCATTATCATCTAAACTAAATCTAAAATCCTTCCGTTTACTATAATCAAAGCCTTCAAGAGCTTTTCCTTTTTCTTCTAATAAGCTCTTTATTTTCTCAAGCTCCCAGTGCCCTCTTATATCCTTTAGTTCTCGGGAATTTAACAATTCTTTTATTTTACTATGGTTATCTTCGATAATTTTTTTTAAGTATTCATCATCTTTTTTTTGGTTTTCTTTAGTATATACGCTGGGTCTTATTCCATGCTCGGCTTTATACTGTTTCGCTCTTGATTCGTCCACTAACTTAATCTCACCGTCAGCTGAGATCTTGATATAATATTTATAGGGTTCTGAAATGCTGTGGCCTGGGCCAGCCCTAAGCCTTCGGTTGCCACTGCACGTGGCGCAAATCATTGTCTTAGAGCCCCTTCTTATTACTTTCACGTCAGTGACATCGCATCTGTCCACGCCCTGGATATTGGGCTGAAGATGATATTTAAGCTCTCTGCGTAGCTCTGCTACCTTGGCCTGACCATTGCCCGTGCCTAGTGTGTCTATAATTGTCCGTATATCTACTTCGGGGAAAACTTTAACTATGTGTCCTTCTCGTCGGATGTGCATAACTCGTGTCCTTTTTATAATTTCCTTATTGTGATGTTATTTAGTTAAATAGCTGCCTGCTTATTCCTTATGTGTGAAAGAACATAACGGATCTGTTCCAAACAACATCTTTCAATAACTTATTGTATTAAATTTTATCACAAAAGTATACTGTTATGTTAACATATTAATATAACAATATACTGTAAACAACAAATATATGAGTTTTGTGTATAACATTTGCTGCTAGAAATGTGCTGAAACAGTAACAAAACTGCGGCACATCAATTAATACCTACCGCTGTTAGATCAAAAAAACTTTTAAACCAATAGAAGAGAAAAACAATTTCAGCTAAACTTAATTAAACTAAGATTTATCTAAATTTAATTATGAAAAGTTCTCTGACAAAATACATAAATCATTATAATCAAAGCAATTATGAGCATTTAGATTCAATTTGTGCTGAAAATATGTTTGCTGATTTAATAGATATCACTCAAACTAATATGAGCATTGATGATATTTCTCAAATAAAACAACTTTTAACTCTTATTAACCCTAGAAATATTACATCCTCTGAGCTAATAGGATTTGTAAATTATGCCAATAAACATATGGTATCTATTAAGCCCAATAAACCAACATTAGATATAGTTGGCACCGGTGGCGATGGCAAAAACACCGTGAACATTTCAACTGCGGCAAGTTTATTAACTGCAAGCTTAGGGATCCCAACGGCAAAACATGGCGCGAGATCCAACTCATCTAAATCAGGTTCAGCTGATTTAATGGAAGCTTTAGGGTATGATTTAATGCAGGATCCTGCTAAAACTCTAGAGCAAATTAATAAAACTAATTTTGGATTTTGCTTCGCACCACTTTATCACCCAAGTTTTAAAGGCGTTAAAGATATTCGCCGCGAACTTAAAACTCAAACTATATTTAATTTAATTGGCCCATTAATAAATCCTGCAAATGCTGAATATAGAATAATCGGAGTTGCTGACCCAAATCATTTAAATTTATTTGCTAAAACACTGCAACAAACCGCAAAATCTACTCTAAAAAAAGCGGTAATAGTACACTGCCAAGGCTGTGATGAGTTAAATACTATTGGCAAATCTCAAATTATTGAAGTAACTTCTGACAAATTATTTGAGTATATATTAGATCCTAAAGATTATGGTTTTAAAGAAGCTAAATTAGAAGATCTGCAAGGTGATGATGCTAAAAGTAATCTTGATTTGATTCTCCAAGTTTTTAAAGGAGAAGAATCAAAACTTGCAGATACTATTATTCTAAATGCTGCTATGGGCGTTAGTTTATATAAAAATATTTCGCTTAATGAGGCTGTTTTTGAGTGCAAGGAGCA
>CAJQSL010000087.1 GCA_905612315.1 uncultured Francisellaceae bacterium
CGGGAATATTTTTCAGTGATATTTTAATATAACGTAAATTAACATCTATTATTTCATAAAAACCTCCAATAATTTTTGAAAATTTTTTTATATTACTCCTTGTTTTATAAGAAAAAAAAATAATCCACATGTTATACCAACCTTATATACAAGTTATAAACCAGTTATCAACACTTTATCAACTTGCGAATAATAAAAAAACACACTATCTTGTACTTTAGATGCGGACAAAATACTACATGTTGTGTTTTGACTGTTGCTTTACCACTATGGATATTTAATAATAATAACAAATGGATTGAGCTTTTAATAATTACGAACCAGAGGGGTTATACCGACTATGACAGATAGAATAGAAGAGCATGGAAGTGCTGTATTAGATGTAGAAAAACCAGCTGATGCTGCTGTGGCATTGAAACCTGCTCCAACAGGTTATGGTGCTGATGGCGTTATATCTTCGTCTGTTATTCCAGGAAGGCTTCAAGTAATTAAACGTAATAATAAAGTAGTTCCATATGATGCTAGTAAAGTAATGCTAGCATTAACTAAAGCTTTTTTAGCAGTTGAAGGTCCAAAATCTGCTGAATCTAGCAGTGTTAGAGATAAAGTTGAAGTTTTTGTGACTGAACTTACCACTTGGTTTGAAAATAGAATGCCAACTGGCGGAGTTATTCATATAGAAGATGTGCAAGATAGAGTTGAACTTATATTAATGCGTGCTGGTGAGCATGCGGTAGCGCGTGACTATGTTTTATATAGAGAAGAGCGTCGTAAAATTAGAGAGCAAAAAAAACAAGATGATAAAGTAGATGTGACACTTGATGAGCCTGTAATACAGGTTAAGCATCCTGATGGCTCTTTAAAACCATTAGATAAAAAGCTTTTAGGTGAAGTTGTTAAAGAGTCTTGCTTTGGGTTAGAGGCTGTTGATCCTGAAATAATTATTAATGATGTGGTTAATAATTTATTTGATGGGGTTCCAAAGGCTGATGTTAGTCAGGCATTAGTTATGAGTGCTAGAACTTTGGTTGAGCAAGATCCTAATTATAGTTATGTTGCAGCAAGATTGTTACTAGATTTACTACGTTCCGAAGCCCTACAGTTTATGGGTGTTGCAGAATACGCTTCTTTTGAAGATATGAAAGATTATTATCCAAAAGCTTTTAAAGCTTATATTCATAAAGCAATTGAGCTAGAGCTGCTGGATCCTATATTAGCTACAGAATATGATTTAAATGCTCTGGGAGCTGCATTGCTTCCTGAGCGTGATAACAAGTTTACATACTTGAGCATACAGACATTGTATGATCGGTATCTGATTCATTCCCATGGCAGTCGATTTGAACTCCCACAAATCTTCTTCATGCGTGTTGCCATGGGACTTTGTATTAATGAGCCTGATAAAACTTCTAGAGTAATAGAGTTTTATCAGCAGCTCTCATCTTTTGATTATATGAGTTCAACTCCAACTTTGTTTAACTCTGGGACTTTAAGGTCTCAGTTATCCAGTTGTTATTTAACAACTATTGCAGATGATTTATATGGCATATACTCTTCGATGCGCGATAACGCATTATTATCTAAGTTTGCAGGTGGCCTGGGCAATGATTGGACCAATGTTAGAAGCATGGGCGCTCATATTAAGGGCACAAATGGTATATCTCAAGGTATTATCCCATTTTTAAAAGTAGCCAATGATACTGCTATTGCGGTTAATCAAGGTGGTAAGAGAAAAGGTGCGATTTGTGCATATTTAGAAAACTGGCATTTAGATGTTGAAGAGTTTTTAGAATTACGTAAAAATTCAGGTGATGATCGGCGTAGAACTCATGATATGAACACAGCTATTTGGGTGCCTGATTTATTTATGAAACGCTTACATGCAGATGCTGATTGGACTTTATTCTCACCAGATGATACTCCTGATTTGCATGATCTGGTTGGCGATGCTTTTGAGAGTGCGTATTGTGCTTATGAGAGAAAGGCTGAAGCTGGCGAGATTAAAAACACAAAAACCATAAAAGCTAAAAATTTATGGCGCAAGATGTTAAGCATGCTTTTTGAAACTGGGCATCCGTGGATAACCTTTAAGGATGTTTGTAATTTGCGCTCACCCCAGCAGCATGTGGGTGTGGTTCATAGTTCAAATTTATGTACAGAAATCACTCTTAATACTTCAGCTGATGAAATAGCAGTTTGTAATTTAGGTAGTTTGAATATTCCAGCGCATATTAAAGATGGAAATATAGATAAAGAAAAGCTCAAAAAGACAATAACTACTGCAGTTAGAATGCTAGATAATGTTATAGATATTAACTATTACTCAGTGCCTGAAGCTAAAAATTCAAACTTTAAGCATCGCCCAGTTGGCATGGGTATAATGGGTTTTCAAGATGCTTTATATCTAAAAAACATCCCGTATGATAGCCCGGATGCTGTTGAATTTGCTGATGAGTTGATGGAGTTAATTAGTTATTATGCAATTGAAGCATCAAGTGATTTAGCTAAAGATCGAGGCTCTTACGAGAGTTATTCTGGGTCTTTGTGGGATCAAGGTATATTGCCGATAGATTCTATTAAGAAGGTTAAAGATAATCGTGATCCTGATCATATGCTGCAAGATACTACTACTCGCTTAGATTGGGATTCTCTAAGAGCAAAAATTAAAGTTAATGGTATGCGTAATTCAAACGTTATGGCAATAGCTCCTACTGCAACTATCTCTAATATTTGTGGGGTTTCACAATCAATTGAGCCAACTTATCAAAATTTATATGTTAAATCTAATTTATCTGGTGAGTTTACAGTTGTTAATCCTTATTTGGTTGATGTTCTTAAGGAGCGTAATTTATGGGATCCTGTTATGGTGAATGACTTAAAATATTATAACGGTAGTGTGGCGCAGATTGATCGGGTGCCAGAAGATATTAAGCGTGTTTATGCAACAGCTTTTGAAGTAGATACAAACTATATATTAGAAGCTGCATCGAGAAGGCAAAAATGGATAGATCAGGCGCAATCTTTAAATATGTATATTGCTAAACCATCAGGTAAAACTTTAGATAAAGTTTATAGATATGCTTGGAGACTAGGTCTTAAAACCACTTATTATTTGCGTAGTTTAGCGGCCACTAGCACTGAAAAATCAACATTGTCTCGTACCGATTTAAATGCGGTGGCACCAAGTACGCCAGCTCTAGATTCAGGCCCTAAGGTTTGTTCTATACTAGATCCAGACTGTGATGCTTGCCAATAATACAAACAAAAAGGAGAGAAAAATGGAAGCAGATTGTGGTGTTAAGCTATCAGGTGAAGCTTTAACTGGTTTAGATAATATTGAAATGGGCGCAGGGCGGATTCAAGTTGATGATAAAAAGATTATCAACTGTAGAGCTGATTTAAATCAGCTTTTTCCATTGAAATATGACTGGGCGTGGCAAAAATATCTTGATGCGTGTGCAAATCACTGGATGCCACAAGAAGTAAATATGACAGCTGATGTCGCTTTATGGAAGAGTAAAGATGGCTTAACAGAAGATGAAAGAACCATTATTAAGCGTGCTTTAGGGTTTTTCTCAACAGCGGATTCATTAGTTGCAAATAATTTAGTATTAGCTGTTTATAGGCATATCACTAATCCTGAGTGTCGCCAGTATATTTTGCGTCAAGCATTTGAAGAGGCTATTCATACTCATAGTTATACTTATATTATTGAAAGCTGTGGTATGGATGAGAGTGAGTTATTTAATATGTACCGGGAAATCCCTTCTGTGCATAATAAAGCTGCTTGGTCTTTGCAATATACCCAGCATATGTCTGATCCTACCTTTAATACAGGAACTCCTGAGGCTGATAGAAGTTTGTTGAGAGACTTAATTGCTTTTTATGTGGTATTTGAAGGCATCTTTTTCTATGTTGGATTCGTGCAATTATTATGCTTTGGTCGAAGAAACAAAATGGTTGGTACTGCTGAGCAGATTCAATACATTATGCGTGATGAGTCTATGCATATGAACTTTGGTATTGATATGATCAATCAGATTAAGATTGAGAATCCGCATCTTTGGACTCCGGAATTTCAGGTTGAAGCAAGAGATATGATTCATGAGGCTACGCAACTAGAATATAAATATGCTATTGATACCATGCCAAGAGGCGTTTTAGGTATGAATGCTAAAATGTTCAAAGAGTATATGGAATTTATTGCTAATAGACGCTGTGTTCAGATTGGTTTAGAGATTTTATATCCTGGTGCTAAAAATCCATTCCCATGGATGAGTGAACTTATGGATCTTAAAAAAGAGAAAAACTTTTTTGAGACTCGAGTAATTGAGTATCAAACTGGTGGAGCTTTAAGTTGGGATGATGAGTGAGAAGTAGAGTATCTATAAAGAGTCAATTTCTTTTGCTAAGATAAAGTCTAATTCTGTTACGGCATTTGAGCTATGGGTTTGATAGCAAATATTTACAGTATTATAACTTATTTTTATATCCGGATGGTGGTTGTGTTTTTGGGCTATGTAGGCTACTGCATTTACAAATCCAATTGCGCCATAAAATCCTTTAAAGGTGAATGATTTTTTAATGGTTTTGTTTTTTTTATCATAGCTCCATCCATCAAGAAGCTTTAAATTTGAAGTTATTTTGTCAAGCTCCAAAGCAGGCATCTTTGCACAAGATTTTAGGTTGTCATGTTTGTTATTCATTGCGCAAATCTCCTACAGCTTTAATGTTATATTTTTTCCTAACTACATTAATATCTTGTTTTAAATCTTTTATCATTTGATCTATTGGCCAGTCAATTAAGTTTAATTTGGAATCTGCTCCTGAAGTGAGTGATTTTAGGTAAATGTCTATAGTGTGTTTGTCTTCAAACTTTTCTTTTGATGGGTATGCAACAACCGCCAGGCTATAACCTAATATCCATTGTAATAATCCCCATACTAGTATACGAAATTGGTATTTATCGCAGTATCCTGCAGTAAAGCTATTGGTTGCGAGCTCACCTGCATAGCTAGCATCATTCCCAGATATGACATGACTTAAGTCATGCCACAAAAAGAATTCAGTAAAGCTTTTTGGGTCTCCGGTAATTGATAGTTCTTGTGATCTGCAAAAACTTGCATACGCACCTCCCAAAGTTTTTTTATCAATGGTTTTTAAAAATTCATACTTTTTTTGAAGTTTATGAATGGTTTCTCCTTTTTGCATCAGCTTTAAGTAGAGCTTTAAGTAGAGCATCAATGGGGATGCAAACTATAGATATCCTTGAGGTGGTAAATTTTCTGGTTGAATATCATAAAGATATAATGGGTATATTTATTAGTGTACAGGCTGATTTTATTCGAAATAAAAAAGGTGATGCATTTGCAGTATCAGATAGGGTTAAGCAGAAATTATATATTTTAAATCTAGATAAGAATATCAAATTAGTTCAATCGAGATTTAATTATATTTATTGGGGTTTATTGCATTTGCTTGTATCGGCTCTTTCTTGTTATAAAAGTTCTGACAGTTCTTATGTTGGTATTAATAAGGTATTAGATAAGTTATTGCTTTGGGTTGCTCCTA
>CAJQSL010000088.1 GCA_905612315.1 uncultured Francisellaceae bacterium
GCCAAACTCATTGGGGCCAGGGGAGCTGATTTTAAGATATGGCACAGCCTCGCAAAAAAAATATTTAAAAGATTTAGCCTGTGGGAGTGAAATCCCGTGTTTTGCACTAACTGGCCCAAGAACTGGCAGTGATGCAACTAGTATGCCAGATAGCGGAGTAGTCTGTTATAAAAATATAAAGGGCAAGAAGACGCTAGGCTTATCTTTAAATTTTGAGAAAAGATATATAACTTTAGCTCCTATAGCAACTTTGATTGGTTTAGCTATAGATGTTAAAGACCCTGATAATTTATTAGATAAAAACAAAAACTTAGGTATTAGTTTGTGCCTAGTATCAGCAAAGCATCCAAATATTAAAATTGGCAAAGTACATAAGCCTTTGCATGTGAATTTTATGAATGGCCCGATTTATGGCAAAGATGTCTTTGTACCAATGGATGCTGTAATTGGCGGCAAAGAAAATTTAGGCCAGGGTTGGAAGATGTTAACTGAGTGCCTGGCTGAAGGGCGCGGGATTTCTTTGCCAAGTTTGAGTAGTGCAAGCAGTGCGATATCATTTTTAACATCATCTAGTTATGCTTTAGTTCGAAAGCAATTTAAATTATCTATTATGGATTTTTCTGGAGTCGGCGCCCAAGTTGCTAAAACTGCAGGTTTGGCATATTTAGTCGAGGCTTTAAGAGAGTTCACTTTGATACCCATATCTGCTGGTAAAAAACCAAGTATAGCTACGGCTATGGCTAAGTATTTCTCGACAGAATTAGCCCGCGATGCTTTACAAAGTGCGATGGATATTCACGGTGGTAAAGCCATTATTGATGGACCTAATAATTATTTAGCAAGGTTATATGACGCCGCTCCAATTGGCATAACAGTTGAAGGCGCGAATTTGCTAACTAAACATATGATAATTTTTGGCCAAGGTGTTATGCGCTGTCACCCAAATTTGGGTAAATTATATCAAAGTATTTTAAAAGATGATTTAAAGCAGTTTGATAAATTATTATCCAAGCAAGCTAGATTATTTTGTAAAAAAAGTTTTAAAGCCTATTGGAGTTGTTTAAGTTTTTCTGGTTTAGGTAAAATTAATAAAAATATTAAAAATTACAAAAAGCATATTGATAAAATGAGCTTAAGGCTGAGCATCTTAGTTGATATAGCTTTAATAAAGTATGGCCCTAAGATCAAACAACAAGAGAGAATGTCGGGAAGATTTGCTGATATCTGGGGGCATTTGTTTTTAGCATGTGCTGTCATGAAATATTTCCAAGCAAATGGGGGGCAGGCTCAAGAAGAAGTTTTATTACATTGGTGTGTGTCATATTGCTTATATCAAGCGCAGGAGGCAATGTTTGAACTCTTTAATAACATGGACTCAAAACTATTATCTTTTATGCGTAGAATTTTATTTCCTTGGGGTCGGGTGTATAAATATCCATCAGATAAATTAGATCAAAAGTTATTAGATGATATAAGGGTTGATAATAGTTTTAGATCAAGGCTAAAAGATAATTTAGGAATAGATAAAGCAAGATTTAATTTATTAAATGAGCTTGAAGAGGCTTTTGTATTACATCAAAAATTAGAACCTGTGTGGGTTAAGCTTAAGAAAGGTTATAAAGCAGGTGTGCTTGAATATAATATTACCCCGAATATTTTAAAAGATAATGCCTTAAAAGCGGGGGTGATAGATTCTAGTGAGGCTAAGCTTTGGAGTGAGTATATTAAGCTTAGTGATAAAATTATTGGGGTTGATGTTTTTTAAATAGATTAGAGAAAAGACATAAGTGCTTTTTCAAGAAGTCTAGCCACGCACTTGCGCGCGTGGCTAGGTAGTTTTTAAATATTATTATCTATCCTAAGCCTCTCGATGTGAAAATTTCCAGGTCTGTAACCAGTTTTTGACTAGCCGTAGGTCCTGTAGTTAGCTTACCAAAGCCTATTTCTCTATAGAAATTGGCTAACTTTTCTTTACGGTTAGTATCATTTGCATCTACATCGCCTCCGCTTTCAATCTGTTCAAGATCGCGTTGTGCTTTTGATATTACATCATATGTACCTATCATGCAGATCTTACCATCATTGTCTTCTAAAGCGTATGTTGATGGGATGCTTGCACCACGTATAGTCAGCAAGATAACCTCGAGCGACTCAGCAAGACCTATTTCTTTACCTAAAGTCACACCCAGTGTAGCGAGTTCCATAGGACTTCCATCTGTTCTAATGTAAGCTTCACCTGTCTTTAGGGTATCAGCATAACCTGGTTTAGGGCTGTACTTTTCATAGTCCATTGCGTTGCATGTTGCTTTGCAAAGTATACCTGTCGTATCTTTCGCAGTATCTTTACAACCTAGAAACGTACACGCAGTCAAGAGTGGGGTGGCCATTATGCAGCACACCGCTGCACAGACACGACCAGCACAACTTGGATCTCCATTTGTTCTATTTGCATTAAAGACATCAGAACTAGCTAGGTCCACTAGGCCTGTAGTCTTTGGGTTTCCATTAAGTTCACTCATTTTATATGTTCTATTGCCGAAACTAGACATTTTATATCTCCTTGTAAATTTATAAATTGGCATAATTGCCATTTTATGTTAATGAGAAAAGGTAAGAAGTTTCGTTAATAACTCCTTGCCTTTTCTTTATGTGTAAAGTTTCAAGTTAAATGTTTATGAATTTTACATGTAACAATATAGCAATTTAATGTTAAGACTTTATTAATAATTCAATACAAAATTAACCTAAGTATTTTTTGTTTTAGTTGGGTATTATTATAAAAATACATAGTAATGTTCGGATCAAGTTTATTAGTTCCAATTGGTAGGAGATTGCCACGTCACTTCGTTCCTCGCAACGACTTCTATTTTGTCTTTGTGAGATCAGCTGCAATTGCATGATCACTTCCCCTGTGAGGGAAGTCTAGGATGGGGGCATCCAAACTGCAATTGATATCCCCCAAAATTAGAAATATTAAATTTGCGCGCCGTCATCAGCTGGCAGTAAGCTATCCCTAATGCCAGCTGTTCTATCAGCTTTAGCACCACCACCTGACACTGCCCCAGGTTGCTCGCTAATTGCATAATCTTTTAATAAATCGGGGAAGCATTTTAGGTAAGTGCGCTTAGCAACGGGATGTAAAATATCAAGCTGATTTAACTCCATCGCAATATCTTTTAGTTTTTGGTATGGGCCAATAAGTGCTGGAGCATCATTAATGCAAAGTAATACATCATTAATAGATGAATCTATACCGTTTACCGATACGCCTTCACAGGAATATTCTTTGATCTCATCTAGTTTTAACCCAGGGCGTTGGCCTGCTCTTAGAATGAGCAGGCCAACAGCACTGTTTTCACTAGAGAAGCGTTGAATTTCAGCGCCTGGGATTATACTTGGGTCTTTATTCATCAAAGATCCTGTCATCTCAAGGCAAGGTTCAATGTTATTTTTGCAGGCATAGCTAAAAAAAGCACATGGGCAGCTAAAAACAGCTTTTGTTTTCTCGCAACAGGTAGGCTTGATAGGTTTGTCCATATCTATTTTTTCAGAGTAATCCAGAAATAAACCTAATATTTGACCTGATATTTGAGCCATAGGGTCCATGCGGTGTAGTGTGACTTTTAAGCTATCTGTTTTTAGACTGCCTGACATTGTAGTGTTCCTATATTTTAATTTTTTTTATTATTTTTATTAATTTAAATAATGATCTAATACATCTGTTACTAGAGCATTGCTATCACCTTTCTTAATGCCCTGGCACTGGCTGCCATCAGATAAGCAGTACACATTTGGGTTCGCAGCATTAAGAGTATTATTTTGATTGGCTCCTAAGTTTCTGTTGGCTCGCCATGCAGTCCATCCCATAAAACCACCTTGATCAGCTGAGTAAGGGTGATTGCTCAAGTAGTTTAACAAATAATTCATGTCTTCTTTACAATTACTTTGGGCTGAAGCTCCAAATTCTCCTAATATAAATGGAATTTTATTAGTATTTGCCCAACTCATAAGTGAGCTTAAGTTTGATCTTGATTTAAAATCTTCAAGACTTACGCACTCTTGGCGTAATCCTGAGAAGTTACTATCAAAGTATTGATGAAGATCGACTCCAATATATTTATCATTCGGCAGGTACTTATCTAAGTTTTCCCGAGTGAAGATTTCAGAGTTGGTTTTATCGGCCGGGCCTTTTTCGTTTGTCCAAGAATGTAGGCCATCCCAGTGCGTTCCTGCCATTAAAATCCAGTTATTTAAGTTTTGAGATCTAATTGCTTTAACTGCTTGCACTTCGTTTTTAAATAGATTTTCAGTTGTGAATTCACCTTCATCAGAATATGGCTCATTCATTATTTCAAAGATTAGCTGGTTTGAAGCTTTGTTATTATATTTTTTACCAAGATCAGCAAACTGCTTAGCAATTACACCCCAGATTCTTGATAGCTTAGCGCCACTGCCATCAGCATCTATCACCTGGCAATTTGGGCTATCTTCATCAGTAGGTTCATTATTTTGTCCATATTCTGGGCCAGTTTTGCAAAAACGCATGTAGTTATGTAGGTCTAAAATAACGTTTAGGCCATTGTCTAAATATTTTTGAACTGTGTCGTGTATGGTTTTTATATAAAGTGTATTTAGATTTTTACTATCCGGGTTTGTGCTAACCATGCTGTTATTAGCTGAGTCTTGAATTAAAAATTCCCACCTAATTGGTAGACGAATTGTATTCATACCTTGTTGTACGAAATATTGCGCATCTGGTAGATCCGGCTGTTGGAATAAGGCATCAAGGTAGGTGCCATCATATTCTAATCCTGAAATATTTACCCCGCGCCATGGTATTTGATTGTAATTTTTTATCGGCCCTAAAGTTACGATATTTTTGTTTTTATCTTTTTGGGTAATTGATTTAAAGATTAAATCTGACATCGAAAAGCCTGATTCTGTTTTTGCTATATTGCAATTAAAGTGAATATTATTATCAATCATGCAAAAATCAGTGGCCGATTGTGCTTGTGG
>CAJQSL010000089.1 GCA_905612315.1 uncultured Francisellaceae bacterium
ATTGATGACTTAATTAAGATGCAAGGTTGGGATGGGGGGATCCAGTAATCTAATGTTTTAGTTATAAAAATCTTTCTCACCCTCGGGGCGAGTTTTAAAGCGCTTATAAGACCATTGATATTGGGTAATATCATGATTAATGCATCTTTCAATATTTTTATTTAAAGCTTCTACAGACTTATTTAGATCAGCATTGTATAAATCTTTTGAGCATGGTTCCCAAATTATCTCAAACCCATTTTCAACTCGCTTTGCCATAAGCGTAAAAGCAGGGGCTTTAGTTTTTTGGGCAATTTTGCTAAGTAGTGTCATGGTTAAAGTTGGAATATTATAAAAAGGAGCAAAAATTCCATGCTCAATTCCAGGGTCCTGATCGGCAAGTATAGCAATAATTTCACCTTTTATAATAGCAGAGTAAACTGCTTTTACACCCATAGATGTTGTTGGCACAAGTTTGCTGCCAAACCTTGCTCTTGCTTGCACTATTTTTTGTTCAAGGCCTTTTAGTTTTAGTGGTTTATATAAAGTAGTGGTTGGGTGTTTGTGGCTGATAACTGAGGATAACATCTCCCAAGCACCAAAGTGTGGAATAATAACGATGATACCATTGCCGGCTTTAAATGCTTCTTCTACTGCATTTTCACCTATTATATTTGTGATATTAGCTCTGATAGTTGATATTTCGGCGAACCAGAAAATTGGGGCTTCAAAAAAGCTTTTGCCGGTTTCTATTAGAGTTTTTTTTAGAAGTTGTTTTTGCTCTTCTAATGGGGTATCTGGGAAACATTTTTTAAGATTTATATTTGTTATATGTTTTAAATTATTAGGGATCCTGTATATTATTTTGCCAAATAGTTTGCCAAAAAAGTGGGCTTTGCTAAAAGATAGTTTGCTCAGAGTCTTAACAAATGCGTAGATTATTCTTTCTTTAAAATTGATTTTCATAAATAACTTGCTTAGTTTTATTAATTACATGCCTTTGTAGTTATAGTTTAGCTTATTTTAATTGTTGATGGAATTATTCTAGCCTTTGCTCTTGCCTTTTCATGGTTCATGTCGCTATGATTATACTTTATATAACTATTAGATAAGGTTTTATTATGTTTAATCTTCATGCTACGGCGGCTTCTTTGGGAATAGTTGCCTTAATCATATTTGTTTTAGCTTATTTGCTAGTTATGACGGAGGAGTTTACCCACCTTAGGAAATCTAAGCCCGTTATTCTTGCCGCTGGTTTAATTTGGATTGTCGTTTCAATTCTTGCATCTAGGGCGGGATTATCTGCTCAGGCGGAAGAGTCATTGCGGCATTATTTCGGTGAATATTGTGAATTATTTTTATTTTTGTTAGTCGCTATGACCTATGTAAACTCACTTTCTGAGAGGAATGTTTTTCAGGTTTTACGCTGTTGGCTTATTAATAAAGGCTATTCTTACAGAACAATCTTTTGGATTACTGGCGTATTATCATTTTTTATATCGCCATTTGCGGATAATTTAACCACAGCATTAGTTATGTGTGCGGTAGTTGTGGCTGTAGGAGGAGAGAATAAAAAATTTATAAGTGTGGGTTGTGTTAATATAGTTGTTGCTGCAAATGCTGGGGGAGCTTTTAGTCCTTTTGGGGATATCACAACATTGATGGTATGGCAAAAGGGGATTATTCCTTTTCATGACTTTTTTGCTATTTTTGTACCTTCTGTCGTTAACTACCTTGCTCCTGCAATTATTATGACTTTTGCTGTTCCTAAATTAAAACCCAATGTGGATTTTCAGGATGCCAGATTTAAACGTGGTGCAAAAAGGATGATAGCCTTATTCTTATTAACAATTGTTACAGCTATTTGCTTTCATCAGTATCTGCACCTTCCGCCAGCTATTGGTATGATGACAGGTTTGTCTTATTTGATGTTTCTTTCATATCAAATTAGGCGGGAGGATAGAAAAAAGGGTAATTCTGAGTCAGATCGCTTTAACTTTTTTAGAAAAGTTGAGCGTGCAGAGTGGGATACTCTTTTGTTTTTTTATGGAATAATAGTTTGTGTAGGAGGTTTATCAGCAATTGGTTATTTAGCTTGGTTATCAGATGGGTTATATCTTCATCTAGGTAATTATATGGGTTTAAGTGCAGCCCAAAATGCAACACCTGCAAATATATTGATAGGTTTAATTTCAGCTATTATAGATAATATTCCAGTTATGTTTGCAGTATTGACTATGCACCCAAGTATGAGTGAAGGCCAGTGGTTATTAGTCACTTTAACTGCGGGGGTTGGTGGTAGTTTGTTATCCATTGGGTCAGCTGCTGGAGTCGCGTTAATGGGGCAGGCTAAAGGCAGTTATACTTTTTTTAGTCATCTTAAGTGGATTTGGGCTATTGCCATTGGATATGTTTTAAGTATAGTGGTGCATCTGTGGATTAATCATTCACTGTTTCTAAAGATGTTAACTTAAGGAGAGCATATGCCATCATTTGATGTAGTATCTGAAGTAGATACTCACGAAATTTCTAATGCTGTTGATCAGGCCAATAAAGAAGTGAAAACTCGTTTTGATTTTAAAGGAGTTGATGCCAAGTTTGAGTTGAGTAATGATACAATTACTTTACAAGCTGAAGTTGTATTTCAGTTAGAGCAAATGCTTGATATCTTACATAAGAAAATGGTTAAGCGTAATGTCGACACTAGATATCTAGAAGAGCAAGATCCTGTTGAATCTGGGCGTCAGGCTAAGCAAGAGTTAAAAATTAAAAAAGGAATTGAGCAAGCTACTGCTAAGCAGATTATTAAAGATATTAAACAGATGAAAGTGAAAGTTTCAGCGAGTATTATGGAAGATAAGCTTCGAGTAACTGGTAAAAAATTGGATGATTTACAAACAGTTATTGCAAATTTAAAGGCTAATGATTATAAGTTGCCATTGCAGTATCTTAACTTTAGGTCTTAGTTTTTTGCGCAAAAATCCTAAAAATTACACTAAAAATATAAGTATTAATATAATGCTTTCTCTTAATAAAGCCTTAACTAATAATATTGCTTAATGAATTTAAGAATAAAAAAGATAATTAAATAATAAAAATAGTGTTAAGGAGTGTTCTTATGGCTAGTGAATTCAAATCAGGCTTTAATGGCGTAGTAGTTGATGATGGTGCCTCTAGTGATGATGATAGTGTTTATGGTGGCTCAGCGGCAGCACATCCAGCATCAGCAGTTCCATCAGCCCCATCTTATGAAAAGTTAGAGTTAGACCTAAATCAAGATTTTGGTTCAGAGAGTGGCGGAGCTCAAGAAGGTTATTTTTCTATGGTACCGCGTGCAGCATCTTCAGCTTTAATGCCATTTCAACCTAAACCATCAGCCCCAGCACCTAAGGCAGATGATACTCACCAAGCGTTTGGGGATGCTTTAGTCCCAGGTGTAGGTGAAGGTTCATCAGCGCCTATCCCAATGGGCATAGCAGTTGATGAAGGTTTTGATACAGAAGG
This sequence comes from uncultured Francisellaceae bacterium, assembly GCA_905612315.1. Classification (GTDB taxonomy): domain Bacteria; phylum Pseudomonadota; class Gammaproteobacteria; order Francisellales; family CACEW01; genus CAJQSL01. The sequence goes on from CAJQSL010000089.1 coordinate 3,484, forward strand.
TTATGCAAAGTATTTAAAATCTATGCAGCTTGTGCAAAGAAGGTCTCATGAAAATCATGCAGAATTTGCAGCAAATTTAAAACACGGTATACCAGAGCAAACCCCTCAGCTAAATCTTAGAGATATTCCAGAAGATCAAGCATCTGCAGATTTTAGAGCTCAAGTTGAGGCTGCATCCAGAGAGCTTGGCCATGCGCATGGAGGTGCAGCTGATGCTAACCCATTAGCTGATTTTCTAGGTCAAAGTCGCTGGAATGGTTTAGAGCAAGCAAGGGAGTTTCCTGTTTTTAGAGAAGAAGCTTTACGTCGTCACGCTGCAGGAGCTGCAGCTGGCGGTGGTGGTGGCGCAGCTGCAGCTGATGAAGGCTGGGAGGCTGTGAACCTAGATCGAGTAGCTGGAGACTATGATGAAATTAGAACTATGATGCAAGTGAGCATCAGGGAGCATGGTAAAAGTAGGGGTAGTACTTATAGAACGCCTTATACAAAAATTAATCCAGGTAATTTTATTGTAGTTGCAAATGATGGCGGAAGTGGTAATCAGTTCCAGGTATGGGGTGGAGGAACTGGCTATTTTAGAACAGCATTCACCGCTAGTTTAAAGCAAGAAGGTGGTTTTTCAGAAAATAGTCTTGCGAAAATAACACCCAACGAACTTTCATTAAATACGCCACCGGATAGAGTTGTTAGTCAGCATGGTAGGTTTAGCATCGTTAGGGTTTTGGCGACAGAGTATGGTTTTTGCTTAAACTTAAGAACTAATCAGTTGCAGCGCATGTTGCCAGGTAGATATTTCGTAAATGAATCTGAGCACAGATACATTGGTAAGGCAACTTGGATGCAAGCTAACTATGCAGATGCAATTAGAGTTGCGCCTCATAGGTATACTAATTCACGCAGGCAGCAAGTTACAGACCCATTAGTTCAGCAATGGGCTGATTGGATTAATATTATTCCAGTGCCAGAAGGTCAGGTTGCTTTTATTCGCTCAAACGGTCGAACTCACAGGTTAGACCCAAGCCCTGATAGACCATATGTATTGGCAGGCCCGCAGGTTGCATTTTTAAATTATGCAAATGCAAATCAGCCATTAGTTATAGCAAATGATGATAGTTATACCCGTGTAAACTTGCAACCCAATCAATTCGTAACATTTAGATTTAGGGGTCAAGATCTAGCATGGTTTAATAAAGCTCAAGATCCTGAGATCCTTAAAGCTCTAGATTCTATTGCTCCGGATGCGACTGATGTTACGGTTCATAATTTATCTGCTGGGAATGTTGTTCAGGGTAATTTAAGTGTAGTTAAGATTAGTGCGCAACAATTTGCTTTAATTTATGATGAGCAGCGTCGAGTTAGAATAGTTGAAGGTGAGCGCGGTTTAAATTCTTTTGTTTTAAGATCTCCAGCTGAGCTTATAGATATTGCTAATAAAAATCAGCCGATATATCCAGAGGCTTTGGCAGAGCATAGGTTTGCTCGTGTTAAGGTTCCAAATGGTAGTTGTGCTGCAGTACTTAATCTTGCTAAAGGTGGGCAGTTTGAGTTATATCCATCTTTATTATCTGATGAAGCTTATTATTTTGATGGACAGACTAGACGGTTCTTGGAAGTAATTAATATGAATGAGCCTGAAACCCATCTAGATGTTCCGGGAGTTGGTAGAGTTTCTATTGTTAATTTACGCTCAGATCAAATTGGGGTTGCTAATTTAGGTAATGGGGTATTTTTCTTAAAACCTAGAATGGAGCCTTATATCTTTGTGCCTCCAATGCGATATATCCGTACTGAATCTGCAAAAGAAGCGCTAATTTCTGAAGGAGATTTGCATCGAGTAGTATTGCAGCCAAGTCAGCGAGCGGCGATATCAAAAGATGGAGTTTATCAGCTTTTAGAGCAAGATAAACCAGGGCAGGATAACTGCTGGGTATTTAGATCTGGTAATTTTGAATTTTATGGCCCAGAAGATAAACAACATAAAGATTATCAGCTTGGGACGCAACACTTTGTGAGAGTTGAGCCAGGTAAAGTTGGTTATTATGTTGGTAATGAGGGTCTTAAAATTTTAGAGCAAGGTTCTCATATATTAGATAATGCAAAAGGTGAATACTGGGAAGGGTTTTATCCAATTTCAGTTGATCCTTTAGAAGTAAAGGATATTGAAGTTACTTCTAAAGAGGGTATTAAGCTTCATCTTGATGTACTGGTTACTTATAGCATTGCTGATCCACTTAAAACTATTACTAAGTTTGGTGAGGATCATAAGCAGTTAGAAAAATATATGGAAGATAATACTAAAGCTGAGATGCTAAGACTTTGCGGTGGTCAGCCGGCAATTGGAAATAATAAATTTAATATAAGCGGGCAAGACTCTAAAGCTTCAGGTAGTGATGCAGGTTTAAGTCAAGAGCTTGAAGACAAAATAGAAAAAGATTTCACCAACCATGTTGAGGAGTTAGCGCAAGAATATGGAATTCATGTTGCGCACATGAAAATCCTAAATTGGCGCCCGGATCCGGCTTTTATGGATCGGATGAAAGAGCAAGCGCTGCAATTGCAAGGGCAGCAAGCAGAAAATTCTAAAGCTGTTTTAGAAAGTGAAATGCAGCGGCAACAAGCTGAAGCTGCAAATGTTCAAGCACAGTTAGCACTTGAAGCGCAGAAGCTTGCATCAGCAAGAGCATTGCTTGAGCAAAAAAATAGATCAGAAATGCAATCTATTGCTCAACAGGCTGAAATTCATCGTCAACAAGCATTATCCGTTGCTGAGGCTAAATCTCAAGCTGAAATTCAAGCAGCTCAGGCTGAGGCACAAGCACGAGCTGCTTCAGCTAGTGCTGAGTCAAAAGGGCAGATTCAAGTTGCAGAAGCTCAGGCGCAAGGCAAATCTTCAGCAGCAAAAGCACAAGCTGAAGCCCAAGCGCAAGAAGCAAAGGCTAATGCAGATGCTAAATCTTCTGAGGTTGCAGCTCATGCTAAGGTTGAAGTAGCCAAGAGTCAGCAAGAGCAGAGTAAAATTGAAGCTATAGCCCAAAAAGAAGTAGCTATCCTTCGGGCTGAAAGTTCTGTCGCTGCAAGAACAGCTGAGACAAAGGCTGAGGCAGAAGCTGCAAAAGCGGTTGCTGGTGCGAGTAAAGATGCAGCTGAGCTTAAAGCCGAAGCTGTTACCATAACTGCCAAATCTGATGTGGAGAAGGCGAAAGCTGATGCTGAAATTCAAAAGCTTGAGGGTGATACAAAAGCTGATGCAGTCGCTAAAATGAAAGAAGCTGAGTTTGCAGGGATTCCTGAAGCAGACCGAGCTAAGCTTGTAGCGCTAAAGTTAATGACTGAAGCTATGAAAGTGCAAGCTCAAAATACCAAGGTTGTGCAGCATGTTTCTGATCCTGAGAGGATGAACCAGATGATGGGTAATTCTCAGATGATGCAAATGATGCAGATGATGCAAGGCTCAGGATTTGGAGGAATGCCTATGCCTTTTGGAATGGGTATGCCTTCTCAGATGCAATCTTCACAATTACCTGGTTCACAATCGCAAGCAGGAGGAGCAGGCATGGGAATGGCGCCTTTTATGGCAGCTATGGGTAATGGTGGTGGGGCTGCAAGTTCTGCTAGCAAAGATGGCGAGCATAAAAAATAAATTCTTTTATAGCTGAATTTTTTAAGGGATGAGCAAGTTATATCATTGTGAAAAATTATATAACTTGCTCTTTTTTTATCTAGAACATAGCTGTTAATGCCAAATTCCATACATTTAAATGATCGCTGGTATTTTTATTAATAAAGTTTTTCGAGTAGAGCCTTCCAAATTGTAGTGTAGCCCCGACTGAGTTTGTGATTGCTGTGTGGTAACCTAGCATTAATGCATTTTCTAGGTAGGTTTTGCTTCCTCCGTCAGAAGCGTTATTGCTGCTGGCATCAGCAGTTTTTAATTGGCTATAATTTAGTGCAATCCAGTTTGCGCGATTTAATAGGTTAAAATCTATTTTTCCAGTTACTTCCCATGATTTAGGCTTATAGTTATAAGCGTTTTTATAAACTAATTGTTGGTAAAGTCCCTTTAGCGTTACAGGGCCATACCTTAGGCTTCCAAATAAGCCTGTTTCTGGATTTCTACGGCCATACCCAGTATCTGGATCACCCACAATTTTTCCGTTTCTAGTAAAGTGTTCTGGAATTAGGTTAGAGAAAAACCCTATATTATTTGTTCCGATTTGGTTTGCTACTTTTATCATACCGTTTAGATAGCTAGCTCCAAGCTGTACCGCTAGATTATTAAGCTGTTTGTGATAGCTTAAAGTTGCACTCCAGTCTGATATGTTTTTGTATAACGGGCAGTCGGCATCATCACCTGCTACGTAATCATATTGTTCAATGCTGCAACCATTGAAAAAAGTTACTGCAGCATGAATGCCATTTTTTTCAAAGCCTACCGCTACTTGATCTTGCTCTCCTGGTGCCATAAAAACTGTTAGAGGCTTCCAGTACCAATCTAGTTGGTCATAAATAGCGAAGTCTACGTTTTTTCTTCCAGCTAGGGCATAAAGTGGAGATTTATTTAGATCTCCTAATAATATATATCCTTGATGAAGATCAAGTTTATTAAATGCACTGCTTGATACTATATTAGATTCTCTATTGGGTAGAATTGGGTTTCCCTGTTTTATAGCTAAATTTAGATTAGAGCTAAACTCAGTAAATATAGTTATAGGGTATTTAGATGTTGCAGTTGCGCCTAAGCGAATAATAGTGGGTAAAACTTCAGAGAATCCATGGCCGCTAAAAATATTATTGTCTACTTCCTCGCTTTCATCATAGGTTGCTGTATTAGATCCGTAGTTAGCAGATGCTGTTATATTTGCGTTTAAATATAGGTTGTTGGGAGCAAGTTCACCTGTTTGTTTTAAGTGAAGTAGGTATAGCTCGTTGTTTACACCAAAACCGGCTACATTTTGGGTTAGCATTGGAGATAGTTCTGGGTAGCCTGGCTTAATATGTTTTAATATATTGGTAGCTGCACTAGCATTAATGCTAAGAAGAGCAGAAGAAATAGTTGCTAATAATAGTTTTTTTTTTTGGATATAAGCATAGTGCCCTCACTAAATATTAAATTAATCTTATGTTCAAAATTTGTACATAAATTAACTTTAGTTGAGGGGTTAAATAAAAGATTGTTTTTTTAAGGAATGGTGGCTATGGGTGGACTTGAACCACCGACCCCAGCATTATGAAAGCAGATTTGGGTCTCTTTTTCTGTGCAAATAATTACAAGCCCATGCAAGTGAAAGTAATACAACCTATTTAAATGCATCGATTAATTATAGCATTTTAATTTCATGTCGTTGCACTGACAGCTAGCCATTATCACGGGTTTCGGACTTAACGGGGACTTAATGCAAAAGCCCCCGTTAAAACCTTCCATTCACAATGGAAGGTTTTCCATGATTTCTTCTATTAAGAATGGAAGGTATTTGGTGTATTCTTCCATTAACAATGGAGGGTTTTTATGAGTATTGAATCAAATTTGTTGAAACAGATCATTTCTGACCAGCAGGAGGAGCTGGCATGGGTGTGATGGGAGTATCTCCTTTTATGGCAGCAATGGGTAATGGTGGTGGGGCTTCGGCTGCTAAGAAGGAGGGTGTTCCTGAACAGCAAAATGGGGCTTCTTAGGAGCCCCTTTCTAGCTTTGTACCTTTGCTAAGTTATTAAATGTCATCAGGTAAGAAATTCATTAAGCTAAAGGTGGAAAGAAACTCAGCAAGGTCCCGAATGTGAATATTATCTTCTGTATCAAATTCTTTTGGGCAATTTAAAACTAACTGGTAGCAGTCTTTTAATTTGAGGGCCTTTTTGAAAAAATTAAGATGCTTGCTTGGGGTTGTGTCTGATGTTTTAACCTCACAACAAAAAGCAGGTTTGTCTTCTATTGTTATAAGAAAGTCAACTTCTTGGTTGTTTCTGGTTCTTAGATAGTGCAATCTAGCACTAAACCCCTCAGTATCTTCTAGGTAGTGAATTTCTTTTAACAAAGCGCAAGCTACTAGATTCTCTACTCGTGCGCCTTCATCTTTTACTCTGGGAGTATCAAAGAAGTAGAATTTAGGTTCTTTTAAAATGGAGCGAGCTATATTGTGATGGTACGGCGTTATTCTAAATAACACATAAAAGTTTTCTAATAGCATGGTCCAGTTTTTTACGGTTTTGGCATCTACTTGTAAATCTTGTGCTAGGTTCGAGTATGATAGTGGCGAGGCAATTCTACTCATGAGTAAGTCAATTAATATTTCAATGCTTTTGATGGACCTTATGCTGCTTAGGTCTAAAAAGTCTTGTCTTAGGATGATGTCCAGATGAGTTTTGCGCCATCTTCTGTAGAATGTCTTAGAGTCTTTTAAATACGGCTCAGGAAAACCGCTTAGCTGTAAAATTTTTGTTGCTGTTTTATGGGGGGATTCTTTGGTAAGTGCGGTTATTTCTTTTATATCTACAGGGTGTAAGCGAAATTGAAAATATCTGCCAGCTAATGAGTCACCAACTTTAGTAAAGCTGTCCATATTAGCACTGCCAGTGACTATTATTCGAGGACGTACTCCTTCAGTATCATAAATTCCTTTTATCCAGCGTTTCCATTCGGGCATTTTATGTAACTCATCAAAGATTACGCACTCAACATCTCTGGGCCAGTGTTTTTTTAATATCATCTCGCGCTCAGAGCTTAAGTCATAATTTAGGTATGCATAGTTTTTAAATAGAGCTTTTGAGAGAGTGGTTTTTCCTGTTTGGCGCGGGCCGCTAATTAAGATTATTTTTTCGTCGCAGTCTTTTTTTATCAAATCTCTAATATATCTATCCATATTTGTAACCAATTGTTTTTAAATATTATCTTAATGACATTTTAGGACACAATTCCTGTTTTGTCAAGACAATTCGGGAATTGTGTCCTGTTTTGTCTTGACTTGTTAAGCCTTTTTTGAGTATATTAATTTAACGAAAGGATGGAAAAATAAGTAAAAAGAATGGTGGCTATGGGTGGACTTGAACCACCGACCCCAGCATTATGAATGCTGTGCTCTAACCGGCTGAGCTACATAGCCAAAGTAATCCGCGTTATTATGTAATAATTGAGTGAAATTGTCAATAATTCAGAGCACAATAACTTGCAATCAGATATTATATAGACTTAAGATTATAACAGTATAATAATAGTTTGGGGTTGGTGTGATCGAATCTGATAAAATTGATGTTATTGAAAATAATCAAGGTGATAGGATTATAAGCGCAGATCAGCAAGGCCCTGATAATATTATTGATCGGGCATTGCGCCCTAAAACGCTAGAAGGTTTCGAGGGTCAGCCCAAAGTTTCAGCACAAATGCGTATTTTTATTGATGCTGCTATAGCAAGAGCAGAAAGTTTGGATCATGTTTTAATTTATGGTCCGCCGGGCTTAGGTAAAACTACTTTATCTCACATAATTGCGTATGAGATGGGAGTTAGTGTAAAGCAAACTTCAGGTCCTGTGATAGAAAAGGCAGGAGATTTAGCTGCTATTTTAACTAATCTGCAGCCTAATGATGTATTGTTTATAGATGAGATCCATCGATTATCCCCGCAAATTGAAGAAGTTTTATATCCAGCTTTAGAAGATTATAAATTAGATATTATGATTGGTGAAGGCCCGGCAGCGAGATCCATAAAGCTTGATTTGCCCCCCTTTACTTTAGTTGGGGCGACTACTAGAGCAGGTTTATTAACCGCACCTTTAAGAGACAGATTTGGTATCACCCAAAGACTGCAGTTCTATGATGTAAAATCTTTAGTTAATATAGTTAAAAGATCAGCTCAATTGTTAGATGTGAATCTTTCTGATTGCGGCGCTAATGAGATTGCAAAAAGATCGCGCGGCACTCCAAGAATTGCAAATAGATTATTGCGCAGAGTTAGAGATTTTGCCCAGTGTAAGAATTGTAAAATTATTAAAGCATTTGATGCAGATGCCGCGCTTAATTTATTAGAAGTAGATGCAAGAGGCTTGGATGAGAGTGATCGGATATTATTAAGAACCATAGTTAAGCAATTTGCCGGCGGCCCGGTTGGCTTAGATACTTTGTCTGCAGCCATTGGCGAAGAAAAAGGTACCATTGAGGAGATAATTGAGCCATATTTAATTCAGCAAGGTTTAATACAGCGATCTCCTCGAGGAAGGCTCGCTAGTGATTTAACTTATGAGTATTTAGGTTTACCAAATAAAAATAGGAGAAATTAAATATGCAAGGTCATTTATCTATTTGGGCATTAATTGCACACGCCGACTGGGTGGTTAAGTTCGTTTTATTAGTATTATTAGGGTTATCTATTGCCTCATGGTGCATTATTTTTGAGAGAACTAAAGCTATAAAAGCTGCCAATAGAGCTTTGAATGATTTTCAATTAGATTTTTGGCAGGCATCGGATCTGCAATCTTTGTATCATAAGTTTAATCGAATGCAAGAAGAGCTATCCGGAGCTGCTAATATATTTTTGGCAGGTTTTAAAGAGCTTGTTAATAGGCAGGCGCAAAATAATAACAATAAAAGTCCAGATAAATTATTAGAAGGTGCCAACGGCATGATGAAAGTTGCCTTCTTAAAAGAAAGTGATAGGTTAGAAACTGGTTTAAGCACTCTTGCAACCATTGGTTCAGTAAGTCCGTATATTGGCTTATTTGGAACAGTTTGGGGGATAATGAGCGCGTTTCAATCTTTAGGAATGGTTGAACAGGCAACTTTGCAGATGGTAGCTCCTGGCATTTCAGAGGCATTAGTTGCAACTGCGATGGGTTTGTTTGCAGCAATTCCGGCTGTTATAGCTTATAACAGTTTCTCAAGCGCATCTGATAATTTAGTTAATCAGTTTGAGAATTTTAAAGATGAATACAGTGGCTTATTGCACAGACAACTTTATGCGGCATAAAGGAGCATAATATGTCAAGACGTAGAAATAAAAGAAAGTTAGAAGCACAAATCAATGTGGTTCCATATATTGATGTGATGTTGGTTTTGCTAATAATTTTTATGGTAACAACTCCCTTGTTAAAGCAAGGCGTAACAGTTGATTTGCCCAGCGCTCATGCCAAAAGGTTGTCTACTAAAGATATGCAGCCAGTAATAGTGACCGTAAATAGAAGTGGTAAATATTTTGTTAATTTACAAAAGGGTAATGGTTATGTAAGCCCTGAGAGATTAGGCAAGGTTGTAAGTGGTTTTCTTAAGAAAAATTCCAAGCGCGATGTTTTGGTTCGAGGAGATAAGGAGGTTAGTTATGGTAAAGTTGTTGAAGCCATGGTCTTATTGCAAACAGGGGGGGTGAATAAAGTTGGGCTGATGACGGATTCTAAGTATAATTAGGATTACTTCCAGCCTTTACTTTGTTTTATCATGTCATATGCAGCTTTAATGTTTTGAGCTTTTTCTGTCGCTGATTTCATAAGATCATCCGGAAGTCCTTTAGCAACAAGCTTATCTGGATGATAATTATTCATTTGTTTTCTGTAAGCTCTTTTGACAGTGGCTGAATCAGCGTGTTGATTAACTTCTAGGATTGTGTATGCATTTTTAAGAGTAACTTGTTGGTTTTGTGGTTTATTTATGTTTTGGCTGTTATTTTGATTTTGACTTTGTGAAGATTCTTGATATTGATATCTGCTTTGATGAGACTGTTGTTGGTTAAATTGCGCATTAAATTGTTCTTCAAATTGCTTTTGGGCTTTGAATTTGCGGTGAACATCATCAAATTCTTTTTTACTTATACCTAGGGAATAAGCTACAGAGATTAATAACTGGCGCTCTTTGGTGGATAAAGCCCCATCAGCGTAAGCAGCAACAAGCAGGTACTCCATAAATACTCGTAGTAAGTTCTTATTGCCTTTTGATTTATCTCGAAGCTGGCGTAAGTAATAATGGATATTAAAATTTTTATCTTTGCCTGCTCGAAAGGCATCCATGGCAGCTATAGTTTGTTCTTCACTTAATTTTAAGTTGCGCATTATTTGTCTTGCGGTTTTAATTTCAGATTCACTAACTGTACCGTCAACTTTGCTTAAATGACCGATACAAGAAAATAGTGTATAAAAATAAAGCTTTTTGGTTTTATTTAGAGTTCCAAATAAACTAAAAGGGTGTGCTTTGGCATAGTCTTGTGCAAACCTTTTATCTAGGGCATGGCCGACTAGTATTCCCACTAGAGCCCCCACGGGCCCTAGGAACATAAATCCAAATATCAATCCAAGTATTTTTCCTATCCAAGCCATTTTATTAAATTTCTTCCGTAATATTTTTAAAATTTATTGGACATCTTGTCCGTTAATGTTTGTAGTTCAGGGCCTCTTGGATATCCAGGGTAAATAGCAGGTTTCCCTTTTTTATCTAAGTAAAGAATTACAGGAGTACCTCGGAAGCCGTTATTGCTAAAGAAAGCAGTGTTATTGGCTACTTTTTTGAAGGCATTGGCAGTTGTTGGGTCAGTACTGCTCTTATCAAGTGCGCTTAGACCGCCTTCTTCTGTTTTAGTCTTAAATTTGTCCTCATCTTCTTGCAGTAATTTAACCGCTTCAGTATTGTTTTTGGCGCTAAGAAGGTGAGCTGCTTTCCCCGAGCTATCTGGGCGCATAATGCCAACAGGAACCCATCTTATTTGTAGGGTTCCAGCTTTTACTAGAGGTGCCATATCAAGGTAAAGTTGGTGGCAGAAAATACAGTTAGGGTCGATCATCACATATGCTTTATGAGGTGCTTTGTCTGATCCTTGGGTTACATAGCTTAAAGTATTAATGCTTTTATAGGCATCGATTGCTTGTTTGCTTACAATATATTTTTGATTATATTCTTGTGAAAGGTTTTTACCATCAGCAGTTATGATATTTCCAAAGAAAGCAAATTTACCATCTTTTTGGACAATTATAATCATTCTTTGTTTTGGGCCTTGCTTTGGATACACTATATAACCTTCTAAGTTATTTACAGCTTGGAATGAGCTTTCAATTACTACTTGGTTGTGAGTAATCTTGTCTATTAAAATGACAGCCTTTGGATTAAATTTTGTTTTTGCAGCTTTTTTAACAGCAGTTTTAGCTGAAATTGTTTTTTTGGCTGGAGTTATTTTTTTAGCTGAAATTGCGCCTTTGGCTGAAATTGTTTTTTTAGCTGTATCAGCAAAACTTGAATTAGATATTCCAAATGTGCAGGCAGCGGCTAAAGTTACAGCTGTAGTAATTAGTTTTAGTTTTTTGTTTAATCCCATCTTCATATGTTGTCCTATTTTATTTAAAATTTTTTTATGGATCGTTTTTATTCGTTTTAAGTCTAGTATTTTTTTGAGAGTATTGCGATCCATTGCTAGAATAAAGTTTTAACTAACCTTATTCTATTACTATCAAGAATTTACCCGAAAAGACAGTATAAATATTATAGCGTAACCCGCGCTAGAATGCCCAAAAAATATTTTAATTATAAATTTATTATTTTTTTATAAAAATAAAGTATATATTTTTCATAAGATAAATTTTGCATTGATTTGAGCTTGAGTTACGTAATGTTTTAGCGGAAAATGGATAAAGTTTTTTTATTTTTTTATTTAGGAGTATGTTATGCCAGGTATGGAGGAAGCACATAGAGCGGCAGAGGCTGCTAATTACGGAGCGATGAACGCTGTTGGTGCTGGTGCTGGTGCTGACGGTCTGCGCGAGCCATTAGGTAATTTTATAAAGTGGAGTGCTACTCAAAATCTTGGGGGTAAAAGGACTGCCAAAGTTCAAGAAATTATAGCAAAAGCAAAGCCGATAATCGAACGTAAAGCTAAAGACATATATCAAGAGGTTTTACCTGGTCTTTTAAAAGGTAGGGAGGATGGCTTTGACCATAAGGCAGTTATAGATGCTTTAGATTTAGATAAAGAAATAGATTCTCTAGCAAACATTGAGGCTGTCAAGAATGCTATAAATAGCCAGGACAAAGGTACAAAATATAGTGATGAACAAACGAAAGGATTACTTAATAGTCTTAAAGGAGCAACTACCCAAAAGTTTAATGAATTCTTTGAAGAACTGGCGCAGGAATACTATAAAAATTCCCTGGTTGATCCACTAAGTAAGGTAAATCAGTTTTTAGATGCTTTTACTGCTGCAATTGCTGGCCCTCAAAGCCTGTTGGGGCATGCTTTTGGTGCATTGTATAGGAATGCTAAAGCAAATAAGCTTGGAAGTATATCTAAGAATAAGATTGAAGAGCTTGAAGGTAAATATAAAGATAATGGTTTAGATGGTGCAGGTAGTGTTGAGTTTAGTGCAGCACAAAAACGGGGGCTTGGTGACGGTGGTGGTGCTGGTGCTGGTCTTGCTCCTTCTCCTTCTGCTAAAAGGGCGAGAGCAGGAGTAGATGATGGTGGCGGTGCTGTCCTTGCCGCTGCAGCAGCTGATACTGAGATACATAGCCCTCAACCACCGGCAGTACAAGCACCTGTCGCCGCCGCTTCTGCAGCTGCTGCGGGACTACTAGATGGTGTAATAGGCCGAGACGCCGATGGTGTGTTTGATGCAAGTGGTAGTGTCTAAACCTTAACCAAAGCAACCTGCACAACTTTATCAGCTTTTAAGACTTTTTTAGTCTTAGAGCTGATAATTATCTTCCCAAGATTATTATCTTTAGAGCTGTCATCTTTAAGATCATTATTTTCTAAATTATTCTCTAAAATAATTGCTTCACTCAAGCTTGCGCGCCATTTTATATTCTTATTACTTAAGATCACTGGGGTAAGATGTACATCTTTGTTTTTCTTAAGATAATCTTCAAGATTTATATTAGATATTTTATAATCTTTGGTGTTATTAAAAGTATTAATCTGCTGCATTTTGGCATGAAGAGTTGGGCCTGCATCAAATAAATCTACATATCCTTTGAATTTAAAACCTTCTTTTTCAAGAAGAGCTTGCGCTGGAGCTGTAAGTTTATGGACTTTTCCAATAGCATTTCTTGCACCAGTCGGTAGCATGCTAGTGTAGATTCTAGTCTCGGGGATAAGATCCGTAATAAATTGCTTTTGTCCGCAACCTTTTATGTAATCGGCTTCAGGGAATTTAAGCCCGATAAAGCATTTTCCTATTGCATTCCAAAAAGGGCTAGTGCCTTTTTCATCACTAACTCCGCGCATTTCAGCGATAATTTGTTCCGGGAATCTTTCTTGAAATAGCTTTAAAAATAAAAATCTTGCACGGGATATAAGCTGCCCCAAGCACTTATGGCGATGTTCAGGTAATAAAAATAAAGTGCAAATTTCAGTGGTGTTACTAAGGTCCGTAGTTAGGGTAAGAATATCATGGGTGATTCTTATATCCAGATCTTTGGAGACTTTGGCAAGTTTTCCAATCTTATAATGATAAAATAACTCTTCGGCGCCAACATTTGCTTCTATCGCAGAGACTCCAACAATTTTATTACTAGGTAGATGCTCTAAAGCAAATAGATAATACTCAGAGGATAATTCTTTTTGATTTTTTGCAAAACTTTTTATAGATATTTTTATTTTTTCAGATAAAGCTTCTCTTGAGTCAGGAAGGGATGTAAATCCTATGCCAGATACTTTTGCTAAATTACAAAGCTCGGTTAAATCAGTTTTTTTAATTGGGCGCAGGCGATAGTTATCAAAATGAGAAAGGTTATGTTTTTTCATTTTTTTATTTGGTCCAGTTATATTTCTTTAATTATGGTGTACTTATTGGAGTAATAAAAAGTTAATAAGTTTAAATGTTTTGTCAGTTATTAAGCCTTTTGCGCTAATTTGTATAAAATTAGTGTAGATAATTTAGTACGCTCAGCCAAGCTATTTAAATGTACGAACTCTTTATCAGAGTGAATACAGCCGCCGCGAACTCCTAGAGTATCAACAACAGGTAACCCGCAGGCTGCAAGGTTATTGCCATCACAAACGCCTCCTGCTGATTTCCAGTTGATATCCATATTTAGTTCTTTGCCGCACTCTTTGACCAGGTTAAATAGCTTTTCTTGGTTTTTATCTAAAGGCTTAGGTGGGCGCGAAATAGATCCAGAGTAACTTAATTTACACTGAGACTCGCTTTCAACTTTTTTTAATATCTCATGTAGTTTAGCTTTGAAAAAATCTAAATCAGCTTTGCTCTTAATTCTTATATTTAAAGCGCAAGTAGCAGCATCAGGGACTTGATTTAATGGGCTATCAGCGCTAAATCTTGCGATATTAACTAGTAGCGAATTATCTTTTTTGCTAAGTTTGTGTAGCCTTGTTGCTACTTCTGCCAAGGCTATAATTGCATTTCTGCCACCAAATAGATCTCTTCCAGCGTGGGTGCTTTTGCCTTGAGCGTGAATCCTAAAGCTGCCACTGCCAGATCTTGCTCCAGCCAAAGTCCCATCTGGGGTAAGGCTTGGTTCATAAACTAGTCCTACGCTGTTTTTATTGGCTTTTATTATCTTTTTGGCATGATTTTCTAAATGTACTTTTGAGCTTATAGAGCCGATTTCTTCATCTGGATTTATCATAACTATCCAGTTTAGTTTATGGGCTAAGTCGGTTTTTTCAAATGCTTCAAGAGCACTTAACATTACTAATAAACCGCCTTTCATATCAGCGACACCGGGGCCATTTAGAATATCTTTTTGTAGTTTTCTTGTTTTTTGAAAGTGATTATTTTCACAAAATACGGTGTCATAGTGGCCAGATAATAATATTGTTGGTAGTTTTGGATTTATATTTTTCTCAAATATTAGTAATGGGCCGGTTTGCATGTCTTGTGTTATTGTCGGGTTATCTTTTGATATGATATCTGGGAGTTTGATTTTTTTGCATTTTATTTTAAGTTTTTTTTCAAAAAGATTACTAATTGCAACAGCCTGCTTTAGTAAGCCTTTTGTATTTGTTGAGCCTGAGTTTATCTCAGACCAGCTTATTAGAGTTTTTATTAGTTGATCAGTTTGTTGGTCAATGTGATTTAAAATGTGATTTAATCTGGGTAGATCATTATGGCTCATGTTAATTCAACTTTTATTTAAATAAATTTGAGTGTGACCCGGTTCTAACGAAAATCACAACATTTTCTTTTATTATTTGTTTATATATTAATAACCAGTCGGGTTCAAGGTGGCATTCGCGATGATTTGTCCAGTTGCCTTTTAATGAATGGTCTTTAAAAGAGTAAGGTAGGGGGATGTTTTTTTGAATGTATTCCATGGCCTTTTTGAGTCTATCCAGTTTTTTATTGCTTTTTTTGATGAGTTTTAAGTCTTTTTTGAACTGGTTTGTGTATTCTATTTGTAGCATTCTTTTGTTTTTAATCTTCCAATAAGTCATCAATGTTTTTTGCTTTCAGGGTTTTTCTATCGTTTGCGTCTTTCATGGCCTGGATAGTTTTCTCATTTGGTATTTTTAGCTCAAATGGTATTCCTTTTTGTAGGCATACTTGTTTGTAAAATAGCCTTATCGCTTCAGCGGTTGATAGGCCTATGGTATGGAATATTTTTTCTGCCTTTTTCTTAACGTTTGGCTCTATTCTAACGTTAACGGTCGATAATTTGTGCATTTTGAATTGCTCCTTTGCATAATGTGTTATATTGTTATTGTAAGACGTACGTTACACAAAGTCAAGTTTTTATACTATTATTAATACTTTACATTTAAATTAAAAAAGATATCAGCTAAACTTCAAATAATAACTTGCGTGGGGGTAGATTATGGCTAGAAATTTAAAATTAATAAGGCTTGCTAAAACTAGTGTGTTAGTTAGCTTAACTATATGTTTTAACGGGTATTTGTCGACAAATTGCTTGGCTAATAACAATGCTAAAGCAAGCGTGCAAGCTAGTGTGAATACAAAAGCATACACGGTAAGGCGGGGGGATAATTTATGGATGATTGCTAAAAGACATCGGCCATCGAAGAAAATATCGACTGCTAATATGTTATTGGCTATTCAAAAACTTAATGAATATCAGCTAAATGGAAGTACTGCTTTGAATTCGGGCATGCATTTAAAATTGCCGAAAACAAGTGCAGGAGTAAAAGAAATTTTACATCCTAAAGAGCAGATATCTAAGCCTAAAGAAGTTACTAAACAAATCAGTAAAAACAGTAAAAATTTAGCAGTTGATAATTATTATAATTCTAGTGCTAACCCAATTCCCGTTGGCGTAAGTAATATAAATAATAAAACTAAACCTAAAAAAATAGAGTTCAAAACTCAGATCTTAGCTACACCTAGGGTTGATAAGTTTGATAAAATTAAGGTGCAAGATAATAAATATCAAGTAGATGCTTGGATGCTTCTAAGTGCTTTTTTCATGTTAACTACAGTGTTTTTATACTGGAGATATAGACAAAGCCAGCAATCATCAGGTGCTTCTGGGACAGCAGCTTTGCGTTTAGGAATTAGATCTAAGAATAATAGGAATTATCAAAATACTGCGCCAACGCAAGTTTCAGTACTAACTACCTCTGAGCCTAAACTAAATATCCAAGTAGACTCAATAAATCAGGTTGAGAGCGTACCATTAACAAATGTAGATAATATATCTAATAGGCAGGATTTGTTAGATGAGCTAGATTTGATAAAAACTAGAGTAAGTGCAGCTCCTCATAGTGTTGATTTGAGATTGGAATTATTAAGAAAATTAGTAAAACTAGATGATCAAGACGGTTTTAAAAAAGCTGTAGACGAGTTAACCCCGTTATTGACTGAAGAGCATCAAACGGTTTGGAGTGATATCCGAAGCATGTATTTTGGTAAGTGGGCATATGATGCTTGATAAATAGCACGTTGGTGCTTAAAGTATGTGATATAAATTATATATAAGTTATATTGAGTTAGGTATTTTATGGAGTTTCTTGATTTTGAAAAACCAATTGCTGAGCTAAAAGCTAAAATTGATGCTTTGCAAGCAGTTGAGGATGGTTCAGCAGTTGATATTCAGGAGGAAATCGTAAGGCTTGAAAAAAAACAGTTGGCCCTTACAAAAAAAGTGTTTTCGAACTTAAGTGACTGGCAGGTTATTCAGGTCGCAAGGCATCCAAATAGACCTTATACATTAGATTATATAAAGCTCATATTTGATGAGTATGAGCCACTTCATGGAGATAGAAGCTTTGCCGATGATCCGGCTTTAGTCGGTGGGTTGGCCAAGTTAGGAGATTATCCGGTTGTAGTTGTGGGTCATCAAAAAGGAAGAAATACCAAAGAAAAAATATATCGCAATTTTGGTATGCCACACCCAGAAGGCTATAGAAAAGCAAAAAGATTATTCAAAATGGCTGAAAAATTCTCATTGCCTGTGGTGACTTTAATTGACACACCAGGAGCGTACCCTGGGATAAATGCTGAAGCTCGTGGCCAAAGTGAAGCTATTGCAACAAACCTGCAAGTTATGGCGCAGCTTAAAGTGCCAATTATTTGTGTTGTAATTGGTGAAGGATGTTCAGGTGGCGCTTTAGGAATTGGTGTTGGCGATAACATGTTAATGATGCAATATAGTTATTTTGCGACCATTTCACCTGAAGGTTGTGCAACTATTCTTTGGAAAAGTGCCGATAAAGCATCAGATGCAGCTAAAATTATGGGAATAACTCCAAAAAGGTTATTAGAATTGGGTATTATTGATGAGATAATTCCGGAGCCTTTGGGTGGAGCGCATCGTGATTTTAAAGAGTCCGCGCATAATTTAAAACAAGTTTTGCAAAAACATTTAAGAGACTTAATGCAAAAATCACCGGATGCGCTATTAAAATCTCGTTATGATAGATTGATGAACTTTGGTGAGTTCGAGACTAAAAAATGAAAACAAATCACATGGAAGTGCTTCTAAGTTTTAAGAAAGCCTGGCTAGATACAAATTTAATATCATATTTAGATCAATCTAATAAAATTATTTTAGCTTTTAGTGGCGGGCTAGATTCTAGTGTTTTGATTGATAGTTTTTTATATTTTATGGAAAAACAAGATATAAAAAATTATAAAAACAAGATATTGCTTTGTCATGTAAATCATAATTTAAGTAAGTTCGCAGATTCTTGGGTCAAGCATTGTCAAGTTCAAGCCGATAAATGGGGGGTGTCTTTAGTTATAGAGAATATAAAAGATACAAATTTTAATGGCGATGGGTTAGAGCTGTGGGCACGAAAAGCTAGATATAATATTTTTAATAATCATCTAAAAGCTGCAGATATATTATTAACCGGGCATCATATGGATGATCAAGCAGAAACGTTTTTATTGCAGTGCTTGCGTGGTGCTGGGGTAAGCGGGATGCGCGCTATGCCAAAGGTAAAAGACTTTGGGAAAGGCTTTTTGCTGCGGCCATTACTTAATATATCTAAAGAAGATTTTGAAAGTTGGGCAACTTTAAGAAAACTAAGCTGGATTGAAGATGATTCAAACACTGATATTAAGTTAGATAGAAATTTTATTCGTCATGAAATTTTACCGAAACTAGAAAAGCGCTGGCCAAAAGCTAAGCTTAAGTTCGCTCGAGCTAGTTATTTTTGTCAGCAGGCTATGAGAGTTATAGATCAAAATATAGACTTAGAAAAATATTTAGAAAAAGATCTAGAAAAAGATTTAAATAAATATTGCTCTTTAAATATTAAAAAAATAATAGAGCTAGAAAATAATGATCAAATAGTTTTTATTCTAAGAAAGTGGTTAGATTCTAATAATATTCTGATGCCAAGTGAAAATAGATTATTAGAGTTTATCTCGCAGGTGAATAGTTTGATCTTATCTAATAAATCAGATAGCAGTGTTGAGCTTGAAGTAAAGACAAAAGATATAAAAGATATAAAAGATATAAGCGAGCAGCTGTTTAGAGTTCAGCTATTTGATTTTAGATTATATTTAGTATCTGAAAATATTTTTGAATATCAAAAGGCGGCGTTTAAGTTTGAGTCGAGTGTTGATTTTAATAAAGAAGATAATTTTTTATTGCCAGAATATGCATATATGAAAAAATTTAGTAACTATAATGCCGACTGTTTTATTAATTACGAGTCTGCTGAGGAATTGATTGCTTGTGATACATCTATTGATTTTGTAAAAAGTTATGAGATATCAAAAAAACAACTTGAGTCTTTAGGTTTAAGCTTAAATCATGAGCAATGGCAAAAAGTTATAATAAGATTTAGACGCGGTGGAGAAATTGTTAAATGGCAAGATCAGCATAAATCTTTAAAGAAAATCTTTAATGAAAAAAAGGTAATTCCATGGCAAAGAGCTTTGGTGCCCTTGGTTATAGTTGATGATGAAGTGAAGTGGATTATAGGATTATAGGATTATAGCTCACCTTACGCAAAAACATACCCAGTGCAGTCATTGCGAGACTACGTCGAAGCAATCTCGGGTGGAGTGCTAAGCGCGTAGCCCGTATCGATTTTTAAAAATCGATAAAACACATAAAGTGCATAATATGAGTTATAGGTAAAAAATATGAAAGTTTTAGATCAAAAAGATATTGCCAAATTATTACCAAAGCGTGCGCCTGACTCCCACAAAGGAGATTTCGGGCATGTATTGGTTATTGGGGGTGAGCCTGGGTTAAGTGGCGCAGCTTTAATGGCAGGGCAGGCGGCTCTTCGAGTTGGCGCAGGATTAGTGAGTATTGCAACGCATCCACATCATAGTAAAATTTTAAATTTAACCCAGCCAGAGTTGATGGTGTATGGCATAGAGCATGTTGAGCAGTTAGATCCATTGCTAGCCAAAGCTGATGTTATTGTTCTAGGGCCAGGAATGACTATAGGAACTTCTGATAATTGGTGGTCGCAGCAGTTAATAGATTATTGCCTAGTTAATGAAGATACAAAAAAATTACATGCTAAATTATCTTTCGTAATTGATGCAGGAGCCTTGGCTCGAGTTAAAAAGCTTAAATTAAAACAGGATAATTGGGTATTAACTCCGCACCCAAAAGAGGCTGCTAATTTATTGGGAGCAAATGTTTCTCATATACAAGATAAAAGGCCAGAAAAGGTGCGAGTTGTTCAAAAGCAATATGATGGGGTTTGTGTTTTAAAAGGTCACAATACTTTAGTTGATGATGGCGAAAATACTTATTTGTGTGAGTATGGAAACCCTGGAATGGCAACAGGTGGGATGGGAGATATTTTAAGTGGGATGATAGGAGGTTTTTTATCTCAAGGTTTATCTTTAATAGATTCTGCTAGAGTTGGAGTTTTATCTCATGCTATAAGTGCGGATCTAGCATCTGAAGATTTTGGCGAAAGATCTTTGTTGCCAACAGATTTGTTTTCTTACTTTTCTAAAATTATTTAATAATTAATTTATCTTTCTGGTATTCTAAATTTAGAACTATGTGAAATAAATATTTCTTCCCAAATAACAATAACAATAAAAATAAAGGGGTTCTTATGTCAAATAATTCTAATTCACAAAATTTATCAAAAGATGAAGATTTTTTTAAAGGTACAATAAATGATGCAAAATTTGTAGCGGCGTGTTTTATTTTAAAAGTAAGATTGATGCAAAAAGATAGTTCTTTATCTAAAGGATTAAAAAAATCTCTTAAAAAGTATAAGAAGCCTAAGTTAACAAATCAGCAAGTTTTAGATATCTATTTAAAATTATCTTTTAAGGATTTAGTAAGTTGTAAGCATAAAAGATTTTTGCAATGGATAGATAATAGTAATATTTTTGACTTTGTTATCCCTGTAGCTGGGGTGGGTGCGGCAGCGTTTATGTTATATGTTGCTGCAGGAGCTATTAATGAGCATTTGTTGTTAGGGTTACTAGATTTTATCCCAGGAGCTGAGGTTATTGGTTTCTCTGTGTTTTCGATGGTGGTTTTATCAGCTGCAGTTATGTTCAGTGAGTGCGCAAGGAGTAACCCCGGCGCAACTGGTATCCATGATTATTTAAAAGAACTTGAGTCTTACCCAATTCCGCCTTTTTTAGCATGTTCTAGGTTAGAGGATGATGAGGAGCCTTCCACGAAGCCTCAATCTTCTTCTGAGCAGATGCAGGAACCACAATATAGTTAAGATTTTTAGCCATAGCATCACCATTTTTAAATGCCCAAGAAAAGAACTTTAAGCTGGCTTTATTTACAGCAACCTGTTGTTTATCTTTAGGGTTATCTTCAGGAACCAGGATAAAGGTCGTTGCAACAATCGGCCAGCTTGCGGCCCCTGGCTGATTGGTTAATAATTGATAAAAGCCGTTATCAGCACTCCATTTTGCATTATTTGCAGCTGATGCAAAAGATTTTAAATTAGCTTCAACAGTTTTGTTAGCTTTGTTTATCATTCTAACAGCGGTCATTTTATTTGCTACAGCATAGGCATATTCAACATATCCAATGGTATTTGGCACATTTTGCACTTGGGCGGCAACTCCAGCATTACCTTTGCCACCCATGCTAAGCCTGCCAGGCCAAGCAACTACAGTGTCATAGCCGACTTTACTTTTCCATGATTTGCTTACTTGAGATAGGTAATATGTTAAATTAAAAGTTGTGCCAGAGCCATCAGCTCGGTGGATAGTTATTATAGGGGTTTTGGGTAGATCAACTTTTGGATTTAGTTTTTGGATTTTAGGGTCATCCCATTTTGATATTTCTCCTTGATAAATATCTGCCAAAACTTCACCAGATAGAGCTATTTGATTATTATGTATGCCATGAAGATGAACTACAGGCACTATTCCGCTCATTACCATAGGAAATTGTATTGCATTTAGTTTATGTAAGTCTTGAATTCTGAGGGGTTTATCTGATGCAGCAAAATCTATAGTTTTAGCTTCTAGCTGTTTTATGCCGCCGCCTGAGCCAATAGCCTGATAGTTAACTTTAGTGCCTGTTTCTTTAGCATAACTTTGGGTCCACTTTGCCATTACAGGATAAATGAAAGTTGAGCCAGCACCTGTTATTGTATTTGTTTTAGTAGGTTTAGCGGCTACTTTGCCAGTGGTTTTGTTGGTGTCTTTATCTGATGAGTTATTGTCGCAGCCAGGTGTAATGCTAATGATTAAGGCTATTATGGATGCTTTAATTAGAGTTTTCATAATTTGTATCCTTTTGTGTTTAGTTATTAACATTTTAGTTGTAAATGCTAATAAGGCAATAAGGTTACAGATTTGTTTTTATTTTGTATTCAAAGAAGCTGTGCCGCCGCTTCCCATCCATGGGTTCCTTTGGGCACTTCATTTGTCTTCCTGATAACTTTATGTTAAACCTTATTAGGGCTTGAGGATATTGGTAAAGCTCGTAAAGGCTTGTGAGTGTTTTAGGAATAATACGTTGAGACATTGGCTATAGAGACAAAACAAATAAAAACACCGACCGCTGTCGTTGCGAGCATACTTGCGAAGCAATCTCGTGCATAGCACGTATCGATTTGTTAAAATCGATAAATTGAGATAGTTTGACTATAGTTTGAGTTAATTTGCTAAGTTTCTTTCTTTTAGTTAGGAAAAATAGTATAATCATGACGTTTAAATATTGATTTTAGGATGCAATATGAGTCAGTTATGGGTAGGACAAGATTTAGTCCATGTAGAGCAGCTTTCAAAAGAGCATATTAGTGCTTTATTAGATTTAACAAAAAAGTTTGAATCTGGTTATAAAGACATAACTGAAATTAATAAATCAAAGAAAAAGCCTGTTATCGCAAGTTGTTTTTTCGAACCTTCAACTAGAACCAGATTATCTTTTGAGGCAGCAGCCCACAGAATTGGGGCTAATGTAATCGGTTTTTCCGATGCAAAAACCACATCTTCTGGGCAAAAAGGTGAGTCTTTACAAGATGCCATTAAAGTTATAAGTAGTTATGCGGATTTAATAATCATGCGCCACCCAAATGCTGGTAGTGCCAAACTAGCATCTATGGTTTCTAGTGTGCCAGTTATAAATGCAGGAGATGGCTCTAATCAGCACCCAACACAAACTTTATTAGATTTATATGCAATACAAAAAAGTCAAAATGGTAATTTAGATGATCTTAATATCTTAGTTATGGGTGATTTGAAAAATGGCCGAACTGTACACTCTTTGGTACAAGCAATGCGTTTTTATAATCCAAGGTTTTATTTTGTATCGCCTAAAGCATTATCTCTACCTAAATCTTTATTAAATTGGCTAAGGGATAATGGAGTTAGGTTTTCATTGCACGCATCTAAATCCGAAGTTTTGCAATATGCTGATATTGCCTATGTCACAAGATTACAAAAAGAGAGATTAGATCTAAATTTAGATGATGATTTAATGCAGGCCGAGCAAAGTTACTTTGATCAATGCTGTTTAGGGATGGATGATTTATCTGATGTTAGAGATAATTTCAAAATCCTACATCCGATGCCAAGAAAGGATGAGCTTCCCATCGAGCTTGATCAAACCAAATATGCGTATTATTTTGAGCAAGCCAAACTGGGAGTGCCGGTTAGAGCTGCTTTATTATCTTTAATTTTGGGAGATAGCTAATGCCAACTGATGCAAAAAACTCTAAAGTTTTACAAGTAAGTGCGATTAAACAAGGAACAGTGATAGATCATATGCCAGAAGGTTCAGCTATTAAAGTATTAGAGTTATTTAATTTAGCATCTTTGAATAAAGATAAAGCGCCAAATCAAGCAACTCAAGTTACCGTCGGTATATATCTCAAATGTGAAAATGGCGTATTTAAAGATATTATCAAGCTTGAAAATAGGCAGTTAACTGAGCAGGAGCTGGCAAATATTGCTGTATTTGCGCCAGATGCGACGATAAATCTTATTGAAGATTATGGCGTTGTTAAAAAGTTTAAAGTAAAAGTTCCAAATAAACTTAATGGGGTTTTAGCATGCCCAAATTCATCTTGTATAACTAATTGCGAGCAGACTCAAACATCATTTGATGTAACAGATGAAATTATGCAATCAGGATCAAAGCGATGTTCTTTACGTTGTGTATATTGCGATCGTACTTTTGAGAAAGTTTTTTAACGAGAGTTCGGCATAACAAAGACTGCGTTGGGTTTTCTTTCGTCTAACTCAGGTTTTTTAGATATTATTTCTGGTGTTATTTCTGGGCAACGCAAGCATTTCCTCTAAAAGAAGTATTAACGATAACTCCTTTCTTATTAAACTCAACCCAAGTAATACATTTGTATCTATAAGTGCCGCCGCCAGTTAGCACGCTTGGTACTTGAGTAATAGTTGTTGTGCTGCCAGCTGTTTTGACTGTTGTATAGCCACCAGTTTGGTATTGCGGGAAGTGAGTTACATTGTCCATAGAATAAACATACACATTATTGCCACTTGGTAGTTTCATGGTTTTATTTGGGTATCCCCAATGTGAGATAAATTTATTGATATTCTTGCCATGCCATGAGTTTAGATTTTTTTGATATTGCTCAGTTGTGGCGCAGCTTGTTAGTAATAAAGATAATATAATAGTACTAAGTAGAATTATTTTAGAGAAGATAGATTTTGATTTTATTATAACTTTCATAATTAAGCCTTTTTATCAATAATAATTTATGATTTAAAGTGTATTTAGTTATAAATTTAACCAGGTTTCAAGAATTAAGCAAGCAGAAAGTGCATCTATTCTGTTTTTAGATTTTGATCTTTTGCTTCTGCTGGTGTTTGATCTTTGGTTGCTAACTTGAGTGTTTTGTAATCTGTTTTTTATATCATCTTTTATAGATTTTGAGCTTAAGTGTTCGTTTACATAAGTTATAGATAAGTTTGTTCTATTCGCTAATAGTTTTCCGAATTCTCTTGCCTTATTACTCATGGTGCTTTCGGATTGATCTGCATTAAGTGGCAAACCTAAGATGATTCCTTTCGGGCGCCATCTTTCAATTAAATCATCTATTTCTTTCCAGTTGTGTGGAACTCCTTCTTTGGCTTTTACAACTTTTATTGGGGTTGCAGTTTTGGTAAACTTTTGACCGACAGCAAAGCCTATATTATTTGTTCCGAAATCACACCCAAGCCAATATCCAACTGGGCCGGATAAATTGCTTTGATTTTCCATTAAGCGTGACCCACTTCAGATGTTAATAATGAAATGGTTTTTATGCCTATGGATTGCGCGGTTTTTTGATATCTTAATTTTATCGGGGTGTTAAATATTATTTCAGAATCAAAGGGTGCTATTAGCCATAGGTTATCGTTTATTTCTTCTTGTATCTGGCCAGGCTCCCATCCAGAGCAGCCTAATGATATTAGATAATCTTTAGGGCCAGATCCATTGGCTATACTTTTTATAATATCTTTTGATACCGTGACACTAACTTTTGAGCCTTGGTGTATGGTTGTTTGCCATTGGTCTGGCTCATCAGTTGAATGGATTATAAAACCATGTTCTTGTTGAATAGGGCCGCCGCAATAAATTACTGTTGGTTTTCTTTGTTCTGATTTTAGGCTAGACACCTTAAGTTTTAAGCTTTTGAGAAAATCTTTTGTTTGGCAATCAGCTTTTTTATTTATGACAATACCCATAGCACCATCGGTATTATCTTCGATGATAAAAACCACAGCTTCTTTGAAGTTGCTATCTGCTAGCTGTGGGGTTGCTAGTAAGTATTTGCCTGTAAGGTTGTCCATAAGGTGCTTCTTTTATTCTTTGCTTTGTTTTGTTATTATCTCACCTTATCTGGTAGTTGTTAATTAATTTTTGGAGAAAAGGATGTCACAAGATAAAATAAAATCTAAAATCTCTATAGCAATTGGGATTATTATTAATTCAGAAAACAAGGTTTGTTTAACTAAGCGCCAAGATCATCAAACTTATGCAAATTTTTGGGAATTCCCGGGTGGAAAGGTAGACTTAAACGAGAAATTAGAAGATGCTTTAATCCGAGAGCTTGAAGAAGAAATCGGCATAAAAGTTTCAAGCTTTGATTTTATAGATTGTTTATCAAGCAAAACCCCATCGGGCAGGCCGCTTGATTTAAATTTTTATAAAATTAAAGATTATACTGGTGAGCCTAAATCTTGTGAGGGGCAGAAATTGGAGTGGGTCGCTTTGGATAGTTTAAAAGATTATAAATTATTACCGGCTAATAAGCCTATTCTGAAGGTTCTTTGTTCATAGGTTAGTTTTGTATTCTATATTTTTTTCTTAATGCGCGAAACTTATCATTTTTTAGAACATTTCGCGCGATAAGGGCCTTTAATGCGCGAAAGTTTGTAAAAAAATAAACATTTCGCGTGATAGCTCACGTTACGCAAAAGAATACCCACTGCTGTCGT